>NZ_MECK01000279.1 GCF_014596465.1 Streptomyces sp. CBMA123 | reverse complement strand
GTCGCACGGCCTCGCGCACCGCGGCGTCCTGCGCGGCCGCGCGCAGGGCCGCGGCGCTGAGGGACTCGTCACGCTGGTACGTCGTGCATTTGGGCCCGCTCATTTCTCCCCCAGAACGTGCGGCTGCTGTGCCTGGTGCGCGGTGCGCCACTCCCGGTACCGGAGGAACGTCCAGAACACGTATCCCGCCGCGACCACCAGGGTGACCGGTGACCAGATCTCCAGCGTGACGATCACCCAGATCACGGTACCGAGGACCAGGTAGACGACGCAGCCCCCGCCGAAGGCGATCGTCCGCTTGCGCATCGGCCGCAGTCGGGTGGCCAGCGCCTCCCGCCCGCCGGACAGCCGGCGGCCGAGGTCGGCGAGGCGGGACAGCAGGGACCACCGCGGGTGGTAGACCTGCCCGAGCTTCGCCGCCAGCACCAGCTCGCAGACGAGCGGAACCCCGCAGGTCACCGTCGCTGCGGGGATGAACCGCGACAGGAACTCCTCCTCGCCGACCAGGGTCCCCAGGACCAGCGGCACCCCGACCGGCAGCGCGAACAGCAGGGCCACTGCGCCGAGGGCGCGCAGCACCGCCTCTCCGGTACCGGACAGCCGGCGTTCCTCGTCCTCCCGCCACTCGCGCTCCCGGGCCGACGCGGCGGCCTCGTTGGCGCGTCGCACCTCCTCCAGGCGGCGGGCCTCGGCGACGGCGGACGGCAGCGTGCGGACGGCCGCCAGGTGACGGACCGGATCCCCACCGTCGGCCAGCAGTGCGTCGAACCAACCGATGCCGCCCGGTACGGACGCCGCGGCGGACTCCACCCGCTGTCGTAGCGCCCGGGCCCAGTCCGGGGCGACCGCGATGGCCAGCGCCTCCACTCGGATCTCGGTGCCGACGAGTTCCTTCCGGATCCTGGGCGGCAGCGCGGTCGACTCCCGCAGTCCCTCCCACCGGGCGTTCAGATCGCGCCAACGACGGTTGACGTCGGCGAGCTGGTGGGCGCCCTCGCCGAAGGTCGCCAGGGCGGTGAGCAGGTCATGGTCGTACAACTCGTCGACGAGCTCCCGCGCGGTGCGGTGCCCGTCGTCGTCGTTCTCGTGGTCCTGGGTGGACAGGGCGTGTTCGGCGAGGGTGAGCAGATCCTCGGGAAGCATGCGCTTGCCGCGGTAGACGGGCGGCATCGTCGGGTCGAGCCAGTGCAGCAGCCGCAGCAGCTTCGCGTCCGGCGCGTCGGTTCCGGGGAGGTGGACGTCGATCAGGTCCACGAGCTCCTCGGCGCCGTCGTGCTCGGGATCGTCGAACTGGGCCAGCCAGTTGCGCAGTTGGCGCCAGCCCTGGCTGGGGTCGGCGCGTTCCCCCATGGACACGAAGAACCGGCGGGCGGCGGTCGCCCAGTCCGCCGCCAGCGCCCGGGCCAGGGCCGTCTTCTCCGTGTACCTGACGCCGTTGAACCGCAGCGGCCTGCGGCCGGTGGTGCTCGCCGGCTCAGCGCCCCCACCAGGTGAGTCCTCCGGCACCTCCGGGGTGCCGCCCTCGAGCCACCGGCGCACCTCGGCGGCACCCCACCGGCGGCCCGGATCCCTGACCAGCAGCCCGGCGCACAGCAGCCGTACCCGTTCGTCCGCCACATCCGACACGTCGACCGGTCGGGTGGCCAGATGGTGCCGGACCGCCTGCTCCGACAAGCCCTCGAACGGCACGCGGCCCGTGGCCAGTTGCCGGGCGATCACCCCGACCGCCCACCAGTCCTGAGAACCGGACACCTCGGCACTGAACAGGTACTCCGGCGCCGAATACGCCAGCGTCCCGAACACGCGCTGGGTGAACCGGGACGTCGCATCCAGTGACTTGCTCACGCCGAAGTCCGCCAACGCCAACTCCAGCGGCTCCCGCCGGCGCAGGAGCACGTTCGACGGCTTCAGATCGCCGTGCACGATCCCCGCGTCGTGCAGCTGCGCCACCGCCGCCGTCAGCTGGGAGACGACTCCGGACAGGACGGCCGGCGACACCACCGTCCCAGCCTTGACCAGGTCCTCCAACGACCCCCCGGGGAGGTACTCCGACAGCTCGAAGTCACGCCCGTCCGAGAAGCCCGTCTCGACCACGCGCACCACATGGCTGGTGTCCAGTCCCCGCAGACGCTCCCAGACCTCGGGCATGACCCGGATCCCACTGCGGTACACCTTCGCGACGAACTCACCCCCGGCCGCGTCGCGGACCAGCAGCACATCCGCCTCGCGCCCCTGGTGCGGTAACTCCCCGACCACCACGAACCGTTCGGCCAGTGCCGAGGGCAGCCGCAGCAGGGCCGCCGAACCACTACCGCCGTCACGACGCGTCACGGCGGGATCGAGAACGCCACCACCAGAAGTGGCATCGTCACGACGCGTCACATCAGATGACATAGCCGACTCTTCCAAAGCGTCACCCCCGCCTCAGAAGTCTATCCGGCTGGGGCCAACTCATAGTACTCCAGCCGTAGTTCGCGATCTTCGCGGTGGAGGGCCGTCGAGCCCCGCAGTGAGGTCGGCCTGACGGCAGGGTCGGGCGGATCGTCCGCTGCCGGCCGCCCCGGCCGGCAGGCGGCCGGTCGGGCCGGCTCGGGTCAGGCGAAGGACAGGAGCATGACCGGCGTCGTGGTGGGGTGCGCGGAGCCGCCCGCCGGTTCGACGGTGACGCCGATGCCGCGTGCCCCGTCCGGTGGCCCGGTCAGCAGGAGGACGCCGTCGCCGGTGGGCAGCAGGCCGGCCGGGCGCATCGTCCCCGCGTCGTTGAACCACAGCTCGTACGTGCTGCCCTCGGCCGGGGCGGGCATGCCGGAGGCCAGGAAGCCGGCCTGGCCGCGGCTGTTCGACCACACCACCGTGCCCACGCCGGTGCCTCCAGTGGCAGCACCGGTGGCGGTGCGGGCGTCGGGCGCGGTGAGGAGGCCGGCGAAACGGTCCTGCTGCTGCTGGAGCGCGGCGGCGCGGGCCCGTGCCTGTTCGGCCTGCTGGTTCTGCTGCACGGCCACGGCGCCGGCGCCGACGGTCAGCGCGAGACAGGCCGCCAGGGCGAGCTTTGCCCAGCTCCTGGTGAGGCGGCCGCGCCGGCGCCCCGGGGCGGGAGTGACGTTCGGGGCCTCCTGGCGCAGCGTCGGCAGCGCGGCCATCACCCGGTCCTTCAGGGCCGGTGGGGGGAGGAGGGCCTGGGCGGCGCCGAGCCGGGCGAGGGTGGCGGCGAACTCGGCGACTTCCTGGGCGCAGGCCGCGCAGTTGGCCAGGTGGCGTTCGAACTCGGCGCTCTCGGCGGGGTCGAGGGAGTGGGTGGCGTAGGCGCCGGTGAGGGTGTGCAGGTCGGCGGCGCTCATGTTCCTACCCCCAGGCAGTCGCGCAGGCGGATCAGTCCGTCGCGCATGCGGGTCTTGACGGTGCCCAGCGGGGCACCGAGGACGTCGGCGACCTGGGGGTAGGTGTAGCCGCGGTAGTACGCCAGCGTCAACGCCTCGCGTTGGAGTTCGGTGAGCGACTTCATGCATCGCCGCACCTGCTCGCGTTCCAGTCTGCTCTCGACCTGTTCGGCGACCTCGTCGAACTCGGCGGTGCCGGAGGCGGCCGCCGCGCGCCGGTCGCGGTCGGCGGCGGCCTGCGCCGAGCGGACCCGGTCCACCGCGCGCCGGTGGGCGATCGTCAGCACCCACGCCATCACCTCGCCGCGCTCGGCCCGGTAGCGGGCGGCGGTGCGCCAGACCTCCAGCAGCACCTCCTGGGCGACCTCCTCGGACTGGGCGGGGTCCCGCAGCACCCGTCGCACCAGGCCCAGCACCGGGGCGGCCACCGTGTCGTACAGCCGGGAGAAGGCGTCCTGGTCGCCGCGGGCGACTCTGGTGAGGAGCTCTTTGAGGTCCGGGCCCGGCCGTCCGGGGCCCGACAGGTGGACGACGGCGCTCATCCGACCGCTCCTCGGGGGCAACGGGCGGGCGGCGAGCCCCACGGACGGACGGCGGGCATCATGAGCCTCCCCACGACGAGGCCGGGGACGGACCACCGGCCAGGTGTACAGAACTGCGGGCACGTGGTCTTCGGTGCCGACGGGCCGTCGGATTGGTCCCGGCTGTCGCCGGTTTCGCCGCCGGTGTGCGCAGCGGAGATCGGAGCCCCCCTCCCGTCCGGGCCGTTCCTCCGGCAGGGCCCGTCTCCGGGAGCGCGGCGGCCGGAGCGGTGGCGGCCGGAGCGGTGGGTGCTGCGGACCGCTCACCACCGGGGATGGGGCCCTCGGCCCGTGGCGGAACTCGGGCCCGGCGCCGCCGCTGTCGCTGTCACGTTCGGAGCAATCCCCTCCCGGGTGTGCTCCGAAGACACAGTGAGCACAGGTCGGCGGGCCCTGAGGAGGGCCGCCCGTGACGGAGGGCGCACGTGGTGTTCGCAGTGGAAACGTGGCGGGCGGGCGTGCCCGCGGGGCGCCCCGGTGGCGCGGGAGGCGGCACGGTGGCCGTGGTCGGGGCCGGAGTCGCGGGCCTGACGGCTGCCTTCCGGCTGCACCGTGCGGGCCGTGCGGTGCAGCTGTTCGAGGCCGACGAGCGCCTCGGCGGGCACGCCCACACCCAGCGGGCCGTCGGCGCCGACGGCCGCCCGGTGGCGCTGGACACCGGGTTCCTGGTGCACAACGAGCGGACCTACCCGCATCTGGTGGCGATGTTCCGGGAGCTGGGCGTTCCCACCCGGGCGAGCGACATGAGCATGTCGGTGTGCTGCGACGGCTGCGGGCTGGAGTACGCGGGGGCGCGCGGGCCCGGCGGGCTGATCGCACGGCCGGACACGCTGCGGCGAGGCCGGTACCTGCGGATGCTGGGCGAGGTGCCCCGCTTCCACCGCCGGGCCCGCGCCCTGCTGGCCGACCCGGGGGCGGGGGAGCCGACGCTGCGCGAGTTCCTGGTGGCCGGCGGCTTCTCCCGCTACTTCACGGGCCACTTCATGACCCCGCTGGTCGCCGCCGTCTGGTCCTGCGCACCGGACGCGGCCGGCGACTACCCCGCGCGGTACCTGTTCACGTTCCTGGCCAACCACGGCCTGCTGTCCGTCACCGGATCACCGCGCTGGCGCACCGTGGTGGGTGGCTCGCAGGCCTACGTGGCCCGGATCGCCGGGCAGTTGCCCGTGGTCCACCGCGCGGCGCCGGTGCGGGCGGTGCGCCGGCACGGCGACGGCGTGGCGGTGACCACCGAGGACGGCCGTACCGCCGACGTCGACGCCGTGGTGATCGCCACCCACGCGGACCAGGCGCTCGCCCTGCTGGCCGACCCGAGCCGGGCCGAGCGGGAGGTGCTCGGCGCGTTCGGCTACTCACGCAACCCCGCCGTGCTGCACCGCGACGCCTCCCGGCTGCCCGGCGCCCCCCGGGCCCGGGCCTCCTGGAACTACCGGATGGCGCGGTGCTCGGACGGCGCCGCGGGTGTGCGGGTCAGCTACCACCTCAACCGGCTGCTCGGACTCGACACGGCCGAGGACTACCTGGTGACCCTCAACGAGGACCCGGACCACCCCGTCCCGGCCGAGCACGTCATCTCCCGCACCGTGTACGAGCACCCGGTCTACACCCGTGAGAGCGTCGCCGCCCAGGCCGGACTGCCCGCACTCACCACCGGGCGGACCGCGTTCGCCGGCGCCTACCACGGCTGGGGCTTCCACGAGGACGGCTGCCGCTCGGGCCTCACGGCCGCCCACGCCCTGCTCGGGGTGAGCACACCATGACCGCGAACCCGGCAGCCCCGGCCGACGCGGCCGCGCCACCCGTCCTGCCGGGGCCGTGGGGCGCGGCCCTGTACGAGTGCCGGATCTCCCACGTGCGCACCGGCCCGGTGCGCAACGCCTTCACCCACCGCACCTATCTGTGGCTGGTCGACCTCGACCGGCTGCCGGCCATCCCCTGGCCGCTGCGGTTGCTCGCCTCCTTCCCCGCCCGGGAACGAGGGGTGTCGCTGCGCCAGGACCTCGACCGCTACCTGCGCGGCGAGGGCATCGACCTGGCCGGCGGCCGGGTGCGGATGCTGGCCCACGCCCGCTCGCTGGGGTACGTCTTCAACCCGCTGACCCTCTACTGGTGCCGGGACGGCGCCGGCCGCCCGGTCTGCACGGTGGCAGAGGTCCACAACACCTACGGCGGCCGCCACCGCTACCTGCTGAGCCCCGACGAGCGGGGCCGGGCCGACGTGGCGAAGGAGTTCTACGTCTCGCCGTTCTTCCCCGTCGACGGCCGGTACCGGATGACGCTGCCGGAACCGGGCGAGCGCCTCGCCCTGTCCGTCCGACTGGAGCGCGAAGGCGGGCGCCCCTTCACCGCCACCGTGCGCGGCACCCGCCACCCGGCCGGTGTCACCCGGCTGCTGCGGGCCGCGGCCCGCCACCCCCTGTCGACCCTGGCGGTCAGCGCCCACATCCGCTTCCAGGGCATCCGGCTCCTGCTGCGCGGCCTGCCCGTCCATCCCCGCCCCACCCACGCCCCTCATGAGAAGGTTCCCGCCCCATGACCCTGCCAGTCCGGTTCCTCGCGCCGTCGGCGCCTGCGGCGGTCGATGCGCGGCAGTGGCCCGACGTGGCCCGCCTCCCGCACGTCCCGGCCCGCGCGGCGGTGGCCCAGCGGCTGCTGCGCCGCATCGCCCGCCGACGCGGCCTGCGCGTCGAGCTGCCGTACGGCCGTCTGCTCGCCCCCGCTCCCGCCGAAGCCCCGGTGCTGCGCCTGCACCGGCCCGGCGCCTTCTTCCACCGGATCGGGGAGAGCGGGCTGATCGGCTTCGGCGAGTCCTACCAGGCCGGCGACTGGGACTCACCCGACCTGGTCGCGCTGCTCACCGAACTGGCCACCGCCCCCGAGACGCTCGTGCCCACCGGCGCGCACTGGCTGCGCCGCCTGTACGTCAAACGGCCGCCCGCCGCCGAGTTGAGCACGCCCGGCAACGCCCGTGCGAACGTCCACCGGCACTACGACCTCTCCAACGACCTGTTCGCGCTCTTCCTCGACGCCACCATGTCCTACTCCTCGGCGATCTTCCCGACCGGACCGGGCGGAGCGCCGGCCGCCTCCTGGGACCTGTTGGCCGCAGCCCAGCACCGCAAGATCGACCGGCTCCTCGACCTGGCCGACGTGGGGCCGGGCAGCCGGGTGCTGGAGATCGGTACCGGCTGGGGCGAACTCGCGATCCGCGCCGCCACCCGCGGCGCCCGGGTGGTCAGCCTCACCCTCTCCGAGGAACAGCAGGCACTCGCGCGCCTCCGGATCGCCGACGCCGGTCTCGCGGAGCGCGTCGAGGTACGGCTGTGCGACTACCGCGCGGCCGAGGGCGAGTACGACGCGGTGGTGAGCGTGGAGATGATCGAGGCGGTCGGCCGGCCGTTCTGGCCCGTCTACTTCGCCACCATCGACCGCGTCCTGGCACCGGGCGGACGGGTGGCCGTGCAGGCGATCACCATGCCGCACGAGCGGATGCTGGCCAGCAGCGGCACCTACACCTGGATCCTCAAGTACATCTTCCCCGGCGGCCAGATCCCCTCCCTCGATGCGATCCGCCAGGCCACCAGCCGCCACACGACCCTGCGCGTGACGGCCTGCGACCCGTTCGGCCCGCACTACGCGCAGACCCTGCGGCTGTGGCGCCAACGCTTCACCGAACGGGCCGACCTGGTCGACGCCCTCGGCTTCGACCAGGTGTTCCAGCGGATGTGGGAGCTGTACCTGGCCTACTCCGAGGCCGGCTTCCGCACCGGCTACCTCGACGTCCAGCAGATCCTCCTCACCCGTCCGGAGTCCACCCGATGACCCCCGCCCAGTGTCCGGAGGTGCGCAACGCCGAGGCGCTGCGCGAGCACTACGCCCGCACCATCGACGCCTGGCACGACAACCTGCGCGACCAGCGGGCCGAACTCACCGCTCTGGTGGGCGCGGCGACGGTACGGCTGTGGCAGCTCTACCTGGCCGGCAGCTCACCGGCCTTCGCCGAGCGCAGGATGGGCGTGGACCAGATCCTCGCCGTCCGCCCCGCCGCGGACGGCACGAGCGGCGCCCCCGCGACGGCGGGCCGGTGGTACCGGGGGCAGCCGTGAACGGCACCGCCTTCGCCGTCAACCTGGCCGCCACGGCCGGTGTGGCCCTGGCCGTCCTGCTGGCCGCCTTCGTCATCGGGGTGCGTGCCGGCCGCCACCGCGGTGTCGACGTCGCCTGGGGCCTGGCCTTCACCGCCGTCGCCTGGACCGGCTGGGCGCTGTCCGCCGGGCACGGCGACGCGGGACGCCGTCTGCTGGCCACCGCCCTGGTCACCGTGTGGGGGCTGCGGCTGTCGGCGCACATCCGGTCGCGTTCGCGCGGGCACGGGGAGGACCCGCGCTACGACCGGATGCTCGCCAAGGCCCCCGCCGGACGCCGCGACGGCTACGCCCTGCGCGTGGTCTACCTGTTGCAGGCCGCGATCGTCTGGTTCGTGTCCCTGCCGGTGCAGGCCGCCCAGTACCTCACCGCGCCGCTGGGGCCGCTCACCTGGGCCACGCTCGGCCTGTGGGCGGTGGGGATGTTCTTCGAGACCGTGGGCGACTGGCAACTGGCCCGCTTCAAGGCCGATGCCGCGAACCGCGGCAAGATCATGGACCGCGGCCTGTGGGCCCTCACCCGCCACCCCAACTACTTCGGCGACGCCTGCGTCTGGTGGGCCCTGTTCCTGCTCGCGGCGGCCGACCCGGTCGGCTGGGCGTTCGTGCTCAGCCCGGTCCTGATGACCTACCTGCTGGCGTTCGGCAGCGGAAAGCCCCTGCTGGAACGCCGGCTCGGTGCCGACAAGCCGGGCTGGGACGCCTACGTCGCGCGGACCAGCGGCTTCCTGCCGCGCAGGCCACGCCGGTGAACCCGTCGCGGCGAGCGCCCGGTGGGCCGACGGCGGCGCCGACGACCGTCCGCCCCGGCACGGAGAGGCTTCATGTGCAGCGCCTGCCCGAGCGGCCCGCCGCCGCGGTCCTGCTGCTGCACGGCGGCCGCGCGGACAGCATGCGGCCGGTCTCCCGGTTCAGCCTGGCCGCGCTGCGCATGTGCTTCTTCGCGGCGGAGATCGAACACCGCACCTGGGGCGGCGAGATCCTCCTCGCGGCGGTCCGCTACCGGTACCGGGGCTGGAACGGGCACCGCGCCGATCCCGTCCGCGACGCGACCCAGGCCCTCGACGCGCTGTCCGCCCTCGCTCCGGGGGTGCCCGTGATCCTGATCGGGCACTCGATGGGAGGGCGCGCGGCCCTGGCCGCCGCAGGCCACGACACGGTGCGCGGGGTGATCGCGCTGGCGCCCTGGTGCCCGCCCGACGAGCCCGTGGCCCAGTTGCGCGGCAAGGCCGCCGTCTTCCTGCACGACGACACGGACCGCGTCACCTCCGCCGAGCAGACGCGGGCCTTCGCCCGCCGGGCGGAGGCGGCCGGAGCCGACGTCCAGGTGGTGGCGCTGACCGCGGGCGGCCACGCGATGCTCCGCGGCGCCCGCCGCTGGCACCGGCTGACCGCCGACCACACGGCCGCGATCCTGACCAGGGGCCCACACCCGGCGGACACCGCCCGCCGCCCCGGCGGCAGCGGGCGCCGGCTCGGGGCAGACGAAGGGGCCCGCCGTCACCCGGACGGGTGAATCACCGGGTTCCCGGGCCGACCGGGCAAGCCGACGGCCGGGCGGCGCCGAAGGCATGACGTACGAGCCCGCGAGCCGCGGGCTCCGGCATGGGACTGGAGCATGATGCCTGCAGAGCGCATCGACACCCGACTGCTGGAAGAACTCACCGAGCAGTCACAGGACTTGAACAGCGACGCGGCGCGGATCACGCGCGGGGCGCTGGCCGACTTCGGGCAGGCCACCGAGCCCGTCCGGCGTCGCTGGTGGCAGCGCGGCGGGTTCCTGGCCGGCGTGGCGGGCACGGCCGCGCTGCTCGGCGGTACCCGGGCCTTCGCCGACAGCGCGTCGCCGTCCGGATCCGTGGCGGACGACATCATGGCGCTGCAGACCGCCGCGTCGATCGAGAACCTGGCGGTGGCCGTCTACCGGACCGCTGCCGGGCTGCCGTTCATCAAGGACGGCAACAAGACGGTGGCCGCGTTCATCGCCAAGACGACCGAGCAGCACCAGGCCCACGCCAAGGCGTTCAACGCCGCCGCCACGCAGGCCGGCGGCAAGGCCCAGAACGACCCGGACCCGAAGTACAAGGCTGTCGTCGACCAGGCGCTGCCCACCATCAAGGGCCCGGCCGACGTGGTCAAGCTCGCCATCACCCTGGAGGACGTCGCCGCGCAGACCTACACCAAGAACGTCGGACAGGTCTCCAACCCGGACCTGCGCAGGCTCTTCGCCTCCGTCGCCCCCGTGGAGGCCCAGCACCGCGCCACCCTGCTGGCCGTGCAGGCCCTGCTGGCGGGCAACGCCCCGGACCTGATCACCATCCCGGTCGACCCGGCGAAGCTGCCCGCCGCGGCCGGCAGCGTCGGCTTCCCCGACGCCTTCTACCAGACCGACAGTGCTTCGCCGATCAGTGAAGGGGCCGTCAAGTGACCGCGCACGACTGGGAGCTCCAGATCAGCGAAGGCGAACTCGCCCGCCTCACGGCGGACATGGAGGAGGCGCACCGGACGACGCTGCCCGCGATGCGCGCGAGCGCCGTCGACCTGGGTGAGGAGATCCGCGCCCGCCGGGGCGGTGAGCCGCGCGACGCCGGGCGGCGGCGGTTCCTGCTCGGCGCCGGCGGCGCCGCGGTCGCACTCACGCTGGCGGCCTGCTCCAGCAGCAAGTCCACCACCAGTCCCCCCGCCCCTTCCGGCAGTTCCTCCATGCCGCCGTCCGGCTCCGGGTCGGGGCAGTACACCGGCGACCTGTTGGTCGTCGCCCTGGCCGTCGCGCTGGAGAACCAGGCCGTCGGTGCCTACCAGGCCGCCCTCGACGCCGCGAAGGCGGGCAAGCTCGGCACCGTCCCCCCGGCGGTGGCCGCCTTCGTCACCACCGCGATGGGCCAGCACACCGACCACGCCAAGGCGTGGAACGCCGTCCTCACCGGCGCGGGCAAGCCCGCGATCACGAACGTGCCGCTCTCCAACCAGGCCGACACCGCCGAGGCACTGGGCAAGGCCGCCAGCGTGGGCGACGTCGCCAAACTCGCCCTGATGCTGGAGGACCAGGCCGCCCAGACCTACCTCTTCGCGACCTACAACGTCACCAGCCCCGCCGGCATCGCCACCGCCGCCACCATCGCCCCCGTCGAGGCCATGCACGCCGCCATCCTCAACTACGTCCTCGGCCAGTACCCCGTCCCCGACGACTTCCTGCCCACCGACAAGGCCGCCAGCCCCACCCTGCTCACCGTCTGAGCGGCGCCCGGACCGGTGCGTGCCCGGGAGACACCCCCGAGCCCGGGCACGCACCTCCCCGCTGCCCCGGAACGGGCGGCAGATCAGGCCGAGCGGGCGGCCCGCCCGTTCACTCCACACCGCTGTGTCACCCCCGACGCCGCGACCAGTGCCATCACCGACGGACTCACCCCCGCCGACGTCAAGAACCCCTGTCCCACCACCTTCCCCCTACCTCGGCCTGCCCGACGACGGCTACCACCACCCGTCCACCTGACCGGCCGACTGCCGCGGCGCGGCGTGCACGACACCCCGTCCCGCGGCATGCCCACGGCGCCCAACTCCCGGACAGACGAGCGAGAACGAGCCCATGACCCACCCCCGCCCCCACCCCCGTGCGCCGCTGGCCGCCCCCCTCCCGCGAGGGCAGCGCCGTCCTGGAGATCGGCGGCACCCTCGGCGCCCTGATCATCCACACCGACCCGGCCGACGACCGCCGGGAGATCGAGGTCGGCCGCACCGACGACGAGACCACTCGCGCCCACGCGGCCGTCCCAGCCCGCCACCTGACAGCACACACCACCCACTGCGCCGTCGCCTCCCGGCTTCCGCCGGCCGCGGTGCGACGCCAGCCGCGGCGTTCTGCGCATCGACATCGGTGGAACGGCTGGCCGCTGGCCTCCGCTCCCTCGTGGTCACGCCCGCGCCGGTACTGGCGGCGATGGCGGAGGCCGGGGCCGCGACGGTGCGCGAGCGGTTCGGCATCGATGCGATGGCCGCGTCCCCGGCCGACGCCTACCGGGCCACGTGCCGCGAGGACCACCCTGCGGATCAGCCGCGCCACACGGAGCGAAAAGGCGGTGAGTGGGATGTCACGGAACGCAGCTGAGGTGATCGTCGTAGGGGCGGGCCTGTCGGGCCTCGCCTGCGCGTCGGACCTCACCGCCACCGGCCGCGACGTGCTGGTGGTCGAGGCCGGTGACGTCGTGGGCGGGCGGATGCGCACCGACGTGGTGCGGGGCTTCCGCCTCGACCGCGTCTGACCGCCGCACGGTGGTGACCCCCCAGCCGGACCGCAGCAGAGCCCCAGAAAACGCTGCACAAACGATTCGACTGGGCCTCCGGGACCGCATCGCCGCACCGTGGAGGCGTGACTTCGCACACCAGGATTGACAGCGGTCTGAGCTCGGCCGGCACCCGGGTGCCGGTGGCCGAGGACCTGCGTCGCCTCCTGAACCTCGCGGCCCGCGGTGACGAGGCCGCGTTCGAGGCGCTGTACCGCGCGGTCGCCGGACCGGTGTACGCAGTCGCGCAGCGGACGCTGCACAGCCCGGCCCACGCCGAGGAGGTCGCCCAGGAGGTCCTCCTGGAAGTCTGGCGTACCGCCGCCGCCTACCGGCCCGAGCGCGGGTCGGTGATGACGTGGGTGCTGACCATCGCGCACCACCGGGCGGTGGACCGTGTGCGCTCCGCGCAGGCGTCCGCCGAGCGCGATCAGCGGGCCGGCTCCCGGGAACCGTCGCAGGACGATCCGCCGGACGAGCAGGCGGTGCGCTCGCTGGAGCGGCAGCGGGTCCGGTCCGCCCTCACGCACCTGAGCACGGCCCAGCGGGAGGCAGTTGTGCTGGCCTACTACGGCGGCTACACACAGCGGGAGATCGCCCACCGGGTGGGCGTGCCGCTGGGCACCGTCAAGACCCGGATCCGCGACGGCCTCATCCGGCTCCGGACGGCGATCACGCCCGACGGCGATCGTCCCCGGCCGAGCGAGACCGCGTCTCGATTCCTCGAACTTCCCAGCTGCGGGAGGACATCATGACAGTCGACCAGCAGATCCCCACCGGCGGGCGCCCCGCACCCGCGAGCCCTCCCACCGAGACGCCCGAGTGCGAGGCGTCGACGTGCTCGGGCATCTCGACTCCGGAGTCGGTCGAACTGCACACAGCCTGGCCCGGCTGGATTCCCCTGCTGGTGATCGCCGTCCTGGTGCTGTGCTGCGTGGGGTTCGCCGTAGGGAGGATCGCCGGATGGTGACGTCGTCCGTTACTGATGACTCACGGGTGAGCCGTCGTGCTGCGGGTGTCAGCGGCCGGCGACAGTTCCCCGGGTGTGGTCTGGCTCTGCACGGTTTCCGGTCACCGGGCCGTACGCTCATCTGCGGCTGAGCCGAGTGCGGAGACGGCGTCGCCCGTGATGTGCCGGTGGTCCTTGATGCCGGTGGCATCTGATGACCGGGGCTCCAGCCGCGGCTACGAAGCGACCGGCTCGGGCCGGAAGGCCTGGTCGATGTTGTCCTCGACCCAGGCGCGGAGTGCGTTGAGCGGGACGGCGGCGCTGTGGCCGAGCGGGGTGAGGGAGTACTCGACGTGCAGGGGGACGGCGGGGTAGACCGTGCGGTCGAGGATGCCGACGTCCTCCAGGCGGCGGAGTGCCTGGGTGAGGACCTTGGGGCTGACGCCCTGGAGTTTGCGCTGGAGTTCACCGAAGCGCTGGGGGCCGTCTTCGAGGGCGCCGATGGCCAGGGCGGACCACTTGTTGGCGAGCAGGTCGAGCAGAGCGCGGCAGGGGCACTGGGCGGCGTAGACATCGTGGTGCGAGTGCTGGCCGCTCGGGCAGGTGGTCGTCATGCTCACTCTCCTCACCAGGTCACTTCCCTATGGGAAGTAAGAGACCTTGAAGGTAACTATACCCACGGGGATAGCGTCGTGGACGTCATCGAGGGCCGCCAACGGGCCCCCGAAGGTTACTGGTTCAGGGAGATTTCGCATGTCCGCAGACACGATGCGCGCGGTGGTCCAGGACGGCTTCGGCGGGCCGGAGGTGCTGACGGTACGGCAGGTGCCGCGCCCGGTTCCGCTGCCGACCGAGGTGCTGGTGCGGGTGCACGCGGCCGGGATCAACCCGGTGGACTGGAAGACCCGCGGCGGCACCGGCATGGCCGGTCTGCTCGGTGAGCCGCCGTTCACCCTCGGCTGGGACGTGTCCGGCGTGGTGGAGGAGGTCGGCTTCGGTGTGACCACGCTGAAGGTCGGCGACGAGGTGTACGGCATGCCGTGGTTCCCCCGCGTCGCGAACGCCTACGCCGAGTACGTCACCGCCCCGGCCCGCCAGTGGGCCCGCAAGCCCGCCACCCTCGACCACGTGCACGCCGCCGCCGTGCCGCTGGCCGCGCTGACGGCCTGGCAGGCCGTCAGCGACACCGCCCACATCACCGCCGGCCAGCGCGTGCTGGTCACCGCCGCGGCCGGCGGCGTCGGCCACTTCGCCATCCAGTTCGCCAAGCACCTGGGCGCCCACGTGATCGCCACCGCCAGCGCCGCCCGCCACCCCTGGCTCCGGGAACTCGGCGCCGACGAGACCGTCGATTACACCACCACCCGTTTCGAGGACGCCGTCTCCGACATCGACGTCGTCATCGAGCTGGTCGGAGATCCGGTCGACGGTTCCAGCTCCCGCTCGCTCAAGGTGCTGCGCCCCGGCGGCCTGCTGGTCACGATCCCGGCCGGCGTCTCCCCGGAACTCGCGCTGGCCGCCGAGGCCGTCGGGGTCCGAGTGACGCCGTTCCTGGTCGAGCCGGACGGCACCGCGCTGACCACGATCGCGGGGCTGATCGACGCCGGCGAGGTCGCCGTCGAGGTCGAGGAGACCTTCCCGCTGGAGCAGGCCGCTCGGGCCCACGCCCGCGGCGAGGCCGGTCGCACCCGCGGCAAGCTGGTCCTCACCGTCGCCGACTGACCGCCGCCAACTGACCGTCACCAACTGACCGTCACCGCAATCGCTTCGGAGCATCACATGTACTACGAGATCCGCCGCTACCAGGCCCAGCCGGGGCGCCGCGACGACTGGGTGCGGTACATGGAGGACGTGGTCATCCCGTTCCAGGCCTCCCTGGGCATGGACGTGACCGCCTCCTTCGTCGACGCCGAGGACGAGGACGGCTACGTCTGGGTCCGCCGCTTCGAGGACGAGGCCCAGAGCGAGGCCGTGTCTGCGGCGGTCTACCAGCACGACCGCTGGAAGAACGAGATCGGCCCGGCCGTCCACGGCCTGCTGATCCCGGAGAAGTCCGTCGTCACCAAGGTCCTCCCCACCCCCGCCTCTTCCCTGAAGTAGCGGCCGCCCCACCGCAGGCAAGGAACTCCGCCATGAGCAGCGACATCCTCCAGAAGTCCACCCCCGCCTCCTCGATCAGTCAGGCCGCCGCCGGCGCCCTGATCGCCGCCGTGCACGCCGCCGCCGCCCGGATCGGCTTCACCGCAGCCGTCGCCGTCACCGACCACGGCGGGCACCTCAAGGCGTTCGACCGGGCCGACGACGCGCCCTTCCTCACCGCCGAGGTCGCCCTCGACAAGGCCTGGACCGCAGCCGCCTTCCACACCCCCACCCACGGGTGGAACGACTACCTGGCCAACCCGAAGATCGCGCCGCTGGGCGGCCATCCCCGGCTGATGGCGGTCGGCGGCGGCTACCCGATCACCGAGAGCGGCCGCTGCGTCGGCGGCCTCGGCATCTCCGGCGGCAGCTACGAACAGGACCGGCAGGCCGCCGAGGAGGCCCTCGCCGCCCTCGGGTTCGAGCTGCCGGCCCGCTGAGACCGCGTCGGGCACCGGTGCCCCGCGTCCGCCTCCGGCCGCCGCCCGGCCCGCGCCGACAGGTCGGAGGCGGGCACGTCGATGCGGCGCTGCACGACCACTACGGCTTCGACACCGCGGTCGGCCGGGTCATCGTCACCCTGGAACTCCACGCCGATCAGCCGGCCTGACACACGGCCACCGTCTGGGGCGGCTGCCAGCCGGGCGCCCGCCGCGACGGCAGGCCTGATCTCCTCACGAGACGGCGGCCTTCCAGACCCACGAGGTGACGCGCGGCCGGTCAGCGAGCTCGCCCCGGCCGGTGGACCACAGGAGGACCTGGACAGGGTCACCAGCCGGAGCACCAGGGAACAACCGGCTGAGCACCCCGGCACACAGATCCTGCGGGGGCCGCCACGCAATCCCCAGCCCCCGGGTGATGTCATGCGTGTGAAGGAGCGTCTCGGCGACCCCCATCGCGGCGAACCCCGCAGGATCACACGGCCCCCAGTGCCAGGCGCGATCACCGGGTGCGGCTGCGGCGACCGCAGTGCTCAGCAGTCTTCCGCAAGCGGTCACCACCCCGAGCACCTCACGCGCCGGCGCATGGGCGTTGACGACGAGGTCAAAGGGCAGATAGGCCTCCGCCGGACGGGCCGCCAGCTGTCCGGCATAGGCCAGCAGGTCGTGCGCGACGTGCGCGGCAGTCTGCCGGCAACTCCACTCCAGCGCCCCTGCGCGGGCCTGCCAGTCCCCGGACTCGTGCGGGCCGAGCACCCGAACCATCTCGTCCACAGCCCGGTCGACGTCTCGACTGCCGATGCCATCCATGCCGTGATCGTCGCAGCGTCGGCAGCCAACAACAAGCGCAATCCGACCGCTGACGAAAGCCGCCCGGACGCATCCTGCCGGGGAGGTCGAAGGTGACGTCGATCAAGGGCACGGGCAGGCCGGCGGTGGCTTGGGCGCAGGCGTTGGCCGTTGTCCTGGGTGGTGACGGCCCAGGACAACGGCGGCGTCGACGCGCCGGAGCTCCCGCACCGCGGTACCGGGGCTGGCGGTGGGGAGGGCGGCCGTCAGTCCGAAGCGGGTGAACGTCTCACGTCGCATCGCCTCCCGCGTTGCTCGGCGGGTCTCGGGCGTGCTCGGTGAGGAGACGTGGGCACGGACGTCGATGGGGCCTGGTGCGGTCGCGGTCAGGCGGCGCCTGCGCGTGTGGTGAAGGTGCTCACGGCGGCGGACAGCGCCGCGAACGCGCGGGCCAGGTCGTCCTGGGTGGAGGGGACGGCTCGGCGCATCAGGACGAAGCCATGGACGTGGCCGACGGCTTCGAGGAAGGTCGTGGGCACACCAGCCGTGATGAGGGCGGCCGCGTACGCGCGGCCCTCGTCGCGGACCGGGTCCTCGCCCGCGGTGAGTACCACGGCCGGCGGCAGGCCGGCGAGGTCGCCGAGCAGCGGGGAGGCGTGCCGGTCGTGGACGTCGGCGCGGTACTGCTCGTAGTACCAGCGCCGCCCGGCCTCGGTCAGCACGCGCCCTTCGGCGAACTCGTCCTGTGACGGGTAGGTGCGCGAGGAGTCGGTGGCCGGGTAGACGGCCATCTGCGCGAGCACCGGTACGTCGGCCGGGGTGTCGCGCAGGGTCGTCGCCGTCACGATCGCGAGGGTGCCACCAGCGCTGTCGCCGCCCAGCACCAGGGAGGCTGCCGCGCGGCCGAGTTCGGCCGATTGCGAGGCGACCCAGCGGGCGGCGTCCTCGGCGTCCTCGACCGCGGCGGGGTACGGCGCCTCCGGGGCGAGCCGGTAGTCGACGAGCACCACCGGGAGGTCGAGCTGCCGGGCTGCCTCGGCGGCGAAGGCGCGGTGGGTTCCCAGGTCGCCGGTGACGAACCCCCCGCCGTGGTACCAGAGGACGACCGGTCCGGCTTCGCGGGTGGCTCGCGCATCGAGCAGGAGGCCGGCGATCGTGCCGGAGCGGGTCGGGATCGCCAGCAGCTGCTGCACCGCGATCTCGCCGACAGGCAGGTCCGCGGCGTCGACCGATGCGCGCAGTCCGGCCCGTGCCTGTTCAGGAGTCTGTGTCTCGACTCCGGGTGCACCGCGGGCGGAGATGTACGTCAGAAGAGCCGCGACGTCGGGACGGGGCATGGTCGCCTCCCAGTGATGTCAGATTATGACATCACTCAGCCTAGCAGTCGATGTCAGAATCTGACATCACTGGTATGATCACGCCGTGAGCCGATGGGAACCGGGAAGTCGCCAACGACTGCAAGCCGCCGCTCTCGACCTGTTCGTGGAACACGGCTACGCCGCCACGACGACTGCGGCCATCGCCGAGCGGGCCGGGGTGACCGACCGGACCTTCTACCGCCACTTCAAGGACAAGAGCGAAGTGCTCTTCGGTGCCGAGAGCCGGATCGAGCAGCTCCTGGTCGACGCCGTCACGGCCTCGAAGTCCCCGGCCGCTGGCGCCCTGCGCGAAGCCCTGCTCGCACTCGGCCGGGACTTCCAGCCACGCCGAACCCAGGCTGCCAGACGGGCGGCGGTCATCGAGACCGTCCCCGACCTGGCCGAGCGCGAGCTGTGGAAACTCCGCAGCTGGTCGCAGGCGCTGACCCGGGTATTCGTCGCGCGGGGCGAGAGCGCCTTCACGGCAGGCGCCCAGGTCGAAGTCGCCCTGGCCCTGTTCCGCACCGCCTTCCACCACTGGACGCACGAGGACGACCCGCCGAACCTCGACGACCTGATCCAGGACGCCTACACCGCGGTCGGGCTCAACTAGCGCTGTGGCCACATAGGTTCACCGAGGTGGCACCAGCGAACTGACTGGATACCCCACGACGGTCCGTCCGAAGATGCCAGAAGCCGTGCCGGACTCGCTCTGCCCGCAAACGGCCGCCTCGGCTCGTTGTCCGGTCAGTGGGTGAAGCGCGGGTCCGATGTGTCGTACTGGTATCCCCGGGACAGAACCCCCGCAGAGCGGAACGACGCCTTCTCGAAGAAGGTCCACCCGTTCGAGCGCGGCCGGTCCGAAGGTGCCTGCCGGCCTGCCAGAACGGGCGGGTTCCGAGAGTCCTGAGCGCCAAGCGGCTCGAACGCGCACGATCGGTGGATCCTGTCATGACCCGCGTGCGCGGGTTTCACCGTCGGACGAGCCGTCAGACGGCCTGAGGGTGCCGGCGAGGCGAGCCGGGCTTCGCTCCGGCTGAGATATCGCCATTCGTGTGGCGCAACGCGGCGCGCGTCGGCTTGTGTGAACAGGTCGCGCCGGATTGTCTGTGTCGCGTCAATCAGCATGTCCGCCGTCAGCCAGAATGTCCTCTGGCGGGATTCCAGGAGCCATCATGCGTACACGAAGCCTGTCTGTCGCGGCCGCAGCCGCCATTCTCGCCCTGGTTCAGCCGGGCATCGCCACCGCGAACGGCGACCCCAGCACCACAGTCACGTTCACCGTCACGACCGGCGCATTGTCGCTGTCGGTACCGGCGAGCGCCAGCCTCGGCTCGGGAGCACCCGGCACCACGATCAGCGCACCGATCGGCGCCTGTACCGTCACCGACGACCGCGCCCTCCTCTCGGCCTCCTGGACGGTGACCGCGGCGGAGACGGACTTCGCGAACGGATCGTCGACCATTCCCGCCACCAATGCCACCTACTCGCCCGGGACGGTGACGACGACCGGCACCATCACCGTCACCACGACGAACGTGACGCTGAGCAACTCCGCGCAGACGGTGCTCACCGGGAGCGCCGGTGTCGGAGACAACACCGCGAGCTGGGACCCGACAGTCGCCGTGAACGTGCCCGCCGGCGCCGTCGGCGGAACCTACACCGGAACGCTGACCCAGTCCGTTGCCTGACGGAGTGAAGGGTGTGCGCCGGTACTGGGTCCTCCTGCTGATGCTGGCCTTCGTGCAGGCCGCCGGGGTGATGCCGGCGGCGGGGCAGGAACCCGGGGCACCCTCCCCCCGGGACCCGGCTGCGGGCAGGAGCATCGCCATCAAGCTTCTCGACGCTCCGGAGAGCCGCCGTGCCGATCCCAGAGCGCATGCCTACATCGTCGACCATCTCGCACCCGGCTCGACCATCGAACGGCGGGTGGAGATCACCAACGAGTCGTCCACACCGATGCACGTCGACGTCTACGCCGCGGCAGCCACCATCGCGAAGGGTGAGTTCACCTTCGCGCCGGAGCGCACCCCCAACGAGCTGACCGGCTGGACGTCATTCGATGCGGCGGACCTTGAGCTGGGAGCCTCCGAAACGGCGCGGGTGCGCACCACCATCCGAGTGCCCGGGGATGCCGCCGCCGGGGAGCGATACGGCGTCATCTGGGCGCAGACGAGCGCCCCCGCGGATCGCTCGCACACCCTGACGGTGCTGGGCCGGGTAGGCGTCCGCATGTACGTCGATGTCGGTCGCGGTGACGAGCCACCCTCGGACTTCACGATCGAACGGCTCTCTCCGACCCGAGCCGGCGACGGGCGTGGAGAGGTTCACGCCCGGATCCACAACACGGGGGGTCGCGCCCTGGACATCAGCGGGACACTGTCCCTCCTCTCCGGGCCGGCCGGACAGCACGCCGGACCGTTCTCGACCGCCAAGACGGGCGCCACACTGGCTCCGGGTGACAGTGGAGAGGTGGTCGTCCCACTGGACGCAACGCTGCCGAACGGCCCGTGGGCCGGGGAGCTCACGCTCAGAAGCGGCCTGGTCCAGCACAACGCCCGCGCCACCATCACCTTCCCATCGACTCCCGGTAGCGTCGGAGCGGCCGCCGTGTCGGTCGCCCGGCCAGGGAGCTTCCCCACCTCGGTGGTCGCCTGGCTCTCAGCCCTCGTCCTCGCCGCTCTCTGCCTCCTGCTCGCCAGGTTCCTCCGGCGCCGTCGATGACGACTCCGACCATGACCCGCCCTCGCGGCCGGCTGATCTGCTCCGTGAGCGACGTATGACGGTCCTTGTCGAGCGCGTCACCGCTCCTTCTGTACCGGCGCCATCCTCGCCGGCGCGCCGACGTCGGCACACCTCTCGTCCGCCCCCAGCCGTGCGGATGCTTTAAGTAGTGTTCATGTCACTATGAGTATCCACAGCTTGTTCTCGACGGTTGGAAGCGGAGATGCCGGTGTTCAGACACGAGAGAGAGCGGGCCGGAGCAAGCCGCCGCACGGGAGGTGCGGGCGGCATGTTCCGATCCTGGCTGAGGGTGCGGGCCCGGAGGGCGGGGGCGGTCACGCTGACCGGGCTGGCCGTCCTGGCGATCGTCCTGGCCACAGCCTGGACCGCGACGGTTCAACCCGCCTACGTCGCCCAGGTCGGCGATGCGACGCCGGTGGTCGAGCCTTTCGCCGCCATTGGCCTCACCGAACCCAGTGGCACCACCACTGGCCCCGGCAGTACTGCCAGAACCAGCAGTCTCGGCAATACCGGCCTCACGTTCACGGTCATCCCGGTCAGCCTGACCATCGCCAAGAGTCACTCGGACCCCTTCATCCAGGGCGAGGACGGCGTCTACACCATCACTGTGGGTAACCTCGCGACGGCCAGCCCGACCAATGGCACCACGGTCACCGTCCACGACCGCCTCCCCGAAGGTCTTCGGGCCGACAGGATCAGCGGCGCGGGATGGACCTGCATTCCGGCCACCCTCACCTGTACGCGCAGCGACATCCTGCCTGCCGGCCACAGCTACCCACCCATCACCCTGAACGTCGATGTCTCCTGCCACGCCCGTGAGCGGGTCACCAACACCGCTACCGTCACTGGAGGAGGTGACAGCACCACCCACACCGCCACCGACCCCACCACCATCAAGCGCCACGGGCATGACGGCGACGGGCATGGCGGCCACGACGGGCATCATGACCACTGCGACGGCCACGACCACTGGTAGCACTCAACCTGCGTGGACATAGCGGGAGGTGGCGGAGGTCCTCCGTCTCTGCGGAGGACCTCCGCCACCTCACCGGTCGGGTCGCCCAGTTTGCTCGGACCGGCTGCGGCGGCGGTTCTACACCGGGGTTTCCTGTCGGTGGGTACCAGCCGTCAGCGCCCAGATGATGAAGATGTCGATGGCGATCATGACGATGGACCAGAACGGGTAGTAGGGCAGCCACATGAAATTGGCGATCATGTTTAGCCCTGCGGCAATCACACCGAGGATCCGTGCCCACATCGCACCGGTGAAGAGCAGGAAGCCCGCCACCACGATCACGATGCCGAGGATGAGGTGCAGCCAGCCCCAGCCGGTGACGTCGAACTTGTAGACGTAGTTGCCGGTGATGATGTAACGCTCGTCGTTGACGATGGCGCCGATGCCCTCGAGGATGGCCATCGTTCCGCCGAAGATCATCATGCAGGCCGCGAAGAGCGTCCAGCCGGTGGCGAAGTGCTTCCGGCTGACGTGAGCCCCCGCTGGTGCTCCGCTGACGTTGCTGGCCATGTTCGACTCCTCGGGAATTGACCTGTTACCCGTACCCGCAGGAAGCGGGGAAAGGTCCCCTTCACCAACGTCCCACGACCTCCGCGAGGCTGCTACTCGCGCCTGTCCTCGGCTCCGTTTGCCCGGGCCCAGGAGGCCATGGGCCGAAGCCGGGTCACTCTCCCTCGGACAGGGCCCTGGTCGGTCCACTCGGGTGGCTCACTGTTCATGCGATCACCCCGGCAGGTACCTACGGTCGGACCGGGGCGGCCTTCCGGCCGCCCCGGTCCGCGCACGCAGCGTAGACCGAGCCCACACCAAGGGAGACGGCAGATGTCCACCACCTCCGAGACGCCCGTTCTCGACACGCTCATGGCCATGACCGCCGATTCGCTCGAGCGGTGCGGCCTGGCGCCGGACATGCTCATCCTCACGCGGATCGCGGCGCTGGCGGCGATGGACGCACCAGCGGTCTCCTATCTCGCGCATCTCGAGCCGGCGATGCAGGAGCACATGACCGCTGCTCAACTGCAGGACGTCCTGGTGGCGATCGCGCCGATCGTCGGCACCGCCCGGGTGATGTCGGCCGCGACCCACATCACCGAGGCACTGGGGATCGCCATCGCGGTCGCCGACGCGGGGATCGAGAACCAGAACACCAGGTAGTCGCACATCCGGTCGCCGCCTCCGTGGCCCGATCGCCGTGGCCGGTGACTCCCTTCGGGCGTGGGGTCATTGGCCACTCCGGGACGGAAGCGGCCACTGACGCGGAATCAGGAAAGAGGATCGGCGCGAAGGGCTGCAAAGGGAAGATCGCTCTGGACATCCGGGAGTCGGTGCCGTACTGGGAGCCGTTCCTGGCGCCGAAGGCCCCCAAGGGTCGATGAGCGCCGACGGGATGTCCCGAGGGGATCGCCGCCCGCACCCCCGCTGGTCGCGGTGCGTTGCAGGCCACGCGTCGCCGCCGCTGGTCAGGGGGTGGCGGTGAGAGGCTGATGGCTGTGGAGGATCCCCCCGTCGAGGCCCCGGCTTCCGCGCTGTCCCGCTTCGTACTGCGCGCGGCCCTGGCCGACCCCGGTCACTTGCCCGAACTCCTGGCCAACTTCGCCGTCCACCATCTCGGGCGGCGTGCCGCCACATGGGTCGCCCGCGCACGCGAGGAGCACCCTGGGGCCGGGAATGCCGAACTGTCCGCCATGGTGATCACCCGTGGGCGGCAGGTCAGCGAGAGCGAGGGCGCGTTCGTGGGCGGCCCGTTCATGGTGCTCGTTCCGTTCGCGTTCTGCACCGCGCTGCTCACACAGAGCCGGATGATGCTGGAACTCGCGGCGGTGTCGGGGCGGGAGCCCACCGAGGGCGCGCGGGCGGCCGAGCTGCTGGTGATCCAGGGCGTGTACGGGGACGAGGAGCAGGCCGCCGCCGCACTGAAGGCCGCGGCGGCGGCGCGGCCCGACGCTCCTCCTGGCCGTATTGCCGCCCTGTTGCGGGTCGTGAAGCGGATGGCCCACCTGCTCGGCGTGGTGACGCCCGAGCGACGGCCGGTGTCGACCGTCTTCCGCGTCGGGCAGTGGGTCCTGCTCGTCGGGGTGCTTCTGATCGGCCTGGTCGCCCCGCTGGTCTGGCTGCCCTACCTCGGCTACTCCTACCACAGGGCGGGCCAGCAACTCGGCGAGCGAGCCTGGGCCTACTACCAGGGCGAGGCCACCGCCTGGCCGTCGCGGCCGGCCCGGCCCGTGCGGGCCCGACCCGCACAGGCCGCCGCCGCCCTCGGGACGCTGCTCACCCTGCTGCTGCCGATCGCCGCGGTGCTCCTCGTGGTCGCCACCGACGCGAAGCTCGTGGGCAGCCGGTACCCGCTGCTCGCGATCGTACTGGTCATGCTGTCCACCGCGGTCGGCACGATCTGGTACCTGCACCGTCGCCGTCGGCGCCGGGCGGCGGACTGACCCGCTGCCCGGCCTGTCTCGATCGACCCCCCGCTCCGTGCGTCCGTCGGGGCGGCCGGCGGGGAGGGACCGGCACAACCCAGCTGGGGCGGTCCCTCACGCGTGGGCCGCCGGGGGTGCGCCGGGGGCTGGTGGGGGTGGTGTGCGGTCGCCGCCGGGGCCGGTGTCGAGGAATTCGCGGATAGCGAAGGCGAGGGCGACGAAGAAGGTGATCCACAGGACCACGGCCCAGGTCGGGTAGGACCAGGTGGCCAGGATCACGGCGGCGACCAGCAGGATCGCTGCGCCGATCCAGCCCTTGAAGCGGTGCACGAAAGGTCCGACCGGGCCGAGCTTCATGCCGAGCGAGTACAGCGCGCCGCGCAGGGAGCCGATGATGCGCCGCCAGGCGGTGCGCACCGCGACGGCGGGCCGGGACGGTCCGATCAGGAAGGCGCCCGCGGCGGTGACCACGGCGACCGCGCCGACCGCCCGGACGGTGGCCCGCATGAAGCGGATGAGGGTGTCGTAGAGGGTGCCGGCGGCCGCCTGATTGGCGCCCGGTGGCAGGTGGTCGAGGTAGAACGCGCGGAAGACGGTGAGCACGATGCCGAGCAGCAGCATGGCCAGCGCCACCCCGACGGCGGCGCCAATCAGCGCGCGGCGGCGGTTGACGGCCAGGAACACGGCGCAGGCACCGATGAGGACGGTGATGATCGGCAACCAGGCGCCCATGATCTCCAGCAGCCGGAAGTACGTTTTGACCTTGCCGACGTCCTTCGAGGAGAAGACCACGAAGTTGGTGTGGACGTCGGGGATCTTGGCGGCCGGGCCCAGGCCGGCGTTGACGAGTTCGTCCTTCACCTTGGCGACGATCGGTGCGATGTCGATGGAGACCTGGTTGTTCTCGATGACGACCGCGCCGCCGCCCTTGCCGGTGAGCGCCTTGTCGAGGGCGGTGTGGATGGCCCGGTTGGCCTCGACCCAGAGGGTGGCGAACTGCTCGCTGGTGACGACTTTGTTGACGGCCGTGCTGACCAGTTGGGTGAGGCCGCTCTTGATCGGCGCGCTCAGGTTGTTGATCAGGTTGGCGGCGTTCTGTGGCACGCCCTGTTCGGCGGCGGCGTCGGAGAGCTGCTTGACCAGGGCGTTGACGTCGATCTGGTCGAGGACGACGGTGGTGACGCGGTTGGTGACGGCCTGCTGGATGTCGGCGTCGGTGGCGAGCGGAGCCATGGTCTGGACGTAGCGGTCGGTGTTGCCGACGAAGTCGGACGTCCAGACCGCCAGCACGGACAGCAGGGACAGCAGGGAGGTGATCACGATGAGCACCGCGGCGCCCGAGGTTCGCCACCGGTGGTGTTCCTTCTTGCGCGGGACGGCCTCCAGTGCGGCGATCCGCTCGTGCAGCCGGGTGATCTCGTCGGCGTCCCCGGCCGCCGCGACCGGGGGCCGGCCGGGTTCGGGCGGTGTTGCGGGACGGCCGGGGGGAGGCGGCGGTACCGGGGGCTGCTCGGGGGGACCTGCCTTGCCGGGCCCCTCGCCGCCGGCGGGTTCGCTTGAGCCGGGCTCGGGTGGGGTCGCCGCCATTGCTCCTCCTCGGGTGGGCGGCCGGCCGTCGGCTGCCGCATGCCGTTCCAGGAGAAGCGCCGAGCGGCGCGCGTACCACCGGGAGTCGGCGGTGCGGGTGGGTGCACCCGGCTGACAGGGTGACAGCACACACGTCGGTGCATGATGGCGCCGCCCCCTGCCCGCCGCCCCCGCCATGGCCGAGGGCGTGGTCCGTGTGCCGCGATGCCGTTCACCCGCGTGGCGTTTCCGCCGTGACGGACGCCGCCGGCATCCCGATGATCGGAGGGACGCCTGCCGCCCCTGAGGGGCAGGCATCGCCGGCGCCCGGCTCCCGGGGCGGGCCGAGTGCCGAGGAGGCGATACGCATGCCAGCCGACCCTCCCGCGCCTGTCGAGCCGGCGGTGCCCGCGATGGCGTCGCAGGATCCGTTGGCGATCGTCCGCAACCGCAGCTACGTCGCGTTGCTGGTGATGGCGGCGGTGCTGGGCGTTCCGATCTCGGCCGCCGCGTACGGCTTCCTCGCCCTCGTCTCCGAACTCCAGTCCCTGGTCTACAACGACCTGCCCAAGGGCCTCGGCTTCAAGACCACCCCCAACTGGTGGGCCATCCCCGTGCTCGCCGTCTCCGGCGTCCTGGTCGCCCTCACCATCCAGTACCTACCCGGCCGGGGCGGGCACGAGCCGGCCGACGGGCTCAAGACCGGTGGCATCCCATCCCCGGCCACGGTGCCAGGGGTCGCCCTCGCCGCGATCGCCTCGCTCAGCCTCGGCGTCGTCCTCGGCCCGGAGGCCCCCCTGATCGCGCTCGGCGGCGGCCTGGCCGTCGGCGCGATCCGACTGCTCAAACGCGACGCCCCTCCCAACGCGCTCGCCGTCATCGGCGCGGCGGGCAGCTTCGCGGCGATCAGCGAACTCCTCGGATCGCCCGTCCTCGGTGCGTTCCTGCTGATGGAGGCCTCCGGCCTGGCCGGGCCGATGCTTGGCGTCGTCCTGGTGCCCGGCCTGCTCGCCGCCGGCATCGGCTCGCTGATCTTCACCGGCCTGGACTCCTGGACCGGCCTGGGCACCTACTCCCTGTCACTGACTCACGTACCACCCGCCGACCGGCCCACCCTCGCCGCGTTCGGTTGGGCAGTCCTCGCAGGCCTGGCCGCCCCGGTCCTCGGCGAGGCGATCCGCCGCTTGGCCCTGCGCCTGAGAACACACGTCGAGCCGCGAAGGGTGCCGATCACCGCGCTGATCGGCGTCCTCATCGGAGGACTCGCCCTGCTCTACGCCAGCATCACCGACAAACCGATCTCCGGAGTGCTGTTCTCGGGCGAGAGCACCATCGGCCCCCTCCTGGCCGACCAGGCCAGCTACTCCGTCGGCACACTGCTACTGCTGGTCGTGTTCAAGTCGCTCGCCTACAGCGCGTCGCTCAGCGCCTTCCGCGGCGGCCCGGTCTTCCCGTCCCTGTTCGTGGGCGGCGCGGGCGGCCTGGCCATGTCCCACCTGCCCGGCCTCGACACCACCACGGGCTTCGCCATCGGGGTGGGCGCGCTGGGCGTCGCCATGCTCAGACTCCCGATGACCTGCGTCCTGCTGGCCACCCTGCTGCTCGGCTCCCAGGGGCTCACCGCGATGCCACTGGTGATCGTCGCGGTGGTCGTCGCCTACGTAGGGACCCTGCGCCTCGCACGGCGGAGCGCCCCGGCCACCGCCGAACCCGAGCCCACCGGGGCTCCCGCCTCGTGACGCGATCGGTCCACGGCCCGCTTCCCGGTGGCCGTCAGCCCGAGGAACCCGGCCCGGCGGTGCCGTCGTCGGTGCCCGCACCGCCGGGAGGCGGGACGATGTCGGAGAAGGCCGGCCGGTTGCCCCGGCCGAGCCCTCCGTTGACGGCACCCAAAATCACGCGTGCGGCGATGCCGACGAACACCAGGTCCCCGAGCATCTGCACGACGACCAGCACTCGGGGCTCCGTGCCATGAGGTAGTAGGCGGCTGCGAACAGAAGGATGAACAGCGGGACGCTCGTGGCCAGCTACATCGCCCTGTAGTGGGTGGAGCGCAGCCTGAAGGACGATCTACAGGGCTCGCCGGCCCGTCGGCTGGGACGCCTACTTCGAGAAGATCATGTCACCGCCTTGTAACAGTCAGTGATGATCAAGGAGCGGCACAGGATCGGGCCCACCGGCCGGGACCGCGCGGCGAAACCCCGGACGGGCATCGCTCCGGGTGAGAGGTTCGCCTGTTCGGCTCAGCGAGGATGACGGCCAGGAGACGGCGCCCGGAGACCTTTCTACCGTTGGACCCCGGGAGGCTGAATCCCCGCGGAGCCCGGCCGAGGACCTCTCGCCCGTCGGCCACCGCTCACGCCGAACCCGGCAGTCGACTTCCACCGTGACCACGCAGGGTCCGGGTCGAAGGAGATGAAGGACATGTACACCACGCGCACCGCCCGCACGCCCGCGACACCCGCACTGAACGGGTGCCGGACATCACGCCGCCGCTTTCGGGCACGGATTGGGCTCGCCGCGACCGCCACGGCCCTGTCGCTGCTGCCGATCGCCCCGTCCGCCGCCAGCGCGGCACCCCACCTCCCGCTCACACAGATCGTGCGGGAGGCCAAGGTGAAGGCGCAGCAGGAGCACCCCGGCTCGCAGTTCTACGACGCGGACGCCGTCCTGCTGACACCCACGACCAACCCCAATGACGTCCAGGCCTGGTGGATCCGCTTCCGGGCCAAGGACTCGGAGCCGTCCTTCGAGTACAAGTACTCGACCACCGGTCAGTACCAGAGCACGCAGCCGTGGAGCGTCCCGATCGGGATCCAGGCCATCTCCCCGTTCACCATGACGGAGGTCCAGGCCCACGATCTGGCCGTCAAGGCCGGGCACACCGGCGCGTTCAAGCCCCTGTACCTCAATGAGCCCGTCGTGCAGAACCCGCACCCCACCTACTACTTCTGCATTCCCAGCGAGGGCAGGACGGTGGCGGTGGACACCGTGACGGGCCACGTCACCACGCCGTGGTCGTGCTAGGGCCTGTGTGATGTTGTGATCAATACTGCGATTTCGCGCCGGCCTGAAGGCGCGATCCGGTAGAAGCCGTCCGTGACGCGCAGGCAAATCACCGACAGTCAGTGGGCGTTCATCGGCCCGTACCTGCCGATCGGCAGGTACGGGCCGTACCCCGAGAGACTGAGGGATCAGTTCGAGGGAATGATCTGGCGGTTCCGCTCCAGCGCCCAGTGGCGG
Organism: Streptomyces sp. CBMA123; assembly: GCF_014596465.1. GTDB lineage: Bacteria > Actinomycetota > Actinomycetes > Streptomycetales > Streptomycetaceae > Kitasatospora. The sequence goes on along the minus strand of NZ_MECK01000279.1, from coordinate 22,976 downwards.
GAGATGCCCTCCGAGTTCGGTCCGTGGCCGACTGCTCCACTGCTTGATCGCCAGCGAGACCACGGCCGCCGCCACCAGGATGATCTGCATGTAGCTGCGGTACTGGTCCAGGAAGCGCAGCAGGGCCGGCCTCGCCCCCTCCTCCGGCAGAGCGTTCGGGCCGCGCGCCGCCAGCAGTTCGGCTGCTCGCGCGGCCGGGAGGCCGACATCCGGAACCACGCCGAGGGCGCGCGCCACCTCCTCCGGTGAGCGCGCGTACCAGTCGGTCCGCTCCGGCGGCTCGGCTCGCGCAGGGTCTGGTTCGACCGTCACTTTCTTCCAGCCTCCGCTCCGGATGTGACAGCTCTGCCGACTGCCCCGCGCGCTCCGTGCCGTGTGCGGTCACGGAGCGCTGCTGCTTGTCGCCGGCTGGGTCGTCTCACTGCTCGTCACCCCCGTCGGGGAGGCCGTGTTCGGCCTTGTACGGGTCGGCCGGCGCACCCTCGGGCGCCTCCTCCTCCAGGTCCCGCCTGGTGGCCAGGAGATCCCGGCGGGCTTGGTCGCCGACCACCGGGTAGTGGGGGTCGATCTTGATGAGTGTGTGTGCGAGTACCGCCCCGGCGCAGATACGCGCGAACCACTTCCGGTCCGCCGGCACGACGTACCACGGCGCCCACGGGGTGCTGGTGGCCGAGAGCATCTCGGAGAACGCCTCCTGGTAGTCGTCCCAGTAGCGGCGCTCCCGGACGTCGGCGGCGGAGAACTTCCAGTTCTTATCCGGGAGGTCGATGCGCTTGAGGAAGCGGGTACGCTGCTCCTCCTTGGAGAGGTTCAGGAAGATCTTCACCACCGTGAACCCGTTGTCGGTGAGGTAGCGCTCCCAGTCGTTGATCTCGCGGTAGCGCCGGTCCCAGATACTCGCCCCGAGGGCGGATTCCGGCAGGCGCTGCCGGTTGAGGTTCTCCGGGTGCACCCGTACGACGAGGACCTCCTCGTAGTGCGAGCGGTTGAAGATCGCGATCTCTCCGCGTGCGGGGAGCTTGCGTGCGTAGCGCCACAGGTAGTCATGGTCGAGTTCCTCGGTGGACGGCACCTTGAAGCTGGTGACATGGACGCCCTGGGGGTTGACGCCGCTCATGACGTGGCGGATGGTGCCGTCCTTGCCTCCGGCGTCGAGCGCCTGCAGGCAGAGCAGTACCCCGTGGGTGTCCTGAGCGGCCAGCCGCGCCTGGTATTCGGCCAGCAGCGACACGCCGGTCTGTAGCAGTTCGATGCCCTCGCGCTTCTTCATCCCCGCCTTGTACCGGGGGTCGAAGTCGCACAGGTCCACCTGAGACCCCGGCTTCACCCGCAGCGGTTTGATGAACTTCGCGATGCGCTTGGCTCGCTTGTCTGCCATTTCGGACCATCTCTCTTCCCGCCGCCGTCACGGCCACGACTGCCGGGCGCCGGGGGCTGTTCTTCGCCCACTCCGGGCCTCGCCCCCGTGACTGGCCGCGTCGTGGCTCCGGCCGCGCCCGGGCGTGTATCCGAGCGTGTGCGGCCGGGCCCGGGACTGCAACTCGGTCCACGGCACAGTGCATTGATCGGCGTAACACGTGTGCCCCAGCGGCTGGCAGGCCATCAGGCCGCCGGGCGGGGGCGTCACGCATCCGCATCGTCAGCGGTTCCTCCGTACCAGGACCGGTATGCCGCCACGGCCATGGGCAGCGTGGGGAAGACCCGGTCCTCGCCGATGGACTCGGTGAGTCCGTAGGCGTCCAACTCGTCGCGCAGGTCCTGCTTGACCCGCGCCACGGCGAAGACGATGCCGCGGTGGACCAGCTCGTCCCGGAGGGCCTCCAGCGAGTCCAGCCCGGTGATGTCCACCTCGACGTTCGCCTCGGCGTTCAACACGAACCAGCGCACCGGCTCCGGCTGCTCGTCGACGACGGCCAGCGCGCGCCGTCGGAAGTCCTCGGCATTGGCGAAGAAGAGCGGCGAGTCGTATCGGTAGATCAGCAGTCCGGGGATGGTACGGGCCTCGGGGTAGTCGTCGATGTCGTGCATGCCGGCAACCCCGGGCACCAAGCCCTGCACCGCGTCGTGCGGCCGCGCCACCCGGGTGAGCAGCTCCGCCACCGACAGCCCGACGGCCACCAGCACGCCGTAGAGGATGTCCAGGGTCAGAACGCCGACCAGGCACCCGAGGCCGAGCAGCAGTTCCCGGCGTCGGAACGAGGCCAGCCGTCGGAAGCCCGCGATGTCGATCATCCGGACCGCGGCGAAGACGACCAGGCAGCCCAGCACGGCCGACGGCGTGTGGGCGAGGGCCGGGCCGAGGAACAGCAGAACGCCGACGACGACTGCGTCCGCCGCCAGTCCGTACAGCTGGCAGTGGGCGCCCGCCGACTTGGCCAGGCTGGTTCGGCTGGCGCTGCTGCTGACCGGGAACCCGTGCAGGACGCCGGTGCCGAAGTTCACCACGCCGAGCGCCAGAAGCTCCTGGTTGGCGTCCAACCGCTCGCCGCTGCCGCGGGACTCGAAGGCACGCGCCGTCAGGATCACGTCCGTGTAGCCCACCAGGAGCACTCCGACGGCGGGCAGCACCAGCTTCTTGAACTCACCCATGGACGGGAACGAGAAGTCCGGAAGCCCGGTCGGGATCTCTCCGATGACGGCGATGCCGTGTGCTTCCAGGTCGAAGGCGGCGACCACCGCCGTGGCCAGGACGAGCGTCAGCAGCGGGACCGGCACGCCACGCGGCAGGAACGCTGCGACGAGGAAAAGGAACAGCAGCGTCACCACGCTGAAGACCACCGTCGCGAGATGGGCCTGGGAGATGTTCCGCAGGAAGGAGACCAGCTGCGGGAAGAAGCGGGTGCCCTCGGTCTCGACGCCGGTGAGCTTGGTCAGCTGGTCCACCATCATGATCAGTGCGACCCCGGCGAGGTAGCCGATCAGGACGGGCTGCGAGAGCAGGTCCGCGACGAAGCCCAGCCGGGCGATCCAGGCCAGCACGAACATCATCCCGACCACGACCGCGAGCGCCGCCGCGAGGACGGCGTAGTGCTCCGGGTTCCCGGCCGCCAGCGGCCCGACCACGCTGGCCGTCATCAGGGCGGTCGTCGACTCGGGCCCGACCGACAGAAGCCGGGACGAGCCGAGGAAGGCGTAGACGACGAGAGCGGGCAGGATGGCCCACAGCCCGGCCACCGGGTCCAGGCCCGCGACGGTCGCATTCGCCATGACCTGCGGCACCAGGTAGGCGGCGACCGTGACACCGGCCAGCAGGTCCGCGCGCAGCCAGCTGCGCCGGTACGACCGGAGCAGCGCCAGGCCCGGGAGGAGCCGCGCGACACGACGCCGACCGCTTGCGACCGAGTCGGTCGGCGGACTCATTGGCTCTCCTTCCGCTCGAGCGGCGACGGGGATTCAGCGTCCGTCAGGAGCCGACGCCGGGCCGGAGATGGGCCCTGGCAACCGGGCAGCCGGTACGGACGCTTTCGAGGTGGCAGCCCGGTTCGACGGCGCCGACTCAGCCGGCCTCGGGCTCCTCGGAGAACGCCTCCCGCAGTCGGGACTCCTCCTCCGCAGAGAGGTTCGTCTGGATCAGTTCCGCGTCCCGGCCCTCGAAGGCGAGCCTGACCCGGTCGAACACGGCGTCGGAGCTGAGCACGAACAGCGCGGAAGTCCCGGGAGTGACGGTCTCACGCACCTGCCTGACGAAGTCGTCGTCGATACCGCTGGCCTGGGCGAGCGAGCCCCCGAGGGCACCGAAGGCTGCGCCGACGGCCATGCCGAGGATCGGCACGAGGAAGATCAGGCCGAAAAGCATCCCCCAGAACGCCCCGCCGAGGGCGCCGGTCCCGGTGAGATTGGCCAGGTGATGTGTCTTGGGCTTCCTGGCGCCCACGGGCCAGGTCACCACCGCACCGTCCTGCACCGTGATGAGCTCGTGCTTGTGCAGGTCCTTGAGGGTGTCCAGGCCGGCTTCGGCTCCGGTCGGGGTGGGGAACCGCCACACCGTCAGGGTTGCCATCACGGTCTCCGATCTCTTGGCGGGCTTGCGTCCGCGCCCTTCATCGTCAGAGCCCGGAGGGGCCGCCGCCATGCGCGAAGCCCGAAAGGGTGAGTGGCGGGAGCGTCGGCGGTCCGGAGCCCGACCGGCGGCGGTCAGGGATATCGGGCGCGCGGCGGCAACGGGCTCGTGGTGGGGTCATGCAGTCGGACTATGTTTCGATCGGTCAGTCCCTCCTGGCCACCTGGACCGGCGCCTGCTCGATATGCGGCCAACCCGCCCCAGAACCCGAACCACACCACCGCACCTCATGGGACTCGACGGGCTGTGAGGGAGACTACGGTCCGTAGCCGCCGGTAGGTGAGCACTATTCTCACCGGAGCCAGTTGAGCTCTTCTTGTCGGACCGTGCCCCTGCTGGTCGGCCGGGAGGCCTGACTTCTGATGGGATGGCGTGCCCGCCGGGTGGTCGGGCGTGAGCACTGGATCCATTAGGGCGCGAGCCGTGCCTTCCGCAGGCTGCGCATCATGACTGGAGGAGGGCGAAGGGGCGGAAGCTGGCGTTGTTCATCGGTGACGACTGGGCCGAAGATCAAGCCCGGGACCTGGACTACCACCCCGCTCTGCGCCAGCTCGGCAACCGCCTCGTCGGCATCCTCCACGGCCGCCTCAAGACCCGCACCCTCTACGACGAGGCCACCGCCTGGTCACACCACGCAACCCTCTCAGCAGCAGCTTGACACCGTTACGGCATGGGATGTCTGACAAAGCCCTACTAGGCGGTTCCCGACCATGGAGTTCATCGGCTGCCGGGGCTTCGCGGTCACCGCAGCGAGCGGATCGCCGGACTGGTGGCGACCAGGCCGGCACAGACCAGGACGGCGCTGCCGCAGAGCAGGAACAGCGTCGTCGTGCCGTACGGGAGCAGGGCGCCGGCCAGCACGTAGGAGAACGGTTCGAACGCCACGGTGGCCAGCACGACGAGGCTGAGCACCCGTCCGAGCAGGTGCTCGGGCACGCGCTCCTGCAGGGTGGCCACGACGACCACGCCGAGGAACCCGGAGCCGAGGCCGACGAGGGAGACGACCGCCGTCGCGGCGGCGACGTCGCCGGCGGCGGAGAGCCCGACCATGCCCGCGCCGATCGCCGCGACACCGGCGACCACGGCCCGGCCGCGCCGGGCCGGCGGCCGCCACCCGGCCACCAGGGAGCCGGCCACCGAGCCGGCGCCGAAGCCGGAGAGTACGACGCCCAGGGCGCCCGCGCCGCCGAGGCGTTGGTCGGCGAGCACCGCGCCGCCCACGAGCACGGGGCCCACCACCGCGATGTTGATCAGGGCGATGGCGGCCAGCAGCCCGCGCACCAGTGGGTCCCGCCAGGCGTACCCCAGGCCCGCGTGCAGGGCGCGGGCGCTGCTGAACGCCTCACCGTCGACGGCGCCCGGCACCGAACCTCCGCGCCGTACCGCCCGGACAAGCGTGCCGAGGGCGACGGCGGCCAGCGCGGCCATCGCCACGATCCCGCCGAGCGTCGCGGTGAAGCCGACCGCGGCGACGCACCCGGCGGCCGCCGCCGGGCCGACCAGATCGCCCGTGGACTCCGCGCCCTGCACCAGCCCGTTGACCCGGGCCAGCTTCTCGGTCGGCACGAGGGCGGGAAGCAGCGCCAGCGCTGCGGGGAAGTACGCGGCGTCGGCGGCGCCGAACAGCCCGCCGAGCACCGCGACCGTCGGCACCGAGGGCGAGGCGCCGGCGACCGACGCGGCGAGGGCGAGCAGGACGGCGACCCGGAGCCAGGCGGCGCCGGCCACCACCCGGGCGGGACCGAGGCGGTCGACCAGTACGCCCCCGGGCGGCAGGAGCAGCACGCGCGGCAGTGCGACGGCCACGAGCACGAGCCCGGTGGCGAAGCCGGGTTCCGACCGTTCCAGCACGTAGAGCGTGAGCCAGACGATGAACAGCGCGTCGACCACGGCCGCCAGCGCCTGGCCCACGATCAGGCGGCGCAGGTGCGCAGCGCCGAGCGGTTCGCGAGGATGACCGCGTGGCTCACCGATCAGCACCGTGAACACCTCCGCTCTCAGGTTCAGACCGGGCGCGCCGGCTGTGGCTAGGCGATGTGGGTACCCCCGTCGACCGTCAGGGTGGCGCCGGTGATGTAGGACGCGGCGTCGGAGACGAGGAAGACCAGGGCTGCGGCCAGTTCCTCCGGCCGCCCGATCCGGCCCGAGAGCACCCGCGGCATCATCGCCTCCAGGTAGCCCTCGGCGTAGCCGTCGGTCATCGCGGAGGGGAAGAGGCCCGGCGCGAGGGCGTTCACTCGGATGCCCCGGCCGGGGGTCCACTGCTGGGCGAGGTCGCGGGTGAGCCCGAGCAGCCCGGCCTTCGACGCCGAGTAGGCGGCCTGTGGCAGACCGCCGGTGACCAGCGCGAGGATGCTCGACACGTTGACGATGGCACCGCCGGGCGGCATCACCCGGCTCGCGGCCTGGGCCATCCAGTAACAGCCGTGCAGATTGGTGTCGATGACCTCGCGGAACTGCTCCGGCGTCTCCTCCGTCGCGGGCTGTTCCCGGCTGATCCCGGCGTTGTTGACCAGGATGTCCACCCGCCCGAACGCGCGCACGGCCGCGTCGACCAGTGCGCGGCAGTCCGCCGGCTCGGCGACGTCGGTGCGCACGGCGAGGGCTCGGCGGCCGAGCTGCTCGACGGCCGCGCGCACGGCTTCCAGCCGGTCGGCGCGCCGCGCCCCGAGCACCACGTCGGCGCCGGCCTCGGCCAGCGCGGTGGCGAAGGCGACACCCAGCCCGGAGGAGGCGCCGGTGACCACGGCGACGCGACCGTCCAGCCGGAAGCGGTCGAGGACGCTCACGGCCGCCCGGCCTACGGTCGCCGGTGGTCGGCGAGGTAGTCGACCACGTCGCCGACGGTCCGCAGCCCCGCGGTCCGGTCGTCGGGGATCGTCAGCTCGAACCTGTCCTCGACGGCCACGGTGATCTCCACCATCGCCAGGGAGTCGACGTCGAGGTCGTCGGTGAACGACGTCTCGGCGCTCACCTCGGCGGGGGCGACGCCGAGGACCTCCTCGACGATCGCGACGACGGTGTTGAGGATGTCGGTGGTGTCCACCAGGAGTTCCTCCCTCTTGGGACGGGGCCGGGGTGAGCCGGCCACCGGGTGTGCTCTGCAGGTCGGTTGGCGGGTGTCGGCGGGGACGTCAGAGACCGAGGCGCCGCCGGTAGGTGAGGAGGGTGCGCAGGAAGCCGTCCAGCTGCTCCTCGGTGTGGCCCGCGTGCGGGAACAGTCGCAGCAGGGCCTGGTTGCGGGAGACGGCCGGGTAGGAGAAGACCGGGACGAGGTAGCCGTCCTCGACGAACCACTCCCGCATCTGCAGGGCGGCGGCGTCGTTGCCGACCGGCACCGAGAGCATGTACGACTCGGTCGGCGTCGTCGGCGTGCCGGCCTCGCGCATCTGCCGGCGCAGGCGGGCGGCGTGCGCCAGGTAGTCGTCGACGATCCCGGGGTTGTCGGCGAGGACGGCGATCGTACGCTCGGCGGTGTAGGCGGTCGGCGGCTGGATGGCGGCGGTGAACATCGAGGTGCCGGAGAGCAGTTCGAAGGCGTCGATGGCCGCCGCCGGCCCGGCGATCGCGCCGCCCTCCAGGCCGACGGCCTTCGACAGGGACACCATGACGAAGTCGGCCCGCTCCCGGATCGCGGCCGCCTCCCGGGCGTAGGGACGGTTCTCCGGCCCGTAGACCATGAAGCCGTTCGCGTCGTCGATCATGCTGACGGCGCCGTGCCGGTCGCACTCGTCGAGGATCTCCACGATCGGCCCCATGGTGCCGTCGGCCGAGTAGATGCTCTCCGCGATCACCACGGTCTTGCGGGCGCGGACCCGGTCCAGGATGCGGGCCAGGTCCCCGACGTCGTTGTGCCGGAACGCGTGGACGGTGCGGCCGAAGCCGAGCCCCTGGAGGCCCTTCCAGATGCTCCAGTGGACGTCCCGGTCGACGACGAAGACGGTGTCGCGGTTGCGCACCTCGATCCCGGTGTCGAAGTGTGCGGAACTGCTCATCGCGTGGACGAACCCGATGTTGGCCAGCAGTCCGGTGGCGAAGCTGATGGCCCGTTCCTTGCCGGTGTGGCGGGCGATCGTCTCCTCCAGCACCTGGTGCGGGCGGCAGATCCCCTGGGTCATCCTGGATCCGCTGGTGCTCAGCCCGTGGGCGAGCGCCCCCTCCGCGAAGTGCCGCCGCACCGGGACGTGGCGGTCCAGGTCGAGGAAGCTGATGCTGGCGAAGTTCACCAGCTCGCGGCCGTTGCGGACGATGGTCGGCCCGACCGGGCCGTCCACCACCGGCGGGCGGTACGCCGTGTCGTGGGTGTTCGCCTCGACGAAGGCGTCGAAGGCCCACGGGGCCAGGCGGTCGGCGGAGGGTGCGGCGGCGCGGGGCCTGGTCATGGCGGGGTCTCTCCTCCACGGTGGGCGCGGGGTGGCAAGGGCTCCAGGGCTGTGGCGAGCCGCCCGAGCGAGGCCCGGCCGGCCAGCTCGTCCGAGGCGATCCCGGTGAAGCCGGACCGGTGGAGCAGCGCCAGCAGCCGGGGGACGCCGACCAGGGTCACTCCGTGGTCGGCGAGGCAGCGGTTCAAGTCCACGGCGTCGGGGCCGACCGAACTGCTCGGTGCGACGGTGGCCACGGCGGCGGCCAGGGCCCGTTCGGCGCCCGTCGCGGGCGGGCGCGCAGGGATCCGCGGCGTGCCGGTGTCGGTGGTGGTGGACCGGTCGGCCGTCGACAGCAGGTAGCGGCCCGGGGCGATCAGGCCGGGCACCTCGTCCAGGTGGTCCAGGACGTGGCGGTGCAGGTCGGCGGGGGTGACACCGCGGTCGGTGCGAGCGCGGGCGACGAGGTGCGGCTCGTCGCCGTCCCCGCCGGGCGCCACCGTCACGTCGAGCACGCCGGGATGGCCACGCACCACCTCCTCGACCACGGCCGGGCGCACCCACCCCTGCGGGGCGCGCCACCAGCCGGGGGCGGCCGGTGCGGGCGGGCCCGCCGGGACCGGGCACTCGGCACCGTCTGCGACCGCGCGCAGGAGCGCGCACACCCGGACGGGCAGCGCGGCGGCCTGCCCGGCGTCCAGCAGGTGGTCCCCGACCATGACGTCGAGGGTGACGGCGCCCCCGTCGAGGGCGAGATCGACGTAGAGCGTGTCGCAGGGCTCGTCGGGCGCGCTGCTGATCCAGCAGTCGGACGGCGCGCTCAGCCCGGGGACCAGGTAGTCACGCGGCCACGAGTAGCAGTTGTACTCGATGGCGGGCACGGACACGACGCCGCGGCGACGGTCCAACCGCGCCTGGGCGGCGACCAGTTCGGCGGGGCGCCAGTGACCGTACCGGTACCCCGCGGCGGAGGCGGCGGCGACCGAGGCGATCACCGCACCGAACGCCGCGCCCGGGCGGAGGGCGATCTGCACCGGCACCGTCAGGGCCCGGACACCGACGCTGTGCCGATGGGCGGCCCGGGCCCGGTTGGACACCACCACCGAGGCGAGGAACCGGTGTTCGCCGGTACGGGTGGCGACGTCGTGGGCCAGCGCGGCGAGCACGACGACCTCCGGGCTGGCCCGATGGCGCCGGGCGACGCGGACGAGGTCGTCGTACGCGGCCACCGAGCGGTGCTGGAGGCGGTGGCGCCCTGAACCGCGGTCGGCCCCGCCGAACGGCGCCAGCACGCCGGTCGGGTTGCTCGCGAGCCGCGCGAGCCACTCGCGCTCCGCCGCGCGGGCCCGGTCCGGGGACTGGGCGGCGACCGTGTCGAGCGGGTGCACGCCGGTGTTCGTCGGTGCGCCGGTACCGCGCAGTCGCTCGTGCAGCTGGCCGAGCACCACCGCCAGCGCCCAACCGTCGATCAGCACGTGGTGGGCGGCCATCAGGACCGCGCGCGGCTTCCCCGCTTCGAGCAGCACCCTGGCGAACCAGGGTGGATTCCGCTCGGGATCGATCGGACGGGCGGCCAGCGCCGCAGTGGCGGCCGCCAGGGTGTCGGCGTCGACGACGGGGACGTCGAGCCGGTCGACCGGCAGCGGCGCCCAGTCCGCGCGGTGGACGTGCTGGACCGGACGGAGCGGGTCGACGGTGCTGCGCAGCGCCTCGTGGCGGGCGGTGAGGGAGGTGAGCGCCGCGTGGACGTCGGCGACGGTCGCCGGGGGCGGGACGTGGCAGTGGTCGGCGAGCGGTGTCGGGTTGACCCGACGCGACGGGGGGATGGTGCGTTCGAACCAGTGCCACTGCTGGACCCAGGTCAGCGGTCCGCTGCGGATGGCGGTGGCGGGGCGCGAACTCGGCTCCGGGACGTGGTTCACGGTCGCCGCCTCACACGGCTCGGACCACGAGGGCGGCATTGTGGCCGCCGAAGCCGAACGAGGTGCTGAGCGCGATCCGCATCCGCTCGTGGTGCTGCGCCCGGTGCGGGACGAAGTTGATGTCCGGGTCGATGGGGTCGTCGCAGTTGACGGTCGGCGGGACGTCGCCCGTGCGGAGGGCCTGGATCGACACCACGAGCTCGACCGCTCCGGCGGCGCCGATCATGTGCCCGGTCATCGACTTGGTGGAGCTGACCGGGATCCGGGTGACACGGTCGCCCAGCACCTTGCGCAGGACGGCCGCCTCGGTGGCGTCGTTCAGCAGCGTTCCGGTGCCGTGAGCGTTGACGTAGTCCACGTCCGCTCCCGTGATGCCCGCGTCGCGCAGCGCCGCCTCGACGGCGAGGCACGCGCCCCGGCCCGCGGGGTGCGGGGCGGTCCAGTGATGGGCGTCGGAACTCGCCCCGTAGCCCGCGAGTTCGGCCAGCGCCGTCGCTCCTCGCCGCTCGGCCACCTCGGCGGCCTCCAACACCACCACGGCGGCTCCCTCGCTCATCACGAACCCGTCCCGCCGCGCGTCGAACGGCCGGCACGCCGCGGCCGGGTCGTCGTTGCGCTTGGACAGCGCGCGGGCGTTGCCGCTGCCCGCGAGGTCGACGGTGGTGACGCAGGCGTCGGCGCCGCCGGCGAGGACGATGTCGGCCTCCCCGTGGCCGATCATGCGCATCCCCGCGCCGACCGCGTCCGCGCCGCTGGCGCACGCCGTGCTCTGGGCCCGGCTGGGCCCCTGGGTGCCGAGCCGCATGCTGATCTCGCAGGCGGCGCTGTCCATGGCGGTGGTGACCTGGGTGAACGGGCTGATGCCCCGCGGCCCCCGGTCGCGCAGCGTGTTCGCGGCGCGGTAGATCGAGCCGACCGGGCCGTAGCCGCTGCCGATGACCACGGCGACCCGCGGCGCCAGGACGTCGTCGACGACGAGCCCGGCGTGCGCGCACGCCTCCAGCGCCGCGGCGAGGGCGTACTGCGCGTACGGGTCGGCGCGGCGGCTGACCATCGGCGGCATGTAGCGGCCGGGCGCGAAGCCGCGGACCTGTCCGCCGATCCGGACGTCCAGACCGGGCACGGCGATCGCGTCCACGGTGGCGATGCCGCTGCGCCCGGCCAGCAGCGCCGTCCACGTTTCGTCGACGCTGTGGCCGAGCGGCGTCACCGCGCCGTACCCGGTGACCACCACCCGGCGCCGGGACGGGCTGCGCCCGGCGTCGCTCCGCTCCTTCCTCACGTCCGTCACTGGGGAACCACCTCGGCGTCGCGGAGGGCCGGCAGGATGTCGTCGGGTGCGACCGGCACCATCAGCACAGCGGTGCCGCCCCGGGCGCAGAACTTTCGCGCGGCGTGGATCTCCCCGGTCAGCGCGGCCTTGTCGCGCAGCACCCGGTAGTGGAGGTCCGACCCGTCCACGGCGGGCGGCGGCGCGCCGGGGCGGGTGAAGGGGTGGCGTTCGGCGTCGAGCCCGAGGCGGGAACGTTGGGCGTCCAGCCAGCCGTAGCCGCCGTTGCACAACACCACGTACAGCACGCCGCCGTGGGCCGCAGCGGTGACGGCGATGTCCGCGCGGGCCGCGAGGAACGCGCCGTCCCCGACGAACGCGGTGACCTCGTGGTCGGGGGCGGCCCGCTTGACCCCGATGGCCGCGGCCGCGCCGAAACCCAGCGGGGTCTGCTCGGACGGCACGACGGACCCGCCGCCGACGTGGAACGGGAAGCCGTAGGACCACATGTCCTGCAGCCCGTTCTCCTGCACCAGGACGCGGAGTTCGCCGGAGGTGGCGTCGAGCGCGGCGAGCAGCTCGGCGATCCGGATCCCCGGCAGCGCCGCCGCGCGGGCCAGTTCGGCCTCCACCGCCAGCGACATGGCCGTACGGGCATCGGCGATCCGCTTCCCCCACTGCTCGGTGGCCCGGCCGTCCTCGTCCAGCGCCCGCGACCAGCCGAGCACGGCGTGCCGGGCGTCGCCGAGCACGCGCGGGCCGGCGAACTCGGCGGACAGCCCGGCCGGATCCACGTTGACCTGTACCACCGGGACCGGCGGCCAGGGTGTGCCGCCGTCGACGACCGTCTCCTCCAGTCGCCCGGCGAGGGACACCACCAGGTCGCAGGAGGACCACAACGCGCGGGCGGGACCGGCGGCGTAGAGGCCGGCCAGGCCGCAGAACAGCGGGTGGTGCTCGTCGACGGCACCGCGGCCGGAGGCCGTGGTGAAGAGTGCCGCGCCGAGGCGTTCGGCGAAGCGTTCGACCACGCCACCGCCGTTGCGGTGCCGCATCCCGCCGCCCACCAGCAGCACCGGACGCCGGCTCCTGCGGATCGCCGCCAGGGCCCGTCCCGGCGCCACGGGCACGGAGTCGGGGAGCAGCGGTTCGGGCAGCGTCGGCGGCGGCCCGGTGACGGTGATCGACGCCGTGCGGACGTCGTCGGGGATCTCCAGGTACACCGGCCCGGGGGGCGGGCCGACGGCTCGGGTCAGCGCCGTCACCGTCGCGGGGACGACCCGGTCCGGATGCCCGACCCGGTGGGCCCACCGCACGAGCGGTGCGGTGACGGCGACCTGGTCGAGTTCCTGGAAGCCGCCGCTGCCCCGGCGGCGTTCGGGCCCACCGGCGGCCAGCACGAGCACCGGCGCGCCGGACTCCCGCGCCTCCAGCAGGCCCGTGGCGGCGTGGGTGACGGCCGGGCCCTTGCCGAGTGCGCAGACGGCGGGCCGACCGGACTGCAGCGCGTAGCCGGTCGCCATGTACATCGCGTTGCGCTGGTCACGGCAGGGGACGAGGTCGAGGCCGGCGGCGTCGAGGGCGCGGAGCAACTCCAGGTCGTCGCCGGGGAGTCCGAAGCAGGTGTCCACGCCGTTCGCCACCAGCAGGGAGACGATCGCGGACCACGCGTCGGGGTACCGCTTGCTCACCTTGCTCACCTCAGTCCCCGATCGCCGCGGCAGGGGCGGCAGGGGCGGCAGTCGACAGGTTCCGCGCCACGGCCTGCGACATGAGCAGCGGTTCGGCGTGCCGCTCGCCGCCGTAGGAGACGTAGTTCGCCCTGATCCCGAACCCGCCGAACGGGCGGTTGCCGTCCTCGGCGTCGAGCAGCGTGTGGTTGACGCAGATCCGGTGCCGCTTGGCCAGGACGTCCACCGTCTCCGGGTCGTTCCCGTAGAGCATCGCTCCCAGCGCGCGCTCGCTGAAGTAGGGGGTCGCCAGCCGTTCCCGCAGCAGCCGCGCGCTGGGGTAGGCCACGACGTTGAACACCGGGGCGAACATCTCGGCGAGCGGGATCTTGTCGTGGAAGCCCCACAGCAGCACGGTCGGCTCGATCCTGCGGGACGGCAGGTCGAGGCGCCCGCCGTGCCGAATGCGGTGGGTGTGCCGCACCAGGTAGTCCGAGCAGTTCACCAGCGCCGAGTCGGAGAAGATCGGGCCGTAGTCGGCGACGGGGTCGCCGTTCTGCCCGAAGCGCAGCGAGGTCAGCTTGGCGGACAGCAGGTCGACGAATTCCTCGGTGCGGCGCTTCGGCGTGAACACGACGTCGGGACCGAAACAGTCCTGGCCCGAGTTGTAGAGCCGGATCCTCGTGAGGTCGTGCACGGCGCGGGTGAAGTCGGCGTCGGGTGCGATCACGAAGGGGTTGATGCCGCGGCCGAAGAACAGGAAGAGCTGGTCCTCTGCCAGCCCTTCGCGGACGGTCTCGGCATTGGCGTAGTCGCCGGTGAAGACGATCAGGTCCGCCTCGCGCACCGGTCCCGTCACGAACTTTCGCTGGCTTAGCTCGGAAAGGTCGATCGGCAGGCCGTGCACCGATGCCAGCAGATCGTGCAGGCGTTGCATCTGGCTTTTCGTCTCGGAGGACGGGCGAAAGGTGATTCTCTCGCTGTAAAGGGAGGCTATGAGCATGTAGAGCGCGTAGGAATAGAGCGGAATGTTGGAGGGCATGAAGACCGCGGCCCGGGGCACGTGACAGGGCCGGACCCGGCGGATCTCCTCCTCCGCCCCGTCCAGGGTGGCGAGGAACGAACGGATCTCCGCCTCGGCGGTGTGGAGGGGCGAGGTCTCGGTGAGGATCCTCAGCACCTCGTCCTCGTGGTCGGCCACGTACCGGCGCACCGCGCGCACCGCGCCGACCCGGTCGGCGAAGGGGACGCGGTAGCCCGTCGCGTCGACGGTCGAGGCGGGCGCGGTGACGTCGGGGGTCGTGCGGTTCGAGGCGGAGAGCGAGGTCATGGCGATGGTCTCCAGGGCGGCCCGGTCGGGCTTTCCGGTGTTCGTGAGGGGCAGCGAGGGCAGCACGAGGATGTGGTCGGGCTGCTCGTAGCGGGCGAGCGCGGGGCGCAACAGTCGTTTCCAGTGCGCGGGTTCGTGCCCGTCCGGGTCCGCGATCACGAACACCAGGCGGCTGCCCAGGCGTGCGTCGGGGACGGCGACGACCTGCGTCTGTGCGCCGGCCTCCTCGGCCTGTTCGGCGAGCTGGTCGGGATAGAGGGTGTGACCGTCGCGGTGCACGGCGTGCTTGCGCCCGATCGGGAAGACCCGGCCGGCGCCGTCGAGCAGGCCGATGTCGCCGGTGCGGTGCACGGGGCTCGAAACCGGGACGATCTCGCCGTCCTCGCCGAGCCGGCCGGTCATCAACCCGTCGCTGCGGACCACGAGTTCGCCGAGTCGGCCGGGGGGAAGCGGCCGGCCCCGGTCGTCGTGGACCTCGACGACCACCCCGGGCAGGGGCGTGCCGCAGCCGACCGGATCGCCGGGCGGTGCGAGCGCGATGTTCCCCACCTCGGTCGCCCCGTACCCGTCGAGCAGGTGCCGCCCGGTGCGGGCGTGGAACCGGGCGGCCAGCGTGCGCCCCAGCGGCGCGCCGCCCACGCACCAGGCCCGTACCGCCCCCAGCGCGTCCGCGAGGGCGGGGCGGCGGTCGAGCAGGTTGAGCAGGCTGTAGTAGGTCGACGGCGCGCCGTCGACGACGGAGAGGCCGTGCTCGACGCCGATCGCGAACGCCCGGTCCAGCCGCGTCGTCGGCCCGTAGACCACCAGCGTGCCGCCGCCCAGCCACCAGCAGAGCACCAGCGACAAGCCGTACTGGTGGGAGTACGGCAGGACGGGCAGGAAGACCTCGTCCGGTCGGTACCCCATGCGCTCCGCACTGAGCGCGAGGTTGTCCAGGATCGAACGGCCGGAGCGGACGATGCCTTTGGGGCTGCCCGTCGTGCCCGACGACCACGAGATCGCGGCGTCCCGGCGCCGGGCCCAGCGCGCGAGATCCGGCCCGGCCGTCGCGTCCGACATGCCGAGCGGCGCCACGGTGTCGCCCCCACCCTCGCCGACGTCGAGCACCACGCGCGCCTGGGCGCGGATCCGCGACCGCTGGGCCGGTGCGGCCCGGTGATCGGCCAGGACCACCGAGGCGTCGAGGTGGACGAGTGCGAGCAGAACGACGACCCATTCCAGGGAATTGGCCCCGCTCATCATCACCCGTGAACCGGGTCCGACACCGCGGTGGGAAAGGGATTCGGTGGCGCCGAACATCCGGGACACGATTTCGTCGGTCTCCCAGACGCGCCCCTCGGGCGAGATCAATCTCCTGGAAACGGGCACCGTGCACTCCTCAATACCAGGCGGTTCGAGGTGACTATCCCATACCCGGGGAACGGTGTCGAGGGGTGCGAGAAAATACCACTGCGTGTACGGGATAACTGTGTACGAAGTGGCGGAAGGGAAATGTGGGGAGTGGGATTCATCAATAGAATTCATTTGATCCGATAATTGAATGGGTGGTCACTCAGGCCTTTGGGGCGTCCGGCGCGAGGATGTTCTCGTTGGTGCGGCCGGCGGCGAAGTCGTCGATGCTGCGGAGCGTGGCGTCGACGATCCGGCCGACCGCCGTCGCCGTGAAGTAGTCGGCGCGTTCGACGTAGGCGGCGATGCAGCCGTCGGCGAGGCCGGGGGTGGTGACGATGAGGTCGATCCTCCAGCGGAACGACGCCATTTGGAAAAAGGTCCAGGAACACCGCTACCGCGGCCTGCTGCCGAAAGTTCGCCTCCAACACACCTTCTCCGCCCCGCGATCAACGTGATCAGACTCGACGCCCACTGGACCGCCCAGCCCCGCGACCACACCCGGAGCAGCAACCTCACCCGCCGCAGCTACCGACTCACGGCCGGACCAAAGCGAATTGAGCAACAGAGTCCTTCAGAGCTCGAACACCTGCCGGTCCGCCGGCATTCATGAGCCTGGTTCGGCGCGGCGGGCGAGCAGCCGGTAGGCGTTGGACAGTCCGGTGCGGCCCGCGATGCGGGCGATCAGGCGGTCGAGCAGGGCGGCCAGCAGGAGGACGGGCGCGCCGGCCAGGAGGATCGCGGTCCGCAGCGCCCGGCTCGGGCGGCTCGGCGGGCTGCCGGGCAGCCAGGGTGCGTCCTCGCGCGGTGCGATCTCGTCCAGCAGGAGCCAGCAGGCGGCCAGCAGGTCGATCGGGTCGTGCGGTTCGCGGTGCTGTTCGAACAGGACGGTGAAGCCCAGCTCGCCCAGGCGGCGGCGCAGGTTGGCCACCGGCACGAGATGCAGGTGCTGGGGTTGTAGCCAGGGCAGCCACCAGCGGCCGAGCAGCCGGGCGTAGCGGCTCCCGGGGTCGGGCACCTCGATCAGGAGCAGGCCGTTCGGGCGCAACGCCTGTCGGGCGGCGGCGAGTTCGCGGGCCGGGTCGGTGCTGTGCTCCAGGTAGTGGAACATGCTGACGACGTCGTACTGCCCGGCGAGTTCGGGCGCCAGCGCGGGGAAGGAGCCCCGGAAACCGCGGCGCAGTCGGCCGCGCCGCTCGGCCAGCTCGACGCCCTCGGTGAGATCCAGGCCGTCGAAGGCGGTGTCGGGGAAGAGCCCGCGGGCGGTCTCGCAGAAGTGTCCGTGGCCGGTGCCGACGTCCAGCCAGCTGCCGGGGGCGGGGGCGAACGCGGTGACGGACCGCGCGCGGCCGCGGTAGGCGGCCGCCCGGGTGCCGAACATGCCGCCGAGGCGCTGCTCGCCGAGGCCGTCGTAGAAGTCACGGTAGTAGAACTCCAGGCCCGCGCTGCTGAGTCGGGGGTTCTGGAAGACGTGCCCGCAGTCCTGGCAGGCGTCCAGCACGAAGCGGCCCGGCTTGTGCTGGAGCAGGTCGGTGGTGCGCAGCCGGACGGTCAGCCGGGCGGACTCGCACCACGGGCAGGTGGTGCGGCGCGGTTCGAAGAACCGGCCGGTGCCGTCGGCCAGTTCGGCCTGGTAGGCGGGACGCCGGGCGGCGACCTGCGCGCCGCGGTCCGCGGGCCCGGTTTCGGCGGTGGTCAACGCGCTCTCCTCTCCGACGCCTGCGGGACCTCGCGGAGCAGCCGTTCCACCTGGGTGGCGGCGCGGGCCGCGCCGCCGGCCGCCCGGAAGGAAGCGGCGATACGCCGGGCGGCGGCGAGGTGCCCGGGGTCGTCCAGCACCATGTCCACGGCCTGGCCGAGGCGGTCCGCGCTGCTGCGGCCGAAGCGCACCCGCACACCGGCGCCGGCCGCCACCACCTGGCCGGCGACTACCGGCTGGTCGTCCCGGATCGGCGCGACCACCAGCGGCACGCCATGCCACAGTGCCTCGCAGACCGTGTTGTGTCCGGCATGGCAGACCACGGCCGAGCAGTGCGCCAGCAGCTGGAGCTGCGGCACGAACGGCAGCACCAGGACGTTCGGGTCGGCCGCCGGCTCGCCGAGGACGCCGCCAGGGTCGACGATCACCGCCTGGAGGCGGTCGGACCGGGCCCGCAAGGCCGTCTGACCATCAGCCAGGAAGGCTGCGCCGACGTCGGTGTTGGCCGTGCCGAGGGTGACCAGCACGGTGGCCCGGTCCGGGGCCAGCCACTCCCACGGGAACGCTGTGGAGGCTGGGCGTCCGGCGATCGAGGGGCCGACGAAGCAGACCTGGCGGTCTGCCTGCGGGCCGGCCAACTCGGCTGTGGTGAAGGCGAGGACGAGGCGCGGGGAGAAGCGCGGATCGGCGGCGCTGGCCGGGTCGCCGAGGCGGTGGCGCAGGTCGGTCAGCAGGCCGGAGATCCAGGCCTTGACCAGCGGCATGCCGTCCAGCGCGCCGGTGAACTCGGCGGAGGTGGTCGCCGAGGTGGCCCACGGCAGGCCGAGCCGCTCGGCGACCAGCGCGCCGGCCAGCGCCTGCTGGTCGACCACCAGGAGGTCGGGCTCGAAGTCGGCCACCGCCGAAGCCACTCCGGGAGCCATTGCCTCGGCGAGCGGGACCAGGAAGTCTTCCCAGAGGAACTTCAGCGCCGCCGTGCCGCGCAGCTCCGGCGGCCGTCGCACGGCGCTGCCGGGCTCTGCTCCGGGAGCGACCGCACAGGGGAACACCTCGGCCGCCGGCCCGGCGAGCGGGCGGACCAGCTCCGGCAGTCCGGCCCAGGCGACCGTGTGCCCGCGGGCGGCGAGCTCGGCCGCGACGCCCACGGTCGGGTTGACGTGCCCGACCAGCGGCGGGACGACGAACAGCACCCGGCTCACACCAGGCTCCTCTTGGCCACCGGGGGTTGCAGCCGCTGCCCGGCCTGCGGGCCGCGCAGCGCGACGCCGTGCCCGGCGAACCAGGAAAGCGTCAACTCGCGTACCACATCCGGGGCTTCGATGAGGATGGAGTGCTCCTGGCCCGGCACCACGACGCTGCGGCAGTCGGGCAGCAGGGCGTCCAGCCAGGCGGCCTGGTCGGCCAGGTCGGACTCGCTGCCGTAGACGGCCAGGACCGGGCAGTGGATCGCCCGCAGTTCCGCTTCGGCGGGCAGCCGGCTCGCCGGGATGTCCCGGGCCAGCGAGGTGCCGGCCAGCAGCGCCCCGGCCGAGCGGGCCAGCCGGGCGGTGTGCGCGCCGCGCTGGGTGGCGACCCAGGCGAGGGTGTCCTCGTCGCGCAGGTGCTGCTCGGAGCGCCGCAGGATGCCGTCCAGCTTGCCGGCCCACCCGGGTGAGGCCGGCTCCGACTCGATCGCGAGGATGCCGGCCACCTGGGACGGCCGGCGGGAGGCCAGGCCGAAGGCCACCGTGCCGCCGAAGGAGTTGCCGACCAGGTGCACCCGGTCGGTGACGGCCAGCCGGTCCAGCAGCCGCTCCAGATCGCCGACGAACTGCTCCAGCCGGTAGCCGGCGGGCGGCCGGGCGGTGCGGCCGTGGCCGCGCTGGTCGTACATCAGCACCTCGACGCCGGCCGCGGCGAGGGCGGGAGCGAGGGTGAAGTAGAAGCTGGCGAGGCTGTCCGTGAGCAGCCCGTGCAGCAGGACGGCCGTGGCGGCGGGCGGACGGCCGTCCTGCGGGCCGAGCCGCTGTACGTGGCAGCGCAGGCCGTCGAGGTCGACGAAGGTCATGGTCAGGCCCGTTCTCCGGGCTGGAGTCGGTCGACCACGTACTCGACCAGGCGGCCGACGGTCAGGCCGATGATCTCGTCGAGTTCCATGCCCGCGACGAACTCGGCGAAGTTGATCCGGTCGCCCCAGCGCTCCCGCAGCTGTCCGGCCAGTGTGACCAGGTCGATGCTCTCCAGGCCGAGGTCCTCGGTGAACCGCGTCTGCATGGTGACCTCCGCGTCGTCCAGGCCACAATCGTCGAGCACCACGGTCAGCATGCCGGCGAGCTCGGCCAGGACCTCCGGCTCGGTGGGCGGGCGCAGGCCCGTGGGCTGTTCGCTGATGGTCACTTGGCTCGGTTCCCTTCAGGATGCTCGGGGTGGTGGGAATGGTCGAGGTCGTCGGTGGTCCAGGCCACCACGTACTGCCGGGGCGGCAGGTCGGGTGGGCTGCTGAGGCGGGCGCAGCGCACCCGGTGGGTGCGGGGGCCGTCGGGCCCGTCGGCGGCGACGAGCAGTGCGGACGGTTCCGCGGCGACCACCGTGAAGTCGCGCGGCCGGCCGCTGAGTCCGGTCCGCTCGGCCTTGGCCGCGGCCTCCTTCGCGGCCCAGAACCGGGTGAACCACAGGGCCTCGGGCTCGCCGTCGCCGGCCCGGCAGGCGGCCAGCAGCTCCAACTCCGCCCGGCCGAGCGCGACCTGGAGCGTCTCGGCCGGGCGCGGAGTGACTTCCTCGATGTCGATGCCGACGCGGGGTGCGCCAGCGGGCCGGGCCGGTCTGGCGACGGCCACCGCGATCTCCGGGCGGTGGGCCAGCGAGACCTCCAGCTCGGGCAGTCGCAGGCCGTGCAGGCCGCGGACCAGGGGCCAGCCGGACGGGTCGTTGAGTACCTCGATCTCGGCGGGGAACGGCCGGCGCCCGTCCTCGGCCCACAGCAGGCGTCGGATCGCGTCCTTCGCCGCGATCCGGCCCAGCAGCCAGGCCCGGCGCGTCCGGGGCGGCTGCTGCTCGTAGCGGGCGCGCTCGGCGGAGCCCAGGTGGTTGCGCATGATCAGGTCGCGGGAGGCGAGGTCCGGCCAGCGCTCGTGCAGCAGCACCCAGCCGCCGGGTTGCGGCCGGGAGAGCGTCGCGCGCTCCACGAAGCGTTCGGTCGGTCTGGTGTCGGGATGGCTGTCGAAGCGCCGGTCCTGCCAGCCCTGCACCTGCGCCCAGACCCGGCCGCCGGACTGAAGTTGCACCTCGGCTTCGAGGGTTTCGTCGGTCAGGGCGGTGATCCGGATGTGGCAGGGGAGCCGGGTGCCGGGCTCGGGTGGCGGCCCGTAGAAGCACAGTCGGCGGATGCCGACCGGGAAGACCACGGAACGGTCGGTGCGGGTGGCCATGATCCAGTAGCCGAGCAGCTGGCCGACGTTGTCGAGCAGCGCGCCCGGGGCGGCGGGTACCGTGATCACGCCGCGGACGTGGTTCTCGCCGATCGCGGTCAGTTCGGTCACGCCCTGGAACGCCGGGCCATGGAACATCCAGCGCTCCTGGTAGAGCCCGGCGGCGGTGAGGTCCGGGGTTCGTTCGGCGGTGGGTTGCACCGGCCAGGGGGCGGGCGGCTGATCGTACCGATGCGTCAGTTCGACCGTTCCGTCGGCGAATTTGCCGAAGGAGGCGGCGAGGCGGCCCGGCCCGGCGTCCTTGAGGGTGATCTCCACGTCCAGCGGCGTGGCGGCCGGTACCCACTGCTCGAACCGCAGGTCGGACAGCGCGGCGGTGACCCGCTCTGGGGCGGCCCGCTCGGCGGCGTCCATCAGGTGCTGGATGATCGTGGTGGCGGGGACCACTGGCCAGCGGTCCGACACCTCGGGCCAGCCCGGCCGTTGGCGGAAGAAGCAGTGGTCCAGCAAGTACGGCATGGTGTCCACGGAGATCCGCAGCCTGCCGGCCCGGGGCGGTTCGGTCCGGGGTGTCGCGCGTGCCGGGGCGGGGCTGAACCGCCGCCGCGCGCCGATCAGTTCGGCCGCCGTCCGCTCGGTCTCCCTTAGCAGCGCGCCGAGTTCGGCCGCCACCGGGAAGCGGGCCGCGAGCGCGGCCAGTTCGCCGACCGGCGGCGTGGACACTGTCCCCGTGGCGGAACCCAGTTCGGATCGCAGGGCGGTGAGCGCGGTCGGGTCCAGCGAGACCAGCGCGCTGTCGAGGTCGACCGGTACGGCCGGGTGCGGGCGCTGCTCGGGGGCGGTGGGCAGCAGGGCGGCGGCGTCCGGCGAGGCGCCGTCCGCCCAGAGCGCCGCGGCGACCCGGCGCAGTTGCGCCAGCCCGTCCCGGTGCGGGGAGTTGGCGGTGACGACCAGGTGTTCGCGCTCGCCCAGGGTGTCGCCCACCAGTGAGCCCAGCTGCCCGGTGCCGACCTGGACGAAGGCTCGGAACCCGGCCTCGTACATCGCCTCGACCAGCGGTCGGAACCGAACCGGCTCCAGCAGGTGACGCAGGAACAGCGCACGCACCTCGGCCTCACCGGCCGGGAAGGGCGCCGCGGTCGTCCCCGACCACACCGTCACGGTGGGCCGGTGGAGTTCGAAGCGCTCGGCGGCCTCCCGGATCGGCGCAAGGTACGGCCCCAGCATCGGGGTATGGAAGCCCGACTGGAACGGCAGCACCTGGCCGAGGATGCCGCGGGCGCGGAAGTGCCGGACCAGCTCGGCGACCGGCTGCTCCGGGCCGCAGACGATCGCCTGCTGCGGCGCGTTGTCGTGCGACAGCACCACCTCCGCCAGGCCCTCCACCGTCGCCAGCGCGTCGAGCACCTTGGCCGCCGAGGTGCCGAGGGCGGCGAAGGCGAGGCCGGGAACGTGCAGCGAGGCGGGGTCGAAGGTGTTCAGGAAGGAGTCCACCGCGGCGCCGGATTGCAGCCCGGCGCAGATCATCGCCGTCCACTCGCCGACGCTGTGCCCGGCGACGCCGTCCGGCCGCACGCCGATCCGGCGCAGCGCGGCGTCCAGCAGCCGGCCGACACCGACCACGCCGGCGCCGTGCCGGGCGACGTCGCCCACATGCGCGGTGTCGGCGCCGAGTGGGCGGGGCAGGCCGAAGTGGTCGGCCACCTCCGTCACCCGGGGGGTGAACTCGCCCTCCAGTCCGGGGAAGAGGAACGCCACCCGCCCGGTCGCGTGCTCCCCGAGCAGGGGGCGCGGTGCGAACCAGACGTCGTTGCGCCCGCGCCAGGCCCGGCCGCGGCTCACCGCCCGCCGGGCCAGCGCCAGCCGCT
>NZ_MECK01000278.1 GCF_014596465.1 Streptomyces sp. CBMA123 | reverse complement strand
GCTCTGCTTCGCCCTGCCCCGGGCCGCCGCCGGCCCGCAGGACTACCGCTCGGCCCGCGCCCACCTGCGCGGCGAGACCGCCGTCCTGGCCGAGCGGCTGGCCCACCGCGAGCGGCAGCGGATCGCCGACGGCACGGACCACACCGCGCTGGAGTCCTACGACCTGATCTCCGGCCTGGCCGGGCTCGGCGCCGTCCTGCTCGACCAGGACCGCCCGGCGACCGAGGCGGCGCTGCGGAGCCTGGTGGCACTCACCGAGCCGCTGGCCGGGCTGCCCGGCTGGTGGGTCGCCCAGGACGTCCACAGCTACCGCACCGTCACCCCCGGACTGGGCCACGCCAACCTCGGGCTGGCGCACGGCGCCCCGGGCCCGCTCGCGCTGCTCGCGCTGGCCTGGCGGCAGGGGGTGCGGGTGCCGGGGCAGGCCGAGGCGATCACCCGGCTGGCGCAGTGGCTGCTCGGCGAGGTCCGGACGGACCGGGCCGGGCCGTGGTGGCCGGCCTCCGTGGAGCCGGCGCCCGGCGTCGCGGAGGCACCCGGCGTCGCGGAGGCACCCGGCCGCCCGTCCTGGTGCTACGGCTCCCCCGGCATCGCCCGCGCCCTGCAACTCGCCGGGCTGGCACTCGACGTGCCGTCCTGGTGCCGCACCGCAGAGGCGGCGCTGCTCGCCGCCCTGGACCGCAGCGGCGAGGCCCTCACCGACACCGGGCTCTGCCACGGCTGGGGCGGACTGCTGCAGTGCGCCTGGCGCATCGCCCAGGACGGCACCGACCGCCGGACGGCCCAGCGCCTCCCCACCCTGGCCGCCCGACTGCTTCAACTCACGGACCCAGATGGCCCGTTCGGCTTCGTCGAGCCCCGCACCAGGCACGGCTGGACGGACGACCCGGCCGGCTTCCTCACCGGCGCCGCCGGAGCCGCCCTCGCCCTGCACACCTTCGCCACCGACCACGCCCCCGCCACCTGCTGGGACCGCGCCCTGCTGCTCGCCTGACAGCCGCACCACCGGCCCGAGCGATCGGTGGCACCCCCACCACCCCGCACCCCACCACCCCGAGGCCCGCCGCCGGACGCCCACCACCCCGACGCCCGCCGCCCGAGGCCCAAGCCACCCAAGGTCGCCGGTCCCCCGGCGCTGATCGAGGCCCCGCCGGCCGATCCCGAGCCGGAGGCCCTCCGCCTGCCCTGGGCGCCCTGACCATCCGCACCCGGAGGCATGGCGGAAATCGTCATCTGCGTGTCCTTGCCGCCAACGGCCGGGCCCGGCCAGGCTGGGGAGGTGAGCAGCCCGCGCATCGTCTTCGCCGTCTTCCCGGACTTCCAGATCCTCGATCTGACCGGCCCCCACGAGGTCTTCACCCATGCGGGGCGGCTGACCGGCGGCGTCGTCATCGACACCGTGGCCGCCGCGCCCGGACCGGTGCCGGCCAGCAGCGGTCTCGCCGTCTCCCCGACCCGGACCATCGACGAGTTCGACGGACTCGACGAGGCCGACGCGCCGGTGGACACCCTCGTCGCCGTCGGCGGTGAGGGCGTCCACCAGGCCTGCGAGGACCGCCGGTTCGTCGACTGGTTCGCCCGCACCGCCCGGCGCTCCCGCCGCACCGCCTCGGTGTGCAGCGGCGCCTTCCTGCTGGGCGCGGCCGGACTCCTCGACGGGCGGCGCGCGGTCACCCACTGGTCGCACTGCGCCCGCCTGGCCGAACGCCACCCGCTGGTCACCGTCGATCCCGACCCGATCTTCGTCCGCGACGGCGAGCTGTGGACCTCGGCCGGGATCACCGCCGGCATGGACCTCGCACTCGCCATGACCGAGGCCGACCACGG
This sequence comes from Streptomyces sp. CBMA123, assembly GCF_014596465.1. Taxonomy (GTDB): domain Bacteria; phylum Actinomycetota; class Actinomycetes; order Streptomycetales; family Streptomycetaceae; genus Kitasatospora. Next base: position 4,881 of record NZ_MECK01000278.1, on the reverse strand, counting down.
GCCGGAGGTCTCCCGCACGATCGCCCGCCGACTGGTGATGTTCGTCCAACGCCCGGGCGGTCAGGCGCAGTTCAGCGCCCAACTGGCCGCCCAGCGACCGGAGCGGGCACCCCTGCGCGAGATCCTCGCCTGGATCGCCGACCACCCCGACGCCGACCTCGGCGTGCCCGCCCTGGCCGCCCGCGCCGCGATGAGCGAACGGAACTTCACCCGGGTCTTCCGGGCGGAGACCGGCCGCACCCCCGCCGCGTACGTCGAGAGCGTCCGGGTCGAGGCCGCCCGGCGGCTGCTGGAGACGACGAGCGCCAAGCTCGGCGCGGTGGCCCACTCCTGCGGCTTCGGCACCGTCGCGACCCTGCACCGCAGCTTCAAACGCGCCCTGCACGTCACCCCCGGTGACTACCGCAGGCGCTTCTCCGCCCACCCCGTCCAGGTCTGAAAGGCCCGCCCGTGCGCATCGTCATCCCGCTCTTCGACGGCTTCACCGCTCTGGACGCCGTCGGCCCGTACGAGGTCCTCCGGATGCTGCCGGAGGCCGAGGTCCTCTTCGCCGCCGCCACTGCGGGCGTCCACGCGGACGGCGACGGCTCGCTCGGCCTCCTCGCCCCCGCCTCCTTCGAGGACGTCACGGCGGCCGACGTCCTGCTGGTCCCCGGCGGCCCGGGCGCGCGCCGCGGGCTCGACGACCGGCTGCTGCTGGACTGGATCCGCCGCATCCACGCCACCAGCACCTGGACCACCTCGGTCTGCACCGGCTCCCTGCTGCTCGGCGCGGCCGGCCTGCTCGACGGCCTGGCGGCCACCACCCACTGGAGCGCCGTCGACACCCTGGAGTCGTACGGCGCCAGGTACACGGCGCAGCGCGTCGTGGAGCAGCCCGGCGGCATCGTGACCGCCGCCGGGGTGTCCTCGGGCATCGACATGGCGCTGCGGCTGGCCGAACTGATCGCCGGCCGGGTCGCCGCCGAGGCCTTCCAGCTCGCCATCGAGTACGACCCCCAGCCGCCCTTCGACTCGGGCTCCTACGCCAAGGCCTCCACGGAGGCGAAGGAGTACCTGGCGAACGGTCCGCACCGCTCCGCCGCGCGGCCGCAGGATCGTCCGAAAATCGGTTGATCGCGGGCCAGCGGGTCGCCAGTCTTGCCCGGTGACTCTGGATCTGGCCCCCTTCAGCCTGACGTGGGCCGAGGTTGACCCCGCCCGCCATCCCTTCGACCACGACGCCGCAGCCGAGGTGGTGCGCGCGCTCGGGCCCGCCCACCGGGCGCCCGTCCGGCCCGACTTCCACGTCCTCGATCCCGCGTCCTCCGCCTGGCGCTCGGACGTGGGCACTCCGTGGGCCGACGCGATGTCCTACGCGCTGGCGCAGCGCTACGGCCGGTGGGCGCTGGGCTGGCGCTGGTCGGTCGGCGAGGCGGACTACGACGGCGGACCGGTCGGCACCTGGTGCTGCACCTCGCACTCGATCACCACCCCGGAGGAGACGGTCGGACGCGTCGTCAGCTCATTGTGCGAGTGGCGCGATTGGCTGGAGCTGCTGGCCGGCCGGTTCGAGGCGTACCCCCTGGATCCCGCCGCCGTCGACGGCCAGCGGATCCTCTGGGAGCGTGCCGTCCGGAACCTGATCCAGCAGGTCTCCGACTTCACCGGGCACGAGAGCGCCTGGTTCGGGCACTGCCGGCAGGTGCTCACCTGGTTCCTCGACCGCTGGGGATTCGATCCGGCGGCCGCCGAGCGGCTGGTCGGGCAGGCGATCGGCGGACGGTTCAAGAGCTGGACCGCCCCGGACCTGGTGCTGATCGACGACGTCGCCGAGCGGATCGCGCGCTCGCTGCGGCCGGAGGACAGCGGCGTGCGGCCGGACGGCCCCACGCCGGACCACCTGGCGGGCTGGCTCACCACCCGTGGCACGATCGCCTGGCCCGAGCCGTCCGCAGCTGCCGCGGACGGACCGGTGACCCCGGCCCGCGACGGCGCCGCCGAGTCCATCCGTGCCTTCGACGCCGCCATCGACCCCGCCCGTGCGGACGGCCTGCTCGCCGCGCTCGACCTGCTGCGGGCCGACGCCGCGCGCGGTGCGGACCTCGACTTCGGCCTGCTCCGGCGCTGGCAGCAGCACGTCCTCGGCACCGCGCGGCCGCCGGAGTTCCGCACCCTGCCCGCCTTCGCCAAGGAGGGCCGGGAGCGCTACGGCATCGGCCCGGACACCCGGGCCCGGCTCGACGCCTGTCTGGCCGAGAGCGCGCCGGATGCCGCGCGCCCCCTCCCACTGGCCGCCCGCGCCGCGCGCGCCTACCTGGACGTGTGCTTCTTCCACCCCTTCGACGACGGCAACGCGCGCTGCGCCTTCCTCGTCCTGGTCTTCGTCCTGGCCCGCGAGGGCGTCGCCCTGGACAGCGTCGGCCTGCTGCGCCGGCTGGGTTACCGCGCCGCCGACCCGTCGGGCGCGGTGTTCCTCGCCGGCTTCCTCGACACCCACCTCGCGGAGACCCGCCGCCGGGCGGCCTGAGCGGCCCCGCCGGTGCGCACGAGAAGTCGACCCGTCCGACGTCCGGTGTCCAGCCGCCCGTTGAGCCCGCCTCAGCGGTACCAGCTGCGGATCGCCGCCGCGCTCTCCCGTACGTCGGCGTTCCCGGCGCGGATCCGGGCGGCCAGCTCCACGGCCTGCTTGGGCTCGGCGGTCACGATCACGCCCGAGGCGCTCAGGTAGGAGGCGGCGACCACGGCGGCGAAGTGCTCGTTGGCGGACTCCAGGGCCGGGGCGCGGATCAGCTGGTGCATCAGCGCGGCCGCGCGCTGGTGCACGGCACCGTACACCGGCACGTCCATGACCTCGTCGGCGTGCCGGGCCACGGCGGCGGCCAGGGTGCCGTAGTCGGTGACGTCCGGGTCGTTCGGCAGGAACTGGTGGGCGATGTCGAGCAGCCAGACCCGGTCGATCCGCAGGATCACGCCGCGTCCGCCGTGGCGTCGCGGGTGCTGCGCGGGTAGGGCCCGAACTCCTCCTCGAAGGCGGGCGCCCAGGCCTGGGCGAAGTGGGCGGCGGCGGTCAGGAACCGCTCGCGCCGTTCGTCCGCCTCCTCCGCCAGCACCCTGCGGGCGTAGTCCGGCAGGCTCATCCCGGCGGCCTCCGCGCGCTGCTCCAGGGCCTCGTGCACGGCGTCGTCCAGTCGGACGTTCAGCTGCTTCATGGCGGCGAGCGTAGCCGCCGGTAGCGCCCGCTACAAGGCGGCCTCAGTACACCGGCGGCCGCCCCAGCCGGGCCATCCGCCACACCGTGGCCCAGCGGATCGGGCGGCGCGGCGGGCACGGGGTGCGGACGCCCTCCAGGAAACCGGCGCACCACGCCCGCAGCCCGGCCCTCGGCGGGCGCCGGCTCAGTGTGTAGAGCGTCCAGGAGGCCAGGTAGAGCGGCACCAGCGGGGCGGGCAGGTGACGCTTGGCCAGCCAGACCCGGTTGCGGGCGGTGCGGCGGTAGTACCCGGTGTGCCGGGCGGGGTCGGTGCGCGGGTGCCGGAGCAGCAGGTCGGCGCGGTAGTGGACGGTCCAGCCGGCGTCGAGGGCGCGCCAGGCGAAGTCGGTCTCCTCGTGGGCGTAGAAGAACTGCGCGCAGAAGTCGCCCACCTGGGCGAAGACGTCCATCCGGATGGCGTGGCCGCCGCCCAGGAAGCCGGTGACCTCGCCGGAGCGCAGCGGGCCGGCGGCGCCGAGGCGCGGGACGTGCCGGCGCTGGGTGTGCCCGGTCTCGTCGGCGATCCGGAAGCCGACCACGCCGAGGCGCGGGTCGTCCTCGAAGGCCTCGCGGACCAGCCGGAAGGTGTCGGTGCGGGGCAGCAGCCCGTCGTCGTCCAGGTTCACCACGACGTCCACGCCGCCGAGCCGGCGCAGCCGTTCGATGCCGGCGTTGCGGCCGCCGGGGATGCCGAGGTTCTCGGGGAGTTCCACGGCGTGCACCCAGGGCGGGAGTGCGGGCAGCCGGGCGCCCTGGCCGAGGACCACGACCGTCGCGCCACCGCCCTCCTGGGCGGCCACCGAGTCGAGCAGCGCCCGCAGTTCCCGGGGCCGGTCGCCCATCGTCAGCACCACCACGCCCAGCGTCACGCCCATCCGCAACCGCTTCCTATCCGCCGTTCTCCACCCGGACCGCCAGCGCGGGCCAGCGCGCCGCCCACCGGCCCAGCCGCTCCGCGTCCAACGGGCCCCGCGGAAGCAACGACGCGTCCGGGTGGAAGGTCACGCAGGTGCCGGTGGTCCCGTCGGGCTCGACCGGGTCCAGACCGGTCGCCGGCAGGCCGTGCTCGTAGCGCTGGGTCCAGGCGCCGTTGAGCCGGCGGTTGGTGTGCAGCAGCCGGGTGCTCAGCGCCGCGACCACGGACATGCCCCGGCGCGGGTGCCCGTCCGGGAGCGCCTCCGCCCCGGGGTGGTCGAAGAAGCGCAGGTCCTTGGTCGCCATGACCGGCTTCTTGACCACCTCGCCGCGCTCGGCGACCCGGGTGTCGGTGCCCCGCCCGTCGTCCCGGACGGAGACCGCGCCGTCGGCGTGCAGGGTGACGACGCACTGGCCGCTCCCGCGCGCGGCCGCCTCGTCGGCGGCGTACGCCAGCACCTCCAGCACAAGGTGCGCCACCCCGCCCGGCGCGTACCCGGCCGCGTCCGCCCGGATCCGCGCGAGGTGCTCGCCGTCCACGGCGGCTGCCCAGTCATGGGTGGTGTTGCTCCAGTCGGCCCTGCTGCTTCCGTCCATCCGAGGAGTATGCCCGAGCCCTCACCCGCCGCCCGTCGATCCCCCAACGCATGGCGCTGGTACCGCACTTGCCGCCCGCGCCGGTACCGCACTTGCCGCCCGCCCCGGGCCCGCACGACCAGCCCGTGTCGGCCCTG
>NZ_MECK01000277.1 GCF_014596465.1 Streptomyces sp. CBMA123 | reverse complement strand
GCGGCCAGGGCGCGGACGGCGGCCGGGTCGAAGAGTCCGCGCTCGCGGCGGTTGAGGTCGGCGTCGTAGCCGAAGTAGCCGGGGGCGGTGGGCTGGCCGTCGGTGACCAGGGCGACGAAGGTCGGCTCGTCCATCGGGGCGCAGGCGTAGTTGGTGGCGCGCTCGCGGCCGATGGTGGACTGGCGGTCGGTGGAGAGGTTCTTGCCGCAGGCGGAGCCGGCGCCGTGGGCGGGGAAGACCAGGGTCTCGTCGGGCAGGGCCATCAGCTTGTGGTGGACGCTGTCGTAGAGCATGGCGCCGAGTTCCTCGGCGGTGACGCCGGTGGAGGCAAGCAGGTCGGGGCGGCCGACGTCGCCGATGAACAGGGCGTCGCCGGTGAGCACGCCGTAGGGGACGGTGTCGTCGGGCTGCTCGTAGACCAGGACGCTGATCGACTCGGGGGTGTGGCCGGGGGTCTCCATGATCTGGAGGGTGACGTCACCGAGTTCGATCCGCTCGCCCTCGGTGAGCTTGCGGATCGGGTACTCGGTCTCCGCCCGGTGCCCGTAGCCGATCCAGGCGCCGGTGCGGTCGGCCAGTTCGAGGTGGCCGGCCAGGAAGTCGGCGTGGAAGTGGGTGTTGATGACGCCGACGACGGTCAGGCCATGGGCCTCGGCGTCGGCGACGTACTCGTCGACGTCACGGCGCGGGTCGACGACGACGGCGCGCCCGGTGCGCTCGTCGGCGATCAGGTAGGAGGCCTGGGAGAGGCAGTCGAGGTAGAACTGGGCGAAGTACACGGGGAACCCTCCTGGGTGGCGCCTGGGCACTGCGGCGCGGTCGCGAGCATGGGATACCCCCCTCGGTATATACGCCAGCATACGACCTCCATGGCCGATACGGGTGGGGGTATCGCCGAAGCACTTCGATAATACCCCCGGGGGTACTATGGTGGACATCGGAGGGGGAACCGGCCACACCGCCGGACCCGGCACCGCCCCGGTCTCTCGTCGGCGCCGACGAGAGACCGGCGCCGACGAGAGAACCGCGTCACCACCCGCGCCGCCGCTCGCAGCACACGGATCGGCGGCCCGCCCGCGGCACCCCCGACCCGCCGGACCACCGCCGCCCGGCCCCACCACTGGAGAAAGCCATGCCCCAGCTGCCGTCCGACCCCGGACCGGCCTCCCCCGGACCATCCGACCCAGCACGGTCCGCCCCCGGTCAGATCACCCCCGCCCAGGCCGACCGGCTCGCCCACACCGGCGCCGCCGTGCTGCTGGACGTCCGCGAGGCCGCCGAGTTCACGGCCGGCCACGCCCCCGGTGCCCTGCACCTGCCGCTGGTCGGCCTGGCCGCCGGAGTCGGGCTGCCCCCCGAGGCCGTCGGCCGTACGGTGCTCACGGTCTGTCGCTCCGGCCACCGCTCCCAGCGCGCCGCCGAGTTGCTCGCCGCGCGCGGCGTCGAGGCGCTGAACGTCACCGGGGGCATGAACGCCTGGGCCCGGGCCCGCCTGCCGGTCACCACGCCCGACGGCAGCGCCGGACACGTCATATGACCACGCTGCTGCTGGCGCTCGCCGCGGGAGCGGTGGTCGGACTGGCCCTCGGCGGACTCGGTGGCGGCGGCAGCATGCTCGCCGTACCCGCCCTGGTCTACCTGCTCGGCTTCTCCCCCGCGCTCGCCACCACCGCGAGCCTGGTGATCGTCGCCGCGACCTCGCTGACCGGGCTGCTCGCCCACGCCCGGGCCGGACGGGTGCGCTGGCGCACCGGCGCGCTGTTCGCCGCCGCCGGACTGCCCGCCGCGGCCGCCGCCGGGGCGCTCTCGGCCCACCTGCCGGGCGCGCTGCTGACCGGCGCCTTCGCGGTGCTGGCGGCGCTCGCCGCCTGGCGGATGCTGGTCCCGCCCAAGACTGGCGGGCAGGAACGATCCGCCGCCGGACCGGCCCGCTCCACCGCCACGGGCGCCGGTCTCGGCGCCGTCACCGGACTGCTCGGCGTCGGCGGCGGCTTCCTCGCCGTACCCGCCCTGGTCTCCGTGCTCGCCTTCACCATGGCCGAGGCGGTCGGCACCAGCCTGTTGGTCATCACCGCCAACTCCCTCGCCGCCCTGCTGCCCCGCCTCGGCGCCACCGGCTCGATCGACTGGGCCGTGGCCGCGCCCTTCACCGGCGCCGCGATCCTCGGCGCCTGGGACGGCAAACGGCTCGCCGACAAGCTCAGCGGACGCACCCTGCAGCGGGCCTTCGCGATCGCCCTGCTCGGCGTCGCCATCCTGATGCTGGTCACCACCCTGCGCTGACCGGCCCGCCGTCCCCCGGCCGCGCCCGCCCAGCCGCGCCGGCCCCCACCCCCGAGAGGACCCCTCCCCCCATGACCACGCCGACCACAGCGCTGACCGTCGAACAGCTCAAGCCCCGCCTCGGGCAGCTCACCCTCATCGACGTCCGCTCCCCCGGCGAGTACGCCCGCGGCCACATCCCGGGCGCTCGGAACATCCCGCTCGACCAGCTCGACCGCGCCCTGCCCGCGCTGCGCACCGCCGCCGGGAAGAACGAGCTGGCCGTCGTCTGCGCCGCCGGACAGCGCGCCCGGTCCGCCTGCGCACAGCTCGCCGACGCCGGGATCACCGCCCTCGTCGTCACCGGCGGCACCAACGCCTGGACGGGCGCGGGCCACCCCGTCGACCAGGTGGCCGGCGCCCGCCCGGTGTGGGCGATGGACCGTCAGGTCAGGCTCGCGGCCGGCTCGCTGGTCCTGCTCGGCCTGCTCGCCGACCACGCCCGGCCCGGCGCCCGCTGGCTGTCGGCCGGAGTCGGCGGCGCGCTGGTCGTCTCCGCGTTGACCGACAGCTGCACGATGGCGGCGCTGCTGGGCAAGCTCCCGTACAACCGCCCCCGCCCGGGCACGCCGACGCTGGACGACACCCTCGCCGTCCTCGGCTGACCGGCCCGGCGGCAGCCGCCCTCACCACCGCAGTCCATCTGCTCACCCGCCGGGGCAAGCGCCCCCCGCGCACGAAAGGCCGGTGACCGCCCTTCCCCCGAGAGGGCGGGACGTCACCGGTCCGACAGTCGGTCCGACAACCCGTCAGGCAGTCCACGCGGGCCTACCCGGGCACCCTTACTACTGAAAGACCGGTTCCACCCAGCAGCCGGACCAGTCGCACACACGGTGCCACTGTGCGGAACGCAGCAAGGACGTCGCGGGTGACGTGGCCTGGGCGGCCTCACAGGCGGTGAGTCGGCGCGCGGCCACCAGTTGGGCGGACGACCGTACGTAGACCTTCGTCGGACCGGGAGCCGTCTCCTCCGGCTCGACCGACGCGAGGATCGCCTCCAGCGGAATCTCCAGGTAGCGGGAGAGCGAGAGGTCGAGGAAGAGGCGGAACGTCCCGTGTCCCGGCGGTGCCGGGTAGCCCTGGAGTTCGGTGACCTTGTCGCCATCGTCCGCCACGGCCTGCATCCGCTCGACCAGAGGGTGAGCGGTGATCGATGATCTGGCCTGGTCCATGTGCTGCCCAACCCGTCTGGTTCGGATACGTATCGCCCCTGTGGCGGCTCCATGTCTACCCCGCGACCCCGGATGCGCAGCGGCGCCTCCACCCGTGATCCCCCGGCCAGCCCAAGGCACACAGCCCCGGCCCTCGTCGGCAAGGCGCAGGTCTCAGGTGCGGACGAGCGGACGACGGGTGCGGCGTTCACGTCCCGGCGTTCACCGCCCCCTCCGTCGGCGGCTCCTCCTTCGGCGCCCCCGGCACCACCGCCGCCGCCGGCGGCTCCTCTCCCGGCACCACCGGCTCCGGCAGGGTGCGGAACAGCGCCCAGCTGAGCAGCGGCATCGCCACCAGCGGCACCAGCGCCGTCCGCAGCGAGGTCGCGTCCGCGAGACTGCCGATCACCGGGCTGGCCAATCCACCGACACTCACCGTCAGCCCGAGGGTGATCCCGCTTGCCGTGCCGATCCGCGACGGCAGGTAGTCCTGCCCCAGCGTCACCTGCAGCGAGAACGGCACGTACAGGCCCGCCGAGGTCAGCGCCACGCACACGTACAGTCCCGGACCGGGCACCACCAGCACCCCGGCCACCGCCACCGCCGCGACCAGGTAGGACGAGCGAGCCACCGCGACCCGCCCCCACCGCTCGGCCAGCGCCCCGCCCAGCAGCGAGCCCACCGCGCCGCCCGCGTACAGCACCACCAGCGCCGCCGTGCCCGCCGCCGTGCCACCGCCGAGGCGCTGGGCGGCGTACAGCGACAGGAAGGTGCTCAGCCCGGTGAAGACGATCGAGCGGCACACCACCGCCAGCGACAGCTTGACGAAGGAGGTCCGGTCGTCCTGTCCGGTCCGGGGCGCCGTGCCCGCCCCGGCGGCCCGCCGCCGGGCCAGTTCGCGCAGCACCGGCAGGCACAGCGCCGCGCCCGCCAGGGCCGGCAGCGCCAGCAGCGGGGTCAGCCGCAGTCCGCCGAGGCCGACCACGGCGGCGACCAGCAGCGGGGCCGCCGCGAAGCCCAGGTTGCCGCCCAGCGAGAACCAGGCCATCCCCCGGTGCCCGCTGCCGCCCGAGCCGGCCACCGCCCGGGCCACCCGGGCGGACTCCGGGTGGTACGCCGCCACCCCGACACCCGACAGTGCCACCCAGGCGAGCGTCAGCCCGTACGAGCCGCCCACCCCGCTGAGGGCGATGCCCGCGCCGCCCAGCAGCGTGCTCACCGGCAGCAGCCAGGGCAGCGGCCACCGGTCGGTCAGCGCCCCGAACAGCGGCTGCGCCACCGAGGACAGCAGTGAGGCGGCCAGCACCACGCCCGAGACGGCGGCGTAGCCGTAGCCGCGCTCGGCGACCAGGAAGGGCACCAGGGCCGCCACCGCGCCCTGGTAGACGTCCACGCAGGAGTGCCCGACGGACAGCAGGGCGATCGACGCGTTCTGCGACAGTTGTTCCGTCCCCGCGGACGTACGGCTGGTTCGATTCGTTGGAATGCTCACCCGGACATGCTCGAACCGGCACCGCTGTCGGACTTCCGATAACCTGCCAGACAATGCCGAGAATCCGCCACGACCCCGTCGCCCCGACCCGGGCCGAGCTGCTCGCGCCCGGCACCGGGATCGACGCCCACCGCCACGACGACCACCAGATCGCCTACGCCGCCCGGGGCGTGGTCGCCATCACCACCGACGCCGGCTCCTGGGTCGCGCCCGGCACCCGCGCGCTCTGGATCCCGGCCGGCACCGTGCACGCCCACCAGGCGCACGGCGAACTCGAACTCCACCTGGTCGGCCTGCCCGCCACCGAGAACCCGCTCGGCCTCGACCGGCCCACCGTGCTCGCCGTCGGCCCGCTGCTGCGCGAACTGATCGTCGCCTACACCCGCGCCCCGGACCAGGACAGCCCCGAACGCTCCCGGCTGCGCGCCGTCCTGCTCGACCAGTTGCGCGCCTCGCCCCAGCAGCCGCTGCACCTGCCCACACCCGCCACCCCGCTGCTCCAGGCCCTGTGCGCCCTGCTGTACGCCGAGCCCGCCGACCGCCGCACCCTCACCGAACTCGGCCGGACCGTCGGCGCCAGCGACCGGACGCTCTCCCGGCTCTTCCGCGCCGACCTCGGCATGACCTTCCCCCAGTGGCGCACCCAGCTGCGGCTGCACCACGCCCTGGTGCTGCTCGCCGAGGGGCAGCCGGTCACCGCCGTCGCCCACCGCTGCGGGTGGTCCTCCGCCAGCGCCTTCATCGACGTCTTCCGCCGCACCTTCGGCCACACCCCGGGCCACGCCCCCGGTACCGCCCCAGGCCACGCAGCCGAGAGCCGCCCGGCGCGCTGAGAGCCCGGTTGCCGGCGGAAGGCCCCCGTTGTCCGTGCCGGGTGGCAGGCTGGGGGCATGTGCGGCCGCTTCGTCTCCACCACCACGCCCCAGGACCTCGTCTCACTGCTCGGAGAGCTCCGGTGGGACCCGGCCGAGGCCTTCGCCCCGAGCTGGAACGTCGCCCCGACCGACCCGGTCCCGGCCGTCCTGGAACGCGTGGACCGGGAGACCGGCGAACTGCTGCGCCAGTTCCGCCCGCTGCGCTGGGGCCTCGTCCCCTCCTGGTCCAAGGACCCGTCCGGCGGCGCCCGGATGATCAACGCCCGCTCGGAGACCGTCGACACCAAGCCCGCCTTCCGCAAGGCCTTCACCGCCCGACGCTGCGTCATCCCCGCCGACGGCTACTACGAGTGGCGCGAAGTCCCTGCCGAGGGCGACCGCAAGAAGTACAAGCAGCCGTACTTCCTCAGCACCGGCGGCGTGATGCTGATGGCCGGCCTGTACGAGTTCTGGCGCGACCGCACCCGCCCCGACGACGACCCGCTCGCCTGGCTCGCCACCGCCACCGTCATCACCACCGACGCGACCGACTCCGCCGGCCGCGTCCACGACCGGATGCCGCTCACCATCGCCCCCGACGACCTCCCCGACTGGCTCTCCCCCGCCCGGACCGACCCGGCCGAACTCCACCACCTGCTGCGCCGCCCCGCCGACGGCGCCCTGCGGGTCCGCGCCGTCCCACCCACCGTCAACAGCGTCCGCAACAACGGGCCCGAGCTGCTCGCCGCCGCCCCCGACCCGCTCGGGCTCGCCGACTGACGCCCTGCTCTGCGAGGATTCCGCTGACAGTGCGCCCGACCGGCACTACGGTAGGCGAGCAGAGCAGGTCACGGGGGTGGGGGCGGCGCAGTGTTGATGTCCATGACGGCACACGTCCGCCCCGAGAGCGGCATGCCTGACCCGGAGCCCTAC
>NZ_MECK01000276.1 GCF_014596465.1 Streptomyces sp. CBMA123 | reverse complement strand
GTCGCGCGGAGCCGGGCCGCCGTCGCGTCGCCAGCGGCGTGGCGGAGCTGTGCCTCGACGTCCTCCGGGGTGCGCGGCTGCGGCACCGAGTCGTGGCGGGCCGGGGCGCCTTCGGCCGCGGCGGCGATGGAGCAGATCGGCGCCGCCGGAGCGGGGGGTCCGGGCCGTCCCGGCGGGGCTGGCGTCCCGTCGGCCGGGGGCGGGGTACCGGCGCCGCCTCCGGGCGGGCCGGGCAGGGCGGGGTCGGTGGAGCTGGGGTGGAGCGAGGTCATCGGCGGGCCCTTCGGGGGACGGTCCCGACGATCCTCCCGCACCGCGCGATCAGCTCCAAGCGTCATTCCCGGGCGTGTGCGCGCGAGTACGGAGTGATCGTCGGCGGACCGGCGGCGCTCCCTACCAGGCGTATCGGCTCAACTGCCGGGCGCGACGAAGCCCTTGAGGTCGGCGAGTACCGCGTTGGCCGCCGTGACGCCGAGCCCGAGGAACCAGGTCTCGTCCGAAACCGGCCGGGCCTGACCGGACTTGACCGCGCCGAGCGTCTTCCAGAGTGCGCCCCCGAGCACCGCGTCCTGGTTGGTCGAACTGGGGCTGCCGTACACGCCGTAGAAGATCCAGTCGGCGTCGGCCTTGTCGATCTGCTCCGGGCTGACCTCCACCGCGAGTTCCCTGACCTGCTCGATCGCGGGCTGCGGCAGCGGCACGTCGGTGAGGACGGTGCCGATGAAGGAGAGCTCGGCGTAGAGCCTGGTGCGGCCCGGCATGAAGCGCAGCGGCGTGATGGTGGGCCGCTTGCCGCCGAGTCCGGTGCCGATCGCGGTGGCGGTCGCCTGGTAGGCGTCGAGCTGCGCCTTGGCCTCGGCCTGCAGGCCGAACGGGCTGGCGTTGAGCAGGAAGTTCTGCTTCCAGGGGTAGCCGGGGCGCAGCGAGAAGACGGTGGGCGCGATCTTCGACAGCTGGGCGTACTGGTCCTGGGCGCGCAGCTGACTGCCGAGGATCAGGTCGGGCTTGAGTGCGGCGATCGCCTCCAGGTTGAGGCTGTTGATGGTGCCGACGGCGGCCGGGTTGCCGGCCTTGTCCTTGAGGTAGGAGGGCAGCGACTTGGAACCGTCGGTGTGGACGACGCCGACCGGCTGGATGCCGAGCGAGACGACGTTGTCGAGTTCGCCGGTGTCCAGCACCACGACCCGGGTGGGCTTGGCGGGGATGACGGTCTCGCCCATGGCGTGCTTGACGGTGCGCGGGTAGACGCCGGGGGCGGCGTCGGTGCCGAAGTCCTTCATCTTCTCGATGACGGTGGCGTAGTCGTCGCCACCCTGCTTGACCGACTTCTGGTCGGGCGAGCCGCCGCCCGGCTTCGTACCGCCACTGCCGCCGCTGCTTCCAGTGCCGCCCGAGCTGCCGCAGGCGGTGAGGAGTCCGCCGAGGCCGAGCACGGCGGCGCCGGTCACCCCGGCGGTGAGGAAGCGGCGGCGGGTGGGGGTGCGGCGGGCGGGGGTCGGGCCGTCGGAGTCGGGGGCCACGCGACGCTCCTTCACGGGTCGGGACCGGGCGATCGAGGTTAGGTGAGGCAAACCTATCTTGCTGCCTGCTGTACCTCTCGTACAGGGGTGCTCGCCGGGGAGTCAAAAGTCATCGTAAGTGCATAAAATCACCAAGAGTTGGTCTATTCAACCTTCCGCATCCGCCTTAGAGTGCGCTGGTGTTTGATCAGCAGCTCTCAGAGCACACAAGCAGCGGCCGGGCAATGGCGCCCGGCGCTCCGCAGGGTGCCCCGGTCAGTGGCACCAGTGGTGGCGTCCCCGAATCGGGGACGGCTGGGGGAGCGGGGGACAAGGGCCTGCGGGGCAACTCGGTCGGCCTGCTGGGCAGCGTGGTGCTGGGCGTCTCGACGGTCGCCCCGGTCTACTGCCTGACCGCGACGCTCGGGCCGACGGTCACAGCGGTCGGCGTCCGGATGCCGGCCGTGTTCCTGGCCGGCTTCCTGCCGATGCTGCTCGTCGCGTTCGCGTACAAGGAGCTGAACAAGGACTTCCCGGACTGCGGAACGTCCTTCACCTGGACGGTCAAGGCCTTCGGCCCCCGGGTCGGCTGGATGGCGGGCTGGGGGCTGACCGTCGCGACCATCATCGTGCTCTCCAACCTGGCCGGGGTCGCGACGAACTTCCTCTACCTGATGCTCGGTGAGATGACCGGCAGCGACTGGATCGCCGGACTCGACCAGAACAAGGCCGTCCACCTGCTCACCGTGGTTCTGCTCATCGCCGGTGCCACCGCGATGAGTTACCGCGGGATGACGGCCACCAAGTGGTTCCAGTACGGCCTGGTCGGCCTCCAACTGGCCGTGCTGCTGCTCTTCTCGGCCATCGCGATCGGCAAGGCTGCCACCGGCGGGCTGCCCGACTCGATCGGCTTCTCCTTCTCCTGGCTCAACCCGCTCCAGGTCGGCTCGTTCAGCGCGTTCACCGCCGGACTGTCGCTGTCGATCTTCATGTACTGGGGCTGGGACACCTGCCTCACCATGAACGAGGAGACCCTCGGCAGCGCCAGGACCCCGGGCCGGGCCGCGATGATCTCCATGGTCACCCTGGTCGGCTCGTACCTGCTGGTCGCGATCGCGGCCCAGATGTTCGCGGGCGTCGGCAGCACCGGCAACGGCCTCGGCAACCCGGAGACCGCCGACAACGTCTTCGCCGCGCTCGCCCGCCCGGTGCTGGGCTCGCCGTGGAGCATCCTGCTGTTCCTGGCCGTCGTCGCCAGCGCCGCCGCGAGCCTGCAGACCACCTTCATCCCGGTGGCCCGCACCCTGCTCGCGATGAGCGCCTACCGCGCCGTGCCGCCGCACTTCGGCGCCGTCCACCCGCGCTTCCGCACCCCGGGCTACGCCACCGTCGCGGCCGGTGCGGCCACCGCCGTGTTCTACGTCGGCATGAGCCTGATCAGCGAGAACGTCGTCCAGGACACCATCCTGGCGCTCGGTCTGATGATCTGCTTCTACTACGCCCTCACCGCGTTCTCCTGCGCCTGGTACTTCCGCCGCTCGCTCCGCGGCAGCCTCCGCGACCTGCTGCTCAAGGGCGCCGCCCCACTGCTCGGCGGCCTTCTGCTCAGCGCCGTCTTCCTGCAGACCCTCACCGACGCGTGGTCCCCCGACTACGGCAGCGGCGCGCTGTTCGGCATCGGCTCGGTGTTCGTGATCGGCGTCGGCATCCTGCTGCTCGGCGCCGGCCTGATGACCTGGTACGGCCTGGTCCGCCCCGAGTTCTTCCGCGGCGAGACGCTGCGCAAGGACACCCCCGCCCTGGTGGTGGAGGACTGACGCTATCGTGGGAGCCATGAAGCGCTTCGTGGGCCTGTGCTGGTGGCCGTCCTAGGACGGCCACCACACTCGCCTGACCAGGGCCGTCCGGGATGGACGGCCCTGTCGCGTTTCCCCACGGGACGGGCCCCGCGCCCCGGACGGCCGCCACCACCGCCGTACCGAGGGAGAAACCCGATGACCGCCAGCACCTCCGAGCTGACCACGTCCGACCTGGACGCCCCCGGCCTGAACGCCTCAGAGTCGACCAGCCCCGTCCTGACGGCCGCCGACCTGATCGCCGACCCGGGCGCCCACCGCGTCCTCACCGGCGACCGCCCCACCGGCCCGCTCCACCTCGGCCACTACTTCGGCACCCTGCGCAACCGGGTCCGTCTCCAGGACCAGGGCGTCGAGATGTTCGTCCTGGTCGCCGACTACCAGGTCATCACCGACCGCGACATCGCCGACCGGCTCGCCGAGCACACCGAGAACCTCGTCCTCGACTACCTCGCCGCCGGCCTCGACCCCGACCGGGCCACGATCTTCGCCCACAGCGCCGTCCCCGCCCTCAACCAGCTGCTGCTGCCCTTCCTCAGCCTGGTGAGCGTCGCCGAACTGAGCCGCAACCCCACCGTCAAGGACGAGATCGCCCATTCCAGCCAGGCCGCCGTCAACGGACTGATGTTCACCTATCCCGTGCACCAGGCCGCCGACATCCTGTTCTGCAAGGCCGACCTCGTCCCGGTCGGCCTGGACCAGCTGCCCCACCTCGAAGTCGCCCGCACCGTCGCCCGCCGCTTCAACGAGCGCTACCTGCACGCCGACGGCAGCGCCGTCTTCCCCCGCCCCCGGGCGCTGCTCTCCGACGCCCCGATGCTGCTCGGCACCGACGGCGGCAAGATGAGCAAGAGCCGCGGCAACGCCGTCGCCCTCGGCGCCGACGAGGACGAGACCGCCCGGATCATCCGCGGCGCGAAGACCGACGCCGACCGCCGCATCACCTACGACCCGACCGCCCGCCCCGAGGTCTCCGGCCTCGTCCTGCTCGCCGCGCTCTGTCAGGACCGCCTCCCGGAGGAGATCGCCGAGGAGATCGGCGACGGTGGCGCGGCTGCCCTCAAGCGCACCGTCATCGAGTCGGTCAACGAGCACTTCCGTCCGCTGCGCGCCCGCCGCGCCGACCTCGCCGCCGACCGCGGCCACCTGCGGCAGGTCCTTCGCGCCGGCGCCGAACGCGCCAACGCCATCGCCGACGCCACCCTCGCCGAGGTGCGGGAGGTGATGGGCGCGATCTGAAGGGCCCTCAACCCGCACGGACCCACCGCGGTCCGCCCGTCCACGGACATCGGCCGGTCGACCGGCGGGCATATCGTCACCGGGCGGCCTCGACCACACCCCGAGGCCGCCCACAGCCCCGCCCCTTCCCCGAAAGGCCCGGTCCATGGACCAGCACCCCACCACGCCCGGCCAGGGACTGACCCGCCCGCCGCAGCTGCGCCCCGGCGACCACATCGCCGTCGTCGCCCCCAGCGGCCCGATCGACCCCCAGCGGCTCACCGCCGGCTGCGCGCTCCTCCGCTCCTGGGGCCTGCGCGTCACCGTCGCCCCGCACGTGCTCGACACCCACCCCGCCCTCGGCTACCTGGCCGGCCCCGACGTCGACCGCGCCGCCGACATCCAGGACGCCTGGCTCGACCCCACCGTCGACGCCGTCATCTGCGCCCGCGGCGGCTACGGCGTCCACCGGATCGTCGACCTGCTCGACTGGACCGCGATGCGCGCCGCCCGGCCCAAGCCCTTCATCGGCTTCAGCGACGTCAGCTCCCTGCACGAGGCCTTCGCCCAGCGCCTCGGACTCGCCACCCTCTACGGGCCGATGGCCGCCGCCTCCTCCTTCATCGAGGACGGACCCACCGCAGAACACCTGCGCCGGACCCTCTTCGACCCCGCCGCCACCACCGTCCTCACCTCGCCCACCGCCGGCGCGCTCGTCCCCGGCCGCGCCCACGGCGTCACCGCCGGAGGATGCGTCCACGTCCTCGCCGCCGAGCGCGGCACCCCCGCCGCCCGCCCCTCCTACAGGGGCAGCATCCTGGTCCTCGAGGACGTGAACGAGCACCCGTACCAGCTCGACCGCCTGCTCACCCAGTTCCTGCGCTCCGGCGCCCTCGACGGCGTGGCCGGCATAGCCCTCGGCTCCTGGGAGGGCTGCGGACGGCCCGAGCGGGTCCGTGACGTGATGCTCGACCGCCTCGGCGGGCTCGGCGTGCCCGTGCTCTGGGAACTGGGCTTCGGCCACTGCCCGTCCACCCTCACCGTCCCGCTCGGCGTCCCCGCCGTGCTCGACGCGGACGCCGGCACCCTCACCTTGGATCAGCCCGCCCTCGTCCCCGTTTCGGTCCCCGCTCCCGTCCGCGCCTGAGCCTGAGTGCGTGAGTGTCCGAGTCCGAGTCCGAGCCTGGGCCCGCCGTCGGGCCCGGGCCAGTGAGTAGGGTGCGGCCATGAACGAGGACCGCCTCACCGCCCTTGCCCTCGGACTCCTCCGCGGCCCGGGCAGCAACGCCCGTACGATCCTCGGACTTGTCGGCCCGCCCGGAGCCGGCAAGTCCACCCTCGCCCGCCACCTCGTCGCCGCGGTCGAACGCGTCGAAGGCCCCGGCACGGCCGCGTACCTCCCGCTCGACGGCTTCCACCTCTCGGCCGCCCAGCTCGACCGCCTCGGACTGACCCACCGCAAGGGCGCCCCGGCCACCTTCGACGCCCACGGCTACGTCGCCCTGCTGCGCCGGGTCGCCGCCGACCGCTTCCAGGACATCTACGTCCCCGACTTCGACCGCACCCTGGACGAACCGGTCGCCGCCCGCCACGTCGTCCGCCCGCACACCCGCCTGGTCATCACCGAGGGCAACTACCTCGCCGCCGCGGACGCCCCCTGGCCGGACGCCCGCCGACTGCTGCGCGAACTCTGGTACGTCGACACCGACGACACCGTCCGCGAGCACCGCCTGCTCCGCCGCCACCGCGATGGCGGCCGGGACGAGGCCACCGCGCTGCGCTGGGTCACTGGCAACGATCACCCCAACGGCGAGTACGTGAAGCAGGGCCGTGCGATCTGCACCCGGACCGTCCCCGGGACCGGTTTGCCCCAGGCGCCGGAGAGGGGTAGTGTTTCCTAGTCGCTCGACAGGGAGCACCGGACACGCATTGGCGCGGACGGTCCCGGAGCGGCCAATCCCTTGAAACACCACTTCCGGTTCGTGCCGGTCGTTTCGCTTTTCGCGTGGCGGCTCGGTGCTTATTCGGCGTGCGCCTTTTATCGGATTGCAGCTGGATTCGCTTTTCGGAGCGGGGTTCGGCTAGAGTTTGAAACGTCGGACAGGGCGTCAAGCCCCGGAAGACACCGGCGAGTTGGATGAACGAAGCCCCGGAAACGGAGCGGAAAACATCTGATAAGCTGGGAACACGAAAGAACGAAGCGCCCGGAGGGCCCGCTGGAAGGCGGCTCGAAGGAAGTGTCCGTTCCTTGAGAACTCAACAGCGTGCCAAAAGTCAACGCCAGATATGTTGACATCCCCGGCCT
>NZ_MECK01000275.1 GCF_014596465.1 Streptomyces sp. CBMA123 | reverse complement strand
CCGCCTCCACCGCCGGCACCGACACCGGCACCGGGGCCGGGTCGGCGCGCGGCACCGGGACCGGGCCGGGTGCCTCGCCGAGGGCGGGTGCGGCGAGTTCCTGCGGGTCGGCCGCCATCGCGGCGCGTCGGCGCCGTTCGATCACGGCGGCCGCGCTCGCCACCACGGCCATGCCCTTGGCCACGGCCTTGAAGGCCTTTCCGCCCCGCGCCATCCTCGTTACCACCGCTTCCCCGCCGGACCCGCCGAGTGCGGCGGTACGCCGTGGGTCCTGCCACGGCCGTCGGGGATGACGCTACCCGGCGGGGGCGGGGCGGGTGCGATCGCCAGGAGGTTCGACGCGATCCGCTCATTCCACAAACTTGGACAAACCGCCGGATTCCAGTTGGTTTCGTCCACAGGCTGAGGGGGAGGAGTCCGAACGGGACCGAACGGTCACCCAGAAGGACCAACCGCCGGCGGACCGGCCGGTGCGGGGAGCTACCAGGACCCCTCCCCGCGCCCCGCGTCCGCACCCAGGACCGCACCGCCCGCGGGCGCACTGGTCAGCGCAGCCCGGGCGGGGCGGCCCGCCCTTTCCGGCGGCCGCCGGAGAACGCAGCCGCTGGAGAACGCCGCGGCCCCCGGTCTCTCGTCGAACGGGACGAGCGGCCGGGGGCCGTGCGGAGTGCGCCGCCCCGCGGGGCGGCGGGCCCTCCTAGTACCAGCTGTGGGCCTGCCAGAACGACCAGGCGCCGCAGGGGCTGCCGTAGCGGCTGTTCATGTAGCCGACGCCCCACTTGATCTGGGTGGCCGGGTTGGTGCGCCAGTCGGCACCGGCCGAGGCCATCTTGGAGCCGGGCAGTGCCTGGACCAGACCGTAGGCGCCGGAGCCGCTGTTGGTCGCGGTGTAGTCCCAGCCGCTCTCGCGCTTCACGATCTGGCTGAAGCACTGGAACTGGGCGTCGTTGCCGACGATCTGCCGGGCCATGTCCTGGACGGAGCCGGGGCTGACCGAGACCGGCGGGGCGCTGTCGTCCACCGCGGACATCGCCGAGCGCGCCTTGGAGCGGTTGGCGGCGGCATCGGCGGCGGCACGCTGGTCGGCGGCGGCCTTGGCGGCCTTGTCCGCGTCGGCCTTGGCCTGGGCGTCGGCCTTCGCCTGGGCGTCCGCGGCGGCCTTCTGGCGCGCGGCCTCCTCGGCGGCCTTCTGCTCGGCGGCGGCCTTGGCCGCGGCGTCCGCGGAGGCCTGCTGGGCGGATGCCTGCTGGCCGATGTTGTCACTCATGGTCTGCGCCTGGGCGCCTGAGGGGACTTCGGCAAGCAGGGTCGCACCGGCGACGTCGACCGTCTGCATCGTCTTGCCCTCGCTGCCCGAGGCCATGCCCACGACGGCACCGACAGCGGTGACGGCGGTGGCGGAGGCCACAGCGACTCCCCGGACCGAGATCCGAGTCACATGGATTCCTTCCAGCATCGCCCACGCGTGACCGTGCGGGCGCAACATGCCCCTTGGCACGGACCTCCGCAGATGCTCTGGTCACGGGAGGTGCTGGCCCGGCGTCCGGTCGGCTTGAGGCGACCGGGCGTTGGAATCGGGCGGCGTACGGCTCATCGGTCTTCAATTGTGCGTCCACCAAACGGAGTTGGCGGACCTTCCGGGGCCTGACTTCCGGAGTCCGGAAGCCCTGCCGCGCCGTACGCGGGGCCTGACAGAACCCTCACCATGCCGCACCGGGCACTGTCGACGCAATTCCCGTCCGCGTGGCGCATGTCACATTCACCGCAGGGGAGTTCCCCGGACGGAAAGCACTCGATGTGATGAAAGGGACGGGGCCCGCTCCGTCAGGAACGGGCCCCACACCGCAAGTTGACCCTATTGTCCTACTATGCCCGGATCAGGGGCGGTTCACGGGTTGATGTCCTCCAGCATCTCCGTGACCAGCGCCGCGATCGGCGACCGCTCCGAGCGGGTGAGGGTGATGTGGGCGAAGAGCGGATGCCCCTTCAACTTCTCCACCACCGCCACCACACCGTCGTACCGGCCGACCCGGAGGTTGTCCCGCTGCGCCACGTCGTGGGTGAGCACCACCCGCGAGCCCTGGCCGATCCGGGACAGCACCGTCAGCAGGACGTTGCGCTCCAGCGACTGGGCCTCGTCCACGATCACGAAGGCGTCGTGCAGCGAGCGCCCCCGGATGTGGGTCAGCGGCAGGACCTCCAGCATCCCGCGGGCGATGACCTCCTCGATCACGTCCGGGGTGGTGACCGCCGAGAGGGTGTCGAAGACCGCCTGGGCCCAGGGGCCCATCTTCTCCGCCTCACTGCCGGGCAGGTAGCCGAGTTCCTGGCCGCCGACCGCGTACAGCGGCCGGAAGACCATCACCTTGCGGTGCTGCCTCCGCTCCAGCACCGCCTCCAGCCCCGCGCACAGCGCCAGCGCCGACTTGCCGGTGCCGGCCCGGCCGCCCATCGACACGATGCCGATGTCCGGGTCGAGCAGCAGGTCCAGCGCCACCCGCTGCTCGGCGCTGCGACCGCGCAGCCCGAACGCCTCGCGCTCGCCGCGCACCAGCCGGACCCGCCCGTCGCCGGTGACCCGGCCGAGCGCCCGGCCGCGCTCCGAGGTAAGCACCAGCCCGGTGTGCACCGGCAGCTCCTCGGTCCCGTCGATGTCCACCGCGGCGTCGTGGCCGGCCGCGAACAGCGCGTCGACCTGCTCGGCCCCGACGTGCAGTTCGGACATGCCCGTCCAGCCGGAGGTGATCGCGAGCTCGGCCCGGTACTCCTCGGCGAGCAGGCCCACCGAGCTGGCCTTGATCCGCAGCGGGAGGTCCTTGGACACGACGGTGACGTCGTAGCCCTCGGCCTGCAGGTTGCGGGCGACCGCCAGGATCCGGGTGTCCGCCTCGCCGCCGCCGGCGCGGTAGCCGACCGGCAGTATCGACACGTCGGAGTGGTTGAGCTCGACCCTGATCGTGCCGCCCAGTTCGCCGACCGGGATCGGCTCGTCGAGCCGGCCGTGGCGGATGCGGTAGTCGTCGAGCAGGCGCAGCGCCTGGCGGGCGAAGTAGCCCAGCTCCGGGTGGTGGCGCTTGGCCTCCAACTCCGTGACGACCACCACCGGGAGGACGACCTCGTGCTCCTCGAAGCGGGTCATGGCGAGAGGGTCCGCCAGGAGCACGCTGGTGTCGAGAACGTACGTGCGCCGGTCTGGCGTCCGGCGGCTCTTGGAACTGACCACTAGGCCTCCAGAGCGGATGACCCTGCGTCATCCGCGGCATGCCGGCCCCCGCTGCCCCGGTGGCCTCGGGACCGGACTGACTGGAGTATTCCCAGGCGGGGGGCGGTGCATTCGCGCCCTCGGCGAACTGACGGATCATTGCCGGTGAACGTTTGGCCTCGCCCGGGGCCCGGGTAGGCCAGGCCTACGGCGGTCATTCCACCCGGATGTGCGTCGGCCCCACCCGGGACCAGCCCGGGAAGCGCCCCGGTCCGGCCTGCGGACGAACACCCGGTTCGGCCCCGGAGGAGCCGGGCGGGCGCCGGATCAGAGGCCCATCCGCCGGTGCCGCTGTTCGAAGGCGCGCAGCGCGCGCAGGAAGTCGACCTTGCGGAAGGCCGGCCAGTACGCCTCGCAGAAGTAGAACTCGCTGTGCGCGCTCTGCCAGAGCAGGAATCCGGACAGTCGCTGTTCGCCCGAGGTGCGGATGATCAGGTCCGGGTCGGGCTGGTTGGCGGTGTAGAGGTGCTCGGAGATGTGCTCGACGGTCAGGATCTCGGCCAGTTCCTCGATCGAGGTGCCGCGCCCGGCGTGCTCCTGGAGCAGCGAGCGGACGGCGTCGGCGATCTCGTGCCGGCCGCCGTAGCCGACGGCGACGTTGACGGTGATGCCGTCGATCCCGGCGGTCTCCTCGGCGGCGCGCTTGAGCACGTCGGCGGTGTGCTGCGGGAGCAGGTCCAGCGCGCCGACCGGGTTGACCCGCCAGCGGCGGGCGGCGGCCAGGCCGGTGACGGCGTCCTCGATGATGCCGAGCAGCGGGACGAGCTCGTCGGCCGGGCGGTCCAGGTTGTCGGTGGAGAGCATCCACAGGGTGACGACCTTGACGTGGGTCTCGTCGCACCAGCCGAGGAACTCGCTGATCTTGTCGGCGCCGCGCTGGTGGCCGTACACGGTGCTGCCGCCGGCGGCCTTGGCCCAGCGGCGGTTGCCGTCGAGGATCACGCCGATGTGGTGGGGGGTGCGACCGAGGTGGACCTCGACCCGGCGACCGTACAGCCGGTACATCCCACCCAGCAGGGTGCGCAGCCCCGGCGTCCGTTCGGCGACATCGCGCAGACCCATGGTTTCCCGGCCCCTCCGTACTCGTTCGGGCCGGTTCGTCACCGGCCCCGGCGCAGCCTACTCCGGCACGCAGGTGCACGGTAAAGCCGCAGGTAGCGGTCTGGTCACGGTCCTGTGCGAAGTCTGTCGCGGCGGGCGTGTCCGGGCCCGCGGGGCGGGTGCGCCGGGGCTCGCGGGGCGGGGTGGCCGTGGTGGACACGGAACGGTCTCCGAATCCTTAAGGGAGCCGTAAACCGGTTGTCGCGTCCTTGACGGCCGGCAATGGTCTAGTCCAGCTTTTGACCCGAGGCGGAAGCGGTTCCTCCCGCCCCCAAGAGTCACCTGCGGACCTCCCCTCCCCCACACGCGGCCGCCGCGCCCCCCACCGCGGCGGCCGCTCCTTCCCCAGGAGCGTCACCCCATGGCCCGTTCGCTGAACCAGCCCGCGCACCGGCGCCGGCGTAGCCCCCTCCCGGCCCTCGCGGCCGGCGCCACCGCCCTCGCCCTGGCCGGCGGCGGCCTCGCCCTCTTCGCCGGCGGTGCCAGTGCGGCGGACGGCAACCTGGTCACCAACGGCGGTTTCGAGAGCGGACTGAGCGGCTGGTCCTGTACCGGCGGCGCGACCGCGGTGTCCTCGCCGGTCCACTCCGGCAGCGGTGCGCTGCAGGCCGCCCCGGGTGCGGGCGACACCGCCGAGTGCACCCAGACCATCAGCGTGCTGCCCAACACCAGTTACACCCTCAGCGCCTGGGTGCAGGGCCCGTACGTCTACCTCGGAGCGCGCGGCACCGGCGGGACCGACCCGTCCTCCTGGTCGAACCAGAGCAGTTGGAACCAGCTGTCCAGCACCTTCACCACCGGGGCGAACACCACCAGCGTGACGGTCTACCTGCACGGCTGGTACGGGCAGGGCGCCTACCTCGCCGACGACGTCGCGCTGGTCGGCCCGGGTGGCACCGCCACCCCGTCGCCGACGGCCACCCCCACCCAGACGCCGACCCCGTCGCCGACGGCCACCGCCACTCCCACCCGGACCACGACGCCGACGCCCACCGCGACGCCCACCCCGACCCCCACGGCCACGCCGACCGCGACCCCGACCGCCACCACCCCGCCGGCCACCGG
The DNA here is from genome assembly GCF_014596465.1 of Streptomyces sp. CBMA123. GTDB lineage: Bacteria > Actinomycetota > Actinomycetes > Streptomycetales > Streptomycetaceae > Kitasatospora. Next base: position 1,487 of record NZ_MECK01000275.1, on the reverse strand, counting down.
TCTGCCGGCCCACGCGCTCACCGGCTACTGGCAGAACTTCGACAACGGCTCGACCCCGCAGCGCCTGAGCGACGTCCAGAACGCGTACGACATCATCGCGGTCTCCTTCGCCGACGCCGTGCCGACCCAGACCGGCGCGATCAGCTTCACCCTGGACCCGGGCCTGTCCAAGGCACTCGGCGGCTACACCGACGCCCAGTTCCGCGCCGACATCAAGGCCAAGCAGGCGGCCGGCAAGAAGGTCGTCCTCTCCATCGGCGGCCAGAACGGCGCGATCACCGTCGCCGATGGCACCGCCGGGGCGAACTTCGCCAACAGCGCCTCCGCGATCCTCAAGGACTACGGCTTCGACGGCATCGACGTCGACCTGGAGAACGGCGTCCAGGCCGGCCCGCTGGGCGACGCGCTGCACGCCCTGCAGGCCAAGGTCGGCCCCGGCTTCGTCCTGACCATGGCCCCCGAGACCATCGGGATGTACAGCACCGCCGGCGCCTACTTCCAGCTGGCGCTGAACACCAAGGACATCCTGACCGTCGTCAACACCCAGTTCTACAACTCGGGCGGCATGAACGGCTGCGACGGCAAGGTCTACAACCAGGGCACGGTCGACTTCATCACCTCGCAGGTCTGCACCCACATCCAGGGCGGCCTGCGGCCCGACCAGGTCGGCATCGGCGTCCCCGCCTCCAGCAAGGCGGCCGGCGGCGGCTACGTCGACCCGTCGGTGGTGAACAACGCGCTCAACTGCCTGGCCACCGGCAACAACTGCGGCAGCTTCGTGCCGCCGGCCAAGTGGCCCACCATCCGGGGCGCGATGACCTGGTCCACCAACTGGGACGCCAACAACGGCAACGCGTTCTCGAACGTGGTCGGCCCGTTCGTCCACAAGATGTCCTAGAGCCGCAACTCCCTTCGGCGCGCCACTCCTTGAGGGTGGGGCCGGCGCGCCGACGGCGGGGCCCGCCGTACCGCTTCCGGTACGGCGGGCCCCTTCGGCGCTACCGATTTCCCCGCCACCGACTTTCGCGCCACCGGGTTTCACACCACCGGGTTCCGCGCCACCGGGTTCCGCGCTACCGGGCGAGCACCGCGGTGAGCGCGCCGAGCAGCAGGAACGGGCCGACCGGGACTTCGAGCCCGCGCCACGGGCGGCGGCGGACCAGCAGGACGGCGACCCGCAGGGTGCCCCACAGCCCGGCGAGCACCACCGCGGCGACCAGCCCGCCGATCGCGACCCACCAGCCGTACCAGCCGAGCAGCCCGCCCAGGGCGAGCCCGAGCGGGGAGTCTCCGGGGCCCAACGCGCCGATCTGGACGGCGACTTCGAGCAGCGCTCCGACGGCCAGCGCGACCAGCAGGCAGCGCAGCAGCACTCCGGGGCGCCCCTCGGCCAGGGCCGCCACCGCCAGCAGCGCGGCCACCCCGGCCAGCAGCGGCCCGGTCAGCCGGTACGGCAGCCGGCGCACCCGGGCGTCCGTGAAGCCGAG
>NZ_MECK01000274.1 GCF_014596465.1 Streptomyces sp. CBMA123 | reverse complement strand
CGGCGACCAGCTCGACGGCGCGGCGCTTGACGTCGGGCTGGATCTCGCCGGGGCCGGGCTGCCAGAGCGGTGGGTTGGGCAGCGGGCTCGGGGTCGGCGTCAGCGTTGGTGCCGGCGTCAGCGTCGGTGCCGGCGTTGGTGTCGGCGTCACCGCAGGGGTCGGGGTCACCGTCGGGGTTGGTCCTTCGGTCAGGGCGGACCCCGAACTCGTCGCCGCGGCACGTGGTTCGGCCCCGCCGGAACACCCGGCCACCCCCAGCAGCACCACCGCCGCCCCCGCCCGCAGCACCCCGCGCCGGCCCGCACCCCGGCCACCGTCTCCGAGTCCGTCTCCGCTCGCCATGCGGTCAGTATGCGACCGGCGGCCCCGACCGGGCGCGGGCGTCAGCCCAGACGGCGGATAGGCTCACCCGCCAGGAAGGCCGCGATGTCCTCCACCGCCTCGCCGAAGTACCGCCGGTAGTTGTCCTGCGAGACGTACCCCAGGTGCGGGGTGGCCAGCAGCCGGGGCGCGCGGCGCAGCGGGTGGTCGGCGGGCAGCGGCTCGATGTCGAAGACGTCCACGGCGGCGCCCGCGATCCGGCCGCCGGTGAGCGCGGCGAGCAGCGCGTCCTGGTCGACGATCGCCGCCCGGGAGGTGTTCACCAGGTAGGCCTCGGGCTTCATCAGGGCGAGTTCGGCGGCGCCGATCAGCCCCCGGGTGCCCGCGTTGGACGCCAGGTGGACCGACACGAAGTCGCTCTCCCCGAGCAGTTGCTCCTTCGACCCGGCCCGGCGCACCCCCGCCTCGGCCGCCCGCTCCTCGGTCAGGTTCCGGCTCCAGGCGAGCACGTCCATGCCGAAGGCGAGCCCCACCCGGGCCACCGCGGCGCCGATCCGCCCGAGGCCGAGCAGGCCGAGCGTCCGCCCGTGCAGGTCGGCCCCGACGGTGCTCTGCCAGGGGCCTCCCTCGCGCAGCGCGGTGTTCTCCTGGACGATGCCGCGGGCCAGGCCGAGCAGCAGCGCCCAGGTCAGCTCGACCGGCGGGGTGCCGGAACTGGCGGTGCCGCAGACGGTGACGCCGTGCGCCGCGGCGGCCGCGTGGTCGATCACCGAGTTGCGCATGCCGGAGGCGATCAGCAGCTTGAGCCGGGGGAGCCGGGCGAACAGCGTGGCGGGGAACGGCACCCGCTCGCGCAGGGTGACCACGATGTCGTACTCGGCGAGGGCGGCGGCCAGTTCCTCCTCCGAGCCGTGGTGCTCGCGGAAGGCCGTCACCTCGACCCGGCCGGCCAGCGGGGACCAGTCGGCGGAGCTGGTGGCGACGCCCTGGAAGTCGTCCAGGACGGCGCAGCGAAGGAGCGTCATGCCTGCAGCTAAGCAGACGGGCCACGGCCCCGGGAGCCGCAGCCCGTCACGGTCCCCGGTCCGGACGATCCACGAGGGCGCGCCGAGCTCGGCGCGCAGGACGGCCATCGGGTACCTCGGCTCGCGCGGGTCGGACCAGGCGCCCCGGCCGTCCAGCAGGATCTCCAGCGGGCCCTGCTCGACGGGTTCGGCTCCGTCCGTGCCGGGCAGCCTATCCGGCCGGCCGGCTCAGCCGTCCGGGGTCAGCAGCGCCTCCGCGGTGGCCGTGCGGGCGTACAGCACCCAGCGGCCCGCGCGGTGGGCGCTGACCAGCCGGGCGTCCCGCAGCGCCGTCAGGTACTGGGAGACAGCGGAGGGCGACAGTCCGGTGCGCCGGGCGAGTTCGGCGGTCGAGGCCGGGGCGGCGAGTTCGGCCAGCAGCCGGGTGCGGGAGCGGCCGAGCACCGCCGCCAGCGCCTCCGTACCGGGCGGGGGTGCGGTCGCCCTCCAGAGGCCGCCGATCCCGCGGGCCGGGTAGGCGAGTTGCGGCGGGTCCGGCGGGGCGAACCGGGTGTACAGGGCGGGGCCGGTGAAGGCGGACGGGATGAGCAGCAGGCCCGGCCCGGCCGTGCCGCGGGGCAGCGGGCGGGAGCGCCGGCTCAGCTTCAGGGCGCCGTCCGTCCACCGCAGTTCGGCGTGCAGGTCGTTCAGCGCCCGCTCGGCGCCGTGCTCGGCGGCCTGCCGGGCCCGGTGCCGCACGTCGGCGTCGAGCACCGCGCGGATCCGCGCCCAGTAGGGCGCGAGGGCCAGTTCCCAGTACGCCTCGACCGCCTCGGCGAGCCGCGCCAGCCCGGCCTCCGGGTCGGTGTGCAGGGCCCGCAGCCGGGGACCGAGGGCGCCCTGTTCGGCCGCCAGCCGGTCCAGATCGCGCCGCACCTGCCCGGCGGGGGTGGCCCGGATCGCGGCGAGTTCCCCGCCGAGGGTCGGGGCGGGGCCGGCCGGGGCCGGGTTGATGAAGTCGGGGACGTAGCCGCTCGGCGGCACCAGTTCGGCGAGCAGTCCGGACACCGCCGGGCCGAGCGCCGCCAGCCGGGGCCGCACCTGCTCCGCCCAGGGGCCGTGGACGGCGTGCGGCAGCCCCGAGCGCAGCAGGCGCAGGCTCGGCCCGACCTCCCACATCGGTGCGACCACGAACCGCATCCGCGCCAGGTCGCCCGCCGTGAACCGCAGCTCCGCCAAGGCCCGCCCCCGTGGATTCACACATGTCCGAATCAGTGGCGATCAGACTAGTCCAGCGACGATCATGACCGGCATGACCTCCGCCACCACCCCGACCGCCGCTGTCACCGCCCCCGCCAGCACCCCGACCGCCAGCACCCTGACCGCCGCCGCCTCCGGCACCTGGCAGCTCGGCGACCGCGCCGTCCACCGGATCGGCTTCGGCACGATGCGCCTGCCGCAGACCGGCCCCGCGCTGGTGCCCGACGCCGTACCCCGCGACCGTGACCAGGCCCTGCGGGTGCTGCGCCGCGCGGTCGAGCTGGGCGTCAACCACATCGACACCGCCGCCTTCTACTTCTCCCCGCTGCGCTCCGCCAACGAGCTGGTCAACCGCGCCCTCGCGCCGTACGCCGACGACCTGGTGATCGCCACCAAGGTCGGCCCCGCCCGCGACGCCGACGGCCGGTGGGCCGACCACGCCCGCACCCCCGAGGGGCTGCGTGCCCAGGTCGAGGAGAACCTGCGCCAACTCGGCTGCGACCACCTCGACCTGGTCAACCTGCGCATCCTCGGCACCGACTCGATCGCCGAACGCTTCGGCGCACTCGCCGAGTTGCGGCAGGCCGGCCTGATCCGCCGGCTCGGCCTGTCCAACATCCACCCGCACCAGCTCGCCGAGGCCCAGACCATCGCGCCCGTCAGCTGCGTGCAGAACCCGTACGGCATCGGCGCCCCGGCCGCCCAGGACGAACTGCTGCGGCTCTGCGGCGAGCAGGGCATCGCCTTCGTCCCCTTCTACGCGATCGCCGGCGCCGGGCGCGAGCGGGGCGCCGGCGGCGCGGAACCCGCCGAGGTCCGCACGGTGGCCGAGGCCCGCGGCGTCAGCACCGCCCAGGTCCGGCTCGCCTGGACGCTGCACCGGGGCCCGCACGTCCTCACCATCCCGGGCACCGGCGACGTGGCGCACCTGGAGGACAACATCGCCGCGGGCGCCCTGCGGCTGACCGCCGAGGAACTCGCCCTGCTGGACCGGGCCCACACCGGCTGACCCGGAACCACCGGCGGCCCCACCGGCGTCGCTCCGAGGCAACCGTTCCCGACCCCGGAGCCCGCCCGTGCCCGACATCGCCACCGCCACCGCCACCGCCACCCGCTACCTCTACCTCGCCCGCCACGGCGAGGCCACCCAGGACGGCCCGGACGGCGGCGGCCTCACCCCCGCCGGCCGCCGCCAGGCCGCCCTGCTCGGCCGCCGTCTGGCCGGCCGCCCCCTCACGGCCGTCCACCACGGGCCGCTCCCCCGGGCCGCCGAGACCGCGCGGCTCGTCGGGGAGCAGCTCGACGGGGTGGCGGTGTCGGTCTGCGAGGAGGCCGGCGACTACCTCCCGTACGTCCCCTCGGCCGGTGAACTCCCCGCCGAAAGTGCCGAGTTCATGCTCCGCTTCCTCGCCGGCGCCTCCGCCGAGGAGCGCTCCCGCGGCCCCGAGCTGGCCCGTCGGGCCGTCGACCGCTTCACCGGTCCCGCCCCGGGGCCCGAGGAGCGGCACGAGCTGGTCGTCACCCACGCGTTCCTGATCGGCTGGCTGGTCCGGCACACCCTGGACGCCCCCGCCTGGCGCTGGCTCGGCCTCAACGCGGCCAACGCGGCCCTCACCGTCCTCCGCTTCGCGCCGGGCCGCCCCTCCGCCGTCCTCGTCCTCAACGACCAGACCCACCTGCCCGAGGAGCTCCGCTGGACGGGTTTCCCGCCCGAACTGCGGCTCTGAGGGCCCTGCCTGTCCCCGCACGGGAAGTCGGACGGGAAGTCGGACGGGCCGACTTCCCGTGCCGGCGGCTACCGCCGGGCGGCGGCCTGGTGCAGATGGCGGCTCACATCGCCGACCAGGGTGATCCGGACCAGCCGTTCGGCGAACCGCCAGTGCCCGTCGGCGCGTTCGAAGCGGTCGCGGTAGCGCCCGGCGGCGATGGGTTGCAGCGGCAGCTCGGGCAGGGCCTGGAACACGGTGACGTACGAGCGTGCGAGCGCCGTCCCCGCCGGCTCGTCCACCTCGACGGCGAGGTTGCTGACGACGTGCTGGGTGCGCGGTGTGCCGTCCCCGTGGATGATCACGGTGTCCCGGAACATCCGCTCGATCGCCGCGCGGCCGCGCACCGGCTGGCCGCCGCCCGCGAAGACGGCATCGGCGAGCAGTTCACCCAGCCCCGCGAAGTCCCCGTCGTCCACCAGCTCGGCGTAGCGCGCGATCAGGCGCTCGATGGCCCGGTGGCTTGCCCCCGGATCCCCGGGCACGTCCTTCGACATCGATACCTCTCCTCCCCGCGCCGCCGGGCGGCGCCGGACAGGGCCTAACGCCCGCGTTCCAGGACCAGTTCGGTCCAGCTCACGTCCTGGCGTCCGTGCAGGTCGGGGCGTTCACCGCGGTGGAGCAGCCGCAGGCCCTGGGCCTGCGCCAGGGTGACGGTGTGCTCGGGCGGGACGTCGAACATCCGGCGGCCTGGCGGCACCGGGCCGTGCCGGAGGGTGAGGGCGAGCCGGGCGCCGGGGGCGAGCAGCCGGGCCACGGCGGCTATCGCGGGCGGGCGTTCGACGGGGGCGAGGTGCATCCACACCGCGGTGATCAGGACGAGGTCGAAGCGTTCGCCCGCCGCGCTCAGCCGGGGCAGGGCGGGCAGCTCGTCCGCCACCCACCGCACGCCCGAGTCGGGGTGCAACCGTTCGCCGACGGCCCGCAGTTCCGGGGTCGGTTCGACCGCGACCACCCGGTGGCCGAGCGCGGCGAGGGCGGCCGCGTCACGGCCGGTGCCGGCGCCGACGTCCAGGACGGCGGCGGGCGGGGCCGGGTAGAGGTGCAGCAGTGCGCGGTGGACCTCGGTGAAGTCCACGCTCTCGTACTGGACGGCGAGTTGTTCCGCCGCCTCGCCGTACCCCGCCGTGCCCGGGGCGCTCATTTCGACTCCCGGACGACCACCGCGTCGCCGGCGGCGGCCGCGCCCGCGAAGAAGTCCCGTAGTTCGCGCAGGTCGTGGACGACCCGGCTGGCCCAGGTCTCCGACCAGGGCGGCTCGGCGCCGAGCTGGGCGACCCTGCGGGCGAGCACCGTGTCCTGCTGACGGACGAGTTCGCCGAGCGCGGAGTCCCGCAGGAAGGTGAAGGCGGCCGCGACCTGTTCGGGGCGCAGCACCAGCATGTCGCCCCCGGCCTCCGGGGGTGCTCCGCCGTAGACGGGCAGCCGGGCGGCCGGGTCGGGATGCAGGCCGTTCTCGGTGAGCGCGAGTTCCATCAGGACGGCGGTCTGCCGCACTCCGAGGGCCAGTCCGGCGGCGACCAGCCGGTCGTAGCCGACGTCGCGGCTCCGGGGCACCAGTTCGCCGAGTTCCTCGGGCGAACAGACGTCCACGGCCTGCCCTGGCAGGCGACGCCAGAAGTGATCAACGCTCACCCGGAAAGCGTAGCGAACGGCGGGCCCGGCGATCAGCGGCTCAGGGCCCGTCTCACCATGCGAGCCGTTCGAGTCGCGTCAAGGATCCGCGGGGCGGGGGTTGCGGGGCCGGGGTTGCGAGGCAGGGGCCGCAGGGTGGGGGTTGCGGGGCGCGGGTTCAAGCCTCACCGGGGTGCCAGGTCGGCCATTCCCAGGGGCGGTCGGCCCAGTGCACCTTGGCGGGGTCGTGCGGGTCGAGGCCGGGGAAGAGCTGCTGGACACGGGGTTCGAACTCCTCGGGGGCGAGCGGCTCCCAGCCGTGGCCTTCGAAGTGGACGAGGCGGTAGCGGCTGTCGGTCCGGAACTCGGCGATTTCGACCGGGTGTGCGGACGTGCTGTTGGTCTCCATGACCCCCAGCATGTGGCGCGGCGGCAATCAGCGCCCGCTCAGACCCCTCTTCCGGGTCATGTCCCCGCGTCGGCGCGCTCGTTGAGCAGGGAAAGGTACGGCGGGGGCGGCGCTGGAAGGACAAGCACATGACTGGGCAGCCCACCGGAGGACAGTGGCAGTGGCCGCCGAACGCCTGGCAGCCTCCTCCGGTCCCCATTCCGGCACAGGCCGGACCGCCTCCGACGGGGCCGTCCATGGGGCCGCCGGTGGGCCCGGATCCGGGCCCACCGCGCCGTTCGCGGAAGGCCTGGGCGGTGGCGGCGGGCGGCACGCTCGCGCTGCTGGCCGCCGTGCTGGTGATGTGCGGGCCGGGTTCGGGCGATGACGTCCGGGTGGTGGCATTGCCGGAGGCCTCGCCGTCGGCCACCCCGTCGGAGCTGCTGCCGGTCCTCCCGCCGGCCGGCACCCCCTCGCCCTCCCCGGGGCCCTCCCCCGCGCCGTGGGGCGCCCTGCCGGGCGGCGGTGGCCCGGCCACCGCGGCGGCCGCCCCGGGCGGGGCGG
>NZ_MECK01000273.1 GCF_014596465.1 Streptomyces sp. CBMA123 | reverse complement strand
TAACGAGCAGGGACAGCGGCTTCTGTCCCTGCTCGACCGCGAGGTGCACCTTGGTGGTCAGCCCGCCACGCGAGCGTCCGAGGCCGTGGTCGTCGGGCTCGGTGTCGACGCCACCGGGAGGCTCCTTTTGCAGGTCCCCCTTTTACGCGCCCCGGCGGCGTGCTGGTGGGCGCGGGCGATCGTGGAGTCCACGCTGACATCCCAGGTGATCAGGCCCTTCGCGTCGGCCTCGGCCTGCAGTTGCTCGAAGATCCGCTTCCAGGTGCCGTCGCGCTGCCACCGTCGGAAGAGGTCGTAGGCCCGGTCCCACGGCCCGTACCGCTCTGGGAGATCCCGCCACGGCGCACCGGTCCTGGTCCGCCACCGTATGCCGTCGATCAGCTGCCGACGCGTCCACGTGGGCGGCCGCCCTGGCTTCTTGCCCGTCGGCAACAACGGTTCAAGCCGAACCCACTGGCCGTTCGTCAGATCACCACGTCCCACGACGCGTGATCATTTCACGACCTTGATCCACTTTCGCAACAGACCCTAGGCCACCATCCCTACGGCCACGAGGGCCGGGGCCAGGACCGCGCGGCTGGCCGGGAGCTGGTCCAGCGCACAGCACTCCGTGAGGTTGCGGACAGTCGTTGACCAGCCTGCCGTCTTCCTCGGATCGAAGGGGGTGGCCGGGGTGGTCGCGCGAGACCTGGGCGACGTGCTGTGGTTGCTGGCCTATGGCCTCGACCCCTGGGAGACAGCCACCCCGTGCTCGCCCGACCGGCTCCCCCGTCCCGACCAGAAGCGGACGACCCTCCCGGAACGGTTCGCACCGGGCCGGCGCCGTCAGCTGCGTTCGCTGGGCGGCAGCGCCGAACGCCGGCGCGACGGGGCGCCGTTCGACTCCCACGTGCAGGCGCTGAGCGGGTTCTGCCACCACGCGTTCGTGTACGGGCGCGGAATCGAGACCCTGCTGTGGCGCTACGCCCGCGCAGGCGCGGCCTTGGGCATCACCGTGCTGGACCGCGTGGTCACCGGGAAGCGCCCGTTGGACCAGGAGAGCCTCAAGCGGCTGTGTGAGGACCCGACCCTGGCCGAGCTGGAGGCGCTGCTCAGGATCCCGGTCGACCGGCTGCTGGGCGCCCGCGATGCCGCCGCGCTCGCCCGAGCGAACGAGCGTCGTCAGCGGCTGCTCGACGGCGTCGAGGTGGCGTGCGGGATCCTCACCGACGACATGATCGAGGAACGGATCGATCGCCCGAAAGCGGCAGGGTCCCAGCTGTCCGTCGCCGCGATCGAGGGCTGCGACGCCCCGTGGGCCGCGCTGCTCGACGGCGTCCTCACGATGGCGACCGAGATGCCATACGAGATCGCCTTCGCCACCCGCAGCTGACGAGATCCGGCCGGGGCTCTCTGGCGTCGCCGGTCGGGTCGATCGGCGCTCAAAGCGAGAGGGCGCCCACCTGGAAGTGGGCGCCCTCAGTGCTGGGCTGTGGTCATCCGGACGTCGGGGCCTGGTGGATTGCTTCAGGGGTTCCGACGGCCAGAACTACGTCTGTCCCGTTTTTCCACGAACGCAGCGAGTCGCCGGTTTTCTTCTGCACCTGGGCGGAACTTCCGATCCCTTCCATCTTGACCGTCATGGCTTTCTCGCCGCAGCCGAGGGTCATGAATTTGAAGGGGATCAGCTGGGCGGACGCCTGGGTATATGTTCCGGCAAGAACATTCCCCGGGAAATCCCCGTGTGTGTCCGCGAAGGAGCTGGCACTGGGCCGCGGGGATCCGACGGAGTCGGGGGCGGTGGAGGTCGGCTCGGTCAGACCGTCCGGCAGGAGTGCCACCTGGCAGGTGCCGTTCCTGACGGAGAGGACGACGCTTGTGCCCGATACATCGGCGATGCCGAGGATCTTGGCGGTGCCCTTGGCGGGCGGGGCGTCGATGCTGCGCTGGACGACGGCGTCCGCCGGTGCGGCGGCCGTCGCGTCCAGGAACCAGGGGCCGCTTCCTTGCTGGGGTGCTGTCCCGTCGTCGGTGCACGCGGCCGCGAGGACGGCCGTGGCGACGAGACTCACCGCCCCCAGAAATCGGCTGGACCGCCGCATATGCTCAACTCCCCTAATTAGTCCAGGCGTTGTAGCAGAACCCTACCGGCTTCTTCACCTCCCCGTCGCCGACGTAGGCGCCGGCCTCGTAGATGCTGTACGTCCAGTAGTCGAAGAGCTGGTAGGCTTGCAGGTTCCCGAACTTTCCGTCCGGAACGGTGTAGGAGCCGGACTCGGTGTTCGTGACGGTGTCGGTCACGTTGAAGCCGACGCCGGCGGAGATCTTCCACAGGTCGATCGACGCGCTTGCCGTCCACTGGGTTGCCGTCGAGCGGGTCTGGGTCAGCGTCAGGGTCATGGGACCGGGCCCGCTGTTCGCGTCGATCACGTCGGTGCCGCAGACCTGCCCGTGGTAGGCCACATCACGGATCTCCCCCCAAGCGTCGACCGGCCGCTCCGGCGACTTCCGGGTCGGCGTGACGTGCGTGGACGCCGAAGTCTGGGCCGCTGCTGGAGCCTTGCGGTCGACGACCCAGTGACTGGGGTCGGCGCCGGCCGGAAGCTGCGTGGTCACCGAGGCCACCGGCGTGACGGACGCTGGCGCGGCCCGCGCCTGCGGCGCCGCCAGTGCAGCCAGTATTCCGGCGCCGACCACTGCACCGGCAATTCGAGAGCTCGCCTTCCGCATTTTTGTTCCCCTCCGAATGAATTTGCGCGGACTGTTCCACCCGATTGCTTTCCAGGCGATGCCAATCCTGAGACTCGGGGAGAAGTTCCGGCAAGGACAATCGAAGAAATTGAGCGACACTTGAGCCCTGCGGGGCGAAAAATGCCAAAATAGCCACCCGATCCAGGCGTCGGGGAATGCTGGATTCCGAAATTCCGGTACCTGCTGAAGCGATAGAAATAGAGAAATGTGAAGCATGTGACAGGAGGGCCTGGCGGGTCGTCACCCTGGCCCCGGGGGCCCACCGGCGTACCGCCGGCACCCAGGCGGGTGGGTAGTCGGGGTGCTCGGCCCGGTGGACGGCGGGGGTTCCGCAGGACCAGGCCGAGGTTCTCGTCTCCGCTGCCCGCACCGGCCCGATCTCCAGCACCGGGTCCGGCGGCACTCAGTCCGGTCTGGGTACGGCTACTCAGGCGGAAGGTCGTGGCGATCCGTCAGGATGACCACACCGATTCGCCCAGGACCGGAAGGGGGGTGTCCGTGCCCGGCCGGATCGCCGACGCACTGTGCACCGTCCCGGGGTGTTCGTCGGCGCGCGAAGGTACGGTGACGTCCCGCTGAGACGGCAGGTCTGCCGGCCGAGGCCGCCAGCTCCCCCTCGGCGGCTCGCTGTCCAGCCATCGCGCTGTGGGAGACCCGAGGGCCGTGCCTCCCAGGGGGTCAGCGGATGCGTGCGCCTGGCGGTCTGGTGAGTACGATCGGTCGGTTACTGGTCAGGGGAGGGCTGGTGTCGAAGCCAGTCGTAGGGGGGAGCGGGGCATGTCTGATCGGGAGCCGCTGCCGCCGTCCTCATCGTTACGGCCGGCGGGGGCCTGCTCCTCTGGCAACGGGCGGACGAACCCGGCCCCGTCCCGCGGCAGTCGGCCCCCATCCCACCCGGGGAGTGCCAGGGCACCCTCGACGACGCCCGCTTCAGCGACGTCCTGGGATCAGCCTCCCCGCCCACGGTTCGCACAGACTTCACGCCGCTGACGGACTCCACACCGGCCTACCTGTCCTGTGCAGTGAGCGGAAGCGACCAGCGCACGCTCATCACGACCGTGACGGGAGCCGACACCGACGTGGAGCGCATCCACACCGAAGGACAACAGGTCCCAAGGGACTATCTGCCATTCTCCGACGGCGAAGCCGGCGACCACTCCTCCGTGGTCCGCTTCACCTGCATCACCAAATCGACGTCCAACGGCCCGGACCGCACCTGGTACTACACGGCAGCCCTCAACCTCCAGGCCCCCGACAACCCGGCCTTCCCAGCTCCTGGACGACAGAAGATGGCAGAGCTGTCCGTAGCGTTCGCCCGCCAGGCCATCGGCAAGGCCCTCGGGTGCACCAACACCATCCAGCTGCCCGACGGGCCGTACAAGTTCACGTGACCGGGGCAGCAAGCCGAACCCTGGGCCGTCGAGACGGGGAACACCCGAGATCACCCTCCGCCAATAGTCTCCGCCGACCCGGCTGCCCGCCCTCACGGCGGGCTGGCGGTAAGCCCAGCCGAGGTTCGGGGACCCTCGAACGGGCAGACGTCGCTCAAGGACGGACTGCACGGTGATCCGGCCCGGTCACCTCGCACGGGCCCACACGAGATCAGCAGGTACCTCAGGCGAGAGGCCTGTCCACGCAGGCCGACCCGTCGATATCCCCACTCGGTGCCCGGGACGCTTTGTCGCTCGGCCGGCCCCTGGCGGAGACCACACAACGTCGCGGCCCGTGGCAGACCCGCTGGACCGTGCACTGCCGCCGGCCCTGCGTCATTGGCTCATCGCCGATCCTCCGGGCGCCACGCCGCTGTGATCCGTGCCGACGCCGTTTCGCTGCGCCCTGCGGGCGGCCGACGCACGAACGGAGCGGCGTAGACCTGATGGTTGTTCGATTCTGATCCTTCTCATCTTCCAGAAACAGAACCGGTTGTCAGTGGTGGCCCTCACCATGGATTCACCGCGTGTGCACCATCGGGTGAGAGGGCAGCGTCATGACCCACAGCATTCGGCACATTCAGCTCGGTATCGACATCAACCTCTCCGAAGACGATCTCGGGAACCCGGGGATGCCCGGGCTGTGGAAGCTTCTTCGTTCGGACAAACGGCCCGTACCCGAGCGAGGCCTTCAGTGCATGGAGTGTATGGAGGAGCGCCCGCACTGCCCTGAGTGGATGTACGTCTACGAACGCGCCGGAGTCCGCATCGCCGCCCACCACAACTCGAAGATCCGGCACGTCTCCGGACCGGAGAGCGACGAACACAAGGCATTGAAGGAACGGATCGCCGTCGCAGGGGAACGAGGCGGCTATCCCGTCCAGATGGAAGACGCCTCGACGAAGAGGTCCCGGCGTACGGACGTCACCGTGCACGGCGCTGGCGGGCGGAACATCGGGTGGGAAATCCAGCTCTCCACCATCACCGAGGGCACCGTCAGGAACCGCTCCGCCATCGCCCGCGCCGACGGACTGACGCCATCCTGGGTGACCTCGGCGAAGGGCCTGTCCGAACTGCTGCGCAGCGCGCCATGGGCACTCACCAACTACAAACCCTGGCGCGAGATCAAGGCCGGAGAACCAATCCGTGTCGCCGGTGGCGTGCGACACCTGGAGATGATTCCCTGCTGGCGACTCGCCGCAGCATGTCCTTCCGGGAGGAAGGGACGGTGCAACGACCACCACGGTGAGTGGAACCTCGACACGAACATCTCACTCGACGACCTGGTAACCGGGACGGCCGCCGGCACGTACGTGCAGGTGCTTATGCCTATGAGCCGATGGATCAACAGGTTCTGGGCCCGACGCGAGGAGCGGGACCTGTACGACTACTCAGTCGGAGGCCTGCCAACGGAGGAAGACGTCGAACGCGGACGAGCGAGGATTGTCCGCCCGTCAGCGGTGACCCCGAAGGAACTCGATCGGATGTGCCGGTACGGGCAGGACACCGGTGTCCGCTCCGGGCCTCGCTTCGTGCTCGACAAAGGCCAGCCCCTTGCCGCGCCCAGCCTCACGATCCCGGCCCAGCGGACCTGCGCCCCACCACTCGTTGGTCCCGTTCGACGTGGCATCTGCTCCGCCGGCACTGTTCCGTGTGGCGTGCAGGGGGCACGGCTGTATCCGGGCGGGTGGTTCTGTGACGCGCACCGGCCTGGCCACGACCGGGGCTGACGTCAACGTCAGCTGTGTTCCCGGCCCCGGCGCGGCAACTCCGCCGACACCGGCCTGCACACCTTCGACGAGGTTCCGAAACGCCTGTTCACAGTGCCCCGTCGGAACGGTCGGCTCGACGCCACCGAGGCCCAGCGCCGTAAGGCCGCCCTCGTCCACGGCTGCGAGCCCTGGCAGGTCGGCCCGTGCGCCGGCTGCGGATTCGCCCATCCGCCGCTACGGCGACGCCGGAGTCCACGCCTGTGGGACGTGCCGGGCAAGAGCCGTCCGGCGGTGAGTAACGGACCTCTTCCGGCAGATCGTACGGGTACAACCGTGTCGCGTGCGTTGGCGCCTCGTTGAAGCAGCGGGCCCAGACTCCCGCCCGGGCCTGCTGGTCGTCGTGGAGCACGTCCCTGGACGGCCAGCGCTGTGGATGGCTGGACGTGAGGTGTGCTGATGTCGCTCTTTGGCGAGGACCCTGGGCAAGAGACCGGCGGTCTGCGCAACGGGTGGATCCACCGCGGCAGCCCTTCGAAAGTCATGCGGGTCCGTGCCGCCGGGCGCCGCAAGTGGTGCGGGAACCGGATCGCCTGGTACGACCGGTACGACGGCGGCCGATCCCGTTGGCCCCGGTCAGGTTTCCCGCGCACCGGATCCCGCCACGGTTCCAGTGGAGCGTGCGACCGCATCAGCGTCGCGTATCGCCTACATGAGGGCATGTCCGCGATCTTCGGCCGGGTGTGGTGGCGGTCTCAATGGCGGTCACCTGGTGTTGACCCAGCGTGGTGGCGGTGGGCCGGTCGGTGATGTGGCGGGCGCCTGATGGGTGAGTGCCCTCACACGTGAATGCGGTGCACGACGGCGGATAGTGATGTCCGTTTTGTGTGACTTTGAGGTTATTTGATGGTGGGCTGACGAGTGTTTGCGCAGGCCAGAAGGGTCCGGGAGGATCGGCGCGCTCGGGGCGGACCGCCGGTCGAATCGGTGCCGGCTCTCTTCGACTACGACTGCGGATCGTAAGAGGGGGTCTTGGCGACCGCCGATCCGGTCTGGCAACTTGGCATTTGTCGTC
>NZ_MECK01000272.1 GCF_014596465.1 Streptomyces sp. CBMA123 | reverse complement strand
CAGCTCGGCCGCCGCCCGCCGGCCGGGGGAGAGCGCGTCCAGCCGCGCGGCGGCGGCGGGGCGCCAGGCTTCCAGCGCCCCCTCGGCCGCGCCGAGGACCGGGGCGGCGAACATCAGGGCGCCGGCCAGGTGGATCGGGACCCGATGGCACCGGGCCGCGTCCCCGCCGAGCGGCCGTTGCGCGTCCGCGAGGGTGCAGGACAGCCGGTCGGGGACGAAGGCCTCGGCCACCTCCACCGCGTTGCTGCCCGTCCCGCGCACGCCCAGGCTCCGCCAGGTGTCCAGGACGGTCCAGTCCGCCCGGGGGACGGCGAAGATCCGGTGCTCGGGCCGGTCCGCGGTGCCGGTCCGGGAGGCCAGCAGCAGCCAGTCCGCGTGGTCGACCCCGCTGGCGGTCTCCCACCGGCCCCGGATCCGCCAGCCGTCCCGCTCCCGGACCGCCTCGCCCTGCGGCGGCATGATCGAGGCGGCGATCACCACGTTCGGGGAGTAGGCCCACAGTTCCTTCCGCCCCTCCTCCGGGAGGTAGGAGGCGAGGCGGCCGTGCGCCGCGAACAGCGTGGCGCACCAGGACGTGGACGGGCAGGTGCGCGCCACCGCCGCCGAGGCGGCCAGCAGTTCGGCGAAGCCGCCCGCCGCGCCGCCGTACTCGCGGGGGACGAAGTGCCGGGGGAAGCCGGCGGCCACCACGGCGGCCACCGCCTCCGCGCCGAGCCGGCGCCGCTCCTCCACCGCCGGGAGGTCGCGCCGGGCCGCGTTCACCACCTGCTCGACGGCTGCGGCGGAGAGGCTCACACCGGCCGTGCTCACGAGGTCTCCTGACGGAGCGTCAGTTTCTGTCGCGGGTCGCGGTAGGCGAGCCGCGCGCTGGCGAGGACGGTGCCGTGCTGGGCGGCGGTGACCTCGGCCGTGCGCGGTCCGGCGGCCCGCCACCCCGGCCCGGGCGTCACGGTGATCGCCACCGGCACGTCCGGCTCGGCGAAGGCGGTGAAGACCGAGCGCACGGCGGCGGGGTGCAGTGGAGCGCCCAGGGCGCGGCCGGCCTGCCGGAAGGCCTCCAGCAGCGCCATGCCGGCGACGTGGTCGGACGGGTGGTCGTGGAGCACCGGGTGGTGGGGGTCGTCGTCGAGCCAGAACTGGCCGGGGGCGCCCCGTTCGTCGCGGGCCAGCAGGACGTGCCGCCCCTCCGGGTACCCGACCTCCCGGGGGCCGAGGCGTCGCAGCCCGCCGACCGGCGCCGCGGGCGGTAAGGCCGTGCCGGCCGCCGGGGCCTCCTTGGCGCCGACGTCGCGGTGGCGGATCAGCCGGTAGAAGTTCGGGTGCAGGACCTCCCAACGGACGTCGGCCCGGCCGATCCGGACGCCGTCGACGGAGATCGCCGCCTGGAGCGCGAAGCTGGCCCGGCGCGGCGTGGTCAACCGCCGGGCGCAGGCGACGTCCAGGATGACGCGGGCCGGACGGTCCGGCCGGACCGCCACGGTGCTGTCGGCCAGGTCGAGGTCGAGCCGGTCGAGGACGAAGGGGTGCCCCTGCGGCACGCCGTGGAAGCGGTGCGAGAGGTGTATCAGGGTCTGCCGGACGGTCTCGGCCAGCAGGAGCGGATCCGGCGAGCGGCCCTGCCCGCCGTCATGGAGGAACGAGTGGAGGAATCGGTCCCGGTGCCACAGGGCGCCGACGGTGAAGTGACCGTCAGCGGCGCGGATGGCGTCGGTGAGCAGGACCTCCGTCGGGGAGGTCTTGTGGACGGCGCCGGCCGGAAGGCGGTGCCGGAACGAGAGTCTGCGGACAGGCGCGAGCGATGCCGCCTGGTCCGACGACGGGTACCTTGGCGATGCGGTGAAGATGGACATGTGAGTGCGTCTCCCCGTTGGTGTGCCGTTCCCTAAGGTGGTTCCACCCCATCTGCGGGCGAGGGGCATGTCGGGTGACCGTTGATCCCGGCCCGAAAATATACCTGGGCGAAGGTATAAAGCTAGAAGCGCTGGGGCGCAAGAGAGGATTGGCGAACTGTGAGTCAGAACAAGGGTGTTGCTGTGGAATCGCTGTGGCCTGCTCCGACGATCCGGCCCGCGGGCGCGGCCGGTCCGATGCTGCGTCAGGAACGTGCGGAGCGGACGCGGGAGCAGATCCTGCACTGCGCCGCGCGGATCTTCGCCGAGCGCGGCTACCAGCAGACCAGCATCAAGGACGTGGCGGACGAGGTCGCGATGACCAAGGGTGCTGTCTACTTCCACTTCCCCAACAAGCAGGCCCTTGCCGTCGCGGTGGTCGACGAGTTGTACTCACGCTGGCCGGTGACGCTGGACGCGGTGCGTGGGAAGGGCCTGTCGCCGCTGGACACCGTGATCGAGATGTTCAACGCGGCCACCGCCGCGTTCCTGGAGGACCCGATCATGCAGGCCGGCACCCGGCTGCAGAACGAGCGCGACGCCGTCGACGTCGAACTGCCGCTGCCCTACGTCGACTGGACCAACCTGATCTCGACGCTGATGCACGAGGCCCACGGCCAGGGCCAGTTGGCCCGGCACATCGACCCGGACGTGGCCGCCCGGGTCGCCGTCGCGGCCTTCTTCGGCGCCCAGCACATCTCCGACAACCTGCACGGCCGCGCCGACTTCGCCGAACGCTGGCGCGAGGTGCGCGACACGCTCTTCCCCGCGCTGCGCGCCCTCCCGAGGCCCGTGGCCGCGCCCGACCGCCACGTCACCCCGAGGTGACCCCGGACCCAGAGGAGCCCCGCCATGCCCCCGTCCGACCGGCTCACCCCGTCCGAGCGGCCGACCCCGTCCGACCGGCTGGCCTTCAGTGACGTCGACGAGACGCTGATCAACTGCAAGAGCATGTTCGACTTCCTCGACTTCTACCTCGGTGGTCGGTACGGGCCGTCGGGCGCCGAGCGGGCCGCCCGGGTGCGGGCGGAGCTGAGCGCGCTGGTGGCGGCCGGGGCGTCGCGCGAGCAGGCGAACCGGGCCTACTACCGGGTGTGGGCCGGGGTGTCCGAGGAGTCGGTCGCCGCGGCCGGTCGGGAGTGGTTCGCCCGGCGCTCCAGGAGCGCCGGCTTCTACATCGCCGCCACCCGCGAGGCCCTGACCCGGCACCGGGCGGCGGGCGATCCGGTGGTGCTGGTCTCCGGCTCCTTCCCGGCGCTGGTCGAGCCCGTCGCGCGGGACGTCGGCGCGGCCCACGTGGTGTGCAGCCGGCCGGCGGTGCGCGGGGGAGTCCTCACCGGTGAGCTGGTCGGCGAGCCGGTGATCGGCGAGGAGAAGCACCGGGCCGTACGCGCCCTGCTCCGGGCGTACCCGCACGTCGACCCGGCGGACTGCTACGGCTACGGCGACCACGTGTCCGACCTGCCGATGCTGACCGCGGTGGGCCACCCGGTGGTGGTCGGTGACCGCGGCCTGGCGGACCGGATCCCCGGCGCCCGGCTGCTGCCGGCCGGAGCGCCGTTCGCAGGTGCCGCGGAGCGCTGAGCTCCGGGCCCCGGGCTCCGGGCTCCATGCCTTCTCCATGTGAAGGTCGTGCTGCGGCACGTTACAGCCCCATGAAAATACCTTCTCAAAGGTATGTAGATCTTCTGGCGTCGCCGCGCAAGCATCCCCGTGGGTCCGTCTCGCCGCGGATGCCCACCAGCGGCCCACCCCCCGCCGCCTGAACCCACCGAGCCACCGCGTGCAACCGAGCCCGCTCCGCACTCGCACACCCGAACCCGCGCCCCCACCACCCGAGTTCACCCGCCGCCCAGCGACCACCCTGGCCAACCCGGCCGTCCCCACGGTACGTTCGGACACCACACGAACCCACGAACCCGGCCCCGGCCAACCCACGAAGCCCCGGAAAACAAAGAGAACCCCAGATCAACTGGGGTTCTCTCGTCGGTGTCCGAGGGGGGACTTGAACCCCCACGCCCGATAAAGGGCACTAGCACCTCAAGCTAGCGCGTCTGCCATTCCGCCACCCGGACCAGGTGTCGCCCTCGCGGCTTCGGATCTCTCGTCCGTCGCGCTGACAGATGTAACTGTAGCAAAGATCGGCTTGGGGTCCCAAAACGGCTCCGGAGCGGGGTGCGGGGCTGGTGGCGGGGGCAAGGGGCGGCTTGTGGCGGGGGCGTGACCAGCGGGTTTCGGGGCCGTGCGGGGGGTGGATCGTGATCGAGGGCTGGGGGAGGATGGGCGGACGTGCTCGTACGGCCCGGGTGCAGGTCCTGGGGGTGGCGCGCTGGTGCGTCGGTGCGGGCCCAAGACGAGGAGTGACCGTGAGCGAGCGGAGCGAGGCGGCGGCGCCGAGGGTGACGGCTGAGTCTGAGGTCGCCGAGATCTGTCGCGATCTGATCCGGATCGACACCAGCAACTACGGCGACGGCTCGGGCCCGGGTGAGCGCAAGGCGGCCGAGTACGTGGCCGAGCAACTCGCCGAGTTCGGGCTGGAGCCGCAGATCTTCGAGTCGGCCAAGGGGCGGGCCTCGACCGTGGTCCGGATCGAGGGCGAGGACCGCTCCCGTCCGGGCCTGCTGATCCACGGCCACACGGACGTGGTGCCGGCCAACGCCGCGGACTGGACGTACGACCCCTTCGGCGGCGAGATCGCCGACGGCTGCGTCTGGGGGCGCGGCGCGGTCGACATGAAGGACATGGACGCGATGACCCTCGCGGTGGTCCGCGACCGGCTGCGCACCGGCCGCAAGCCCCCGCGCGACCTGGTGCTGGCCTTCGTCGCCGACGAGGAGGCGGGCGGCACCTACGGCGCGCGCTTCCTGGTGGACAAGCACCCGGAGCTGTTCGAGGGCGTGACCGAGGGCATCGGCGAGGTCGGCGGCTTCTCCTTCACCGTCAACGACCAGGTGCGGCTCTACCTGGTGGAGACGGCCGAGAAGGGCATGCACTGGATGCGCCTGACGGTCGAGGGCCGGGCCGGGCACGGCTCGATGGAGAACGACGACAACGCGATCACCGAGCTGTGCGAGGCGGTCGCCCGGCTCGGCCGGCACAAGTTCCCGCTGCGGATCACCAAGACCGTCCGGGCCTTCCTGGACGAGCTGTCCGACGCGCTCGGGGTCGAGCTGGACCCGGAGAACATGGACGAGACGCTGCGCGTCCTCGGCGGCATCGCCAAGATGATCGGCACCACGCTGCGCAACACCGCCCAGCCGACCATGCTGGGCGCCGGCTACAAGGTGAACGTGATCCCCGGTCAGGCCACCGCGCACGTGGACGGGCGCTTCCTGCCCGGCTACGAGGAGGAGTTCCTGGCCGAGCTGGACAGCGTGCTCGGCCCGCGCGTGAAGCGGGAGAGCCTGCACTCGGACCGCGCGATCGAGACCAGCTTCGACGGCGCGCTGGTGGAGGCGATGCAGACCGCGCTGCGCGCGGAGGACCCGATCGCCCGCGCCGTGCCGTACTGCCTCTCGGGCGGGACGGACGCCAAGTCCTTCCAGGACCTCGGCATCCGCTGCTTCGGCTTCGCGCCGCTGCAGCTCCCGCCGGAGCTGGACTTCGCCGGGATGTTCCACGGTGTGGACGAGCGGGTGCCGGTGGACGGGCTGAAGTTCGGCGTCCGGGTGCTGGACCGCTTCCTCGACGCCTGCTGAAGCCCCGCGGCCCGCTGATCAGGCGACTGGGTCGGCCCGCTCCCGGAGTGCCGGGGGCGGGCCGACCGCATTGTCCGAGCGCATGATTGTGGGATGGGTTGGGGGAGATCAACAGAAACGATTCTGCCTGCAATTGCGCGCCGAGCGTTTGTGCGAGGCATCACCGTTGCGGGTGAATGGCAAATCTGTTCCGTACCCCGTTTGCCGCAGCGTCGTTCATTCCTGTGCAGCCCGCCGAACGGGTTGCGTTGTCCATACAGGAGGAATGATGAAGGTCAAGAAGATCGCCGCTGTCGCCGCCGCCACCGGTGGCCTGGTGCTCGCCGCCGCCGGTGTGGCGTCCGCTCACGGCGGTGCCGGTGCCGAGGGTGTGGCCGCGAGCTCCCCGGGTGTCGTCGCCGGCAACCAGATCCAGGTTCCGGTCCACGTGCCGGTCAACCTGTGCGGCAACACCGTCAGCGTGATCGGCGTGCTGAACCCCGCGTTCGGCAACCACTGCGCCAACGTCTGAGTCGACCTCCGGGCCGTTGAGGCCCGTTGAGGCCGGTCGAGGTCCGTTGGGACCGGCTCAGCACGGCCCCCGGGCGGCGGACGCGCCGCACCGGGGGCCTTTGTGCGGTCGGGGCCGGGCCCCGAAGGCGAGGCCGACGGGGTGCTCGGCAAGTTCGAACGCCCCGATCGCTCGATCGGGTGAAGCTGCTTCGTTCGGCTCAACCTCCCCGTTTGCCCCTCGTTAACTCGTGTGCAGTCAAAGGCCTTGCGTGATTTCCGGATATACGGAAATTCCGACTTTCATACAGGTTCACGTCAAGGTCGCCATGCCGTCTCGAAACGTCAGGGGAAATCATGAGGAATGTAGCCAAGAAGGGGATCCTCACCGCCGTGGCCACCGGCAGCGTGCTGGCCTCGACCGCCGGCTACGCCTACGCGGCCGCCGAGGCGCAGGGAGGTGCCGCGGGATCACCGGGTGTCGCCTCCGGGAACTCGGTGCAGGTGCCGGTCGAGGTGCCGATCAACGCCTGTGGCAACACGGTCGACGTGATCGGAGTGCTGAACCCGGCGTACGGCAACCACTGTGCCAACGTCAGCGGCGGCGCCCGCCACGCCGCCCAGCGGCCCGGCCAGGGCGGTCGGCCCGGAGGCAGTGCCGGCTCCGGCGCCGGCGCCGGCCGCGGATCCTCCGCCTCGGGGGCCTCCGCCAGTGGCACCGCGGCCAACTCGCCCGGGGTGATCTCCGGCAACAGCGTCCAGGCCCCGGTGCACGTCCCGGTCAACGCCTGCGGCAACTCCGTGGACGTGGTCGGCGTCGGCAACCCGGCCTTCGGCAACGACTGCGCCAACGTGGCCCGGCCCGCCCCGAAGCCGACCGACGACTGCCCCGAGGGTCACACCACCCCGCCGGCCAGCGACACCGGGTCGGGCAGCTCGCGCAAC
>NZ_MECK01000271.1 GCF_014596465.1 Streptomyces sp. CBMA123 | reverse complement strand
GCCGGCCTCCGGGTCCACCCCGGTGGGCCGCCGGGCGCCGGGCCGCGACGGCCGCTCCGCGCCGTCCCCCGCGCCGGTGTCCGCGCCGACGCCCGAGCCGGACCTTGAGCCGGACCCCGCGCCGGATCCCGCCTCGCCCCGTCCCCCGCCCTGGGCGCCGCGCCGCCGGTCCCACGACCCCCGGAACCGCGAGCCGCGCTCCCGCGACCCCCAGTCGACCCTGGTCCGCGGCGGCTCCCCCGGCCACCCCTGGGGCCGGTCCCCCTCGGCCGGACCGGCGCCCTCCGTTGCGCCCATGGCGGCGCTCCCCTCCCCGTGCCCCGGGGCCGGTGCGAAGGCCGTGACCACGGGCGCACCGGTGCCGGGTGGTGATTTTGACGCGCCATCATCCCGCATACCGGGCGGGGCCGTAGGGCGGTTTCCGGAACGGTTCCGGAACGCTTGCCGGAACGGGACCGAGCCGCGGCCACCGCGCCGCGGCGCCTCCGTCCCGACGGCGGGAAGGGCCGCCGGAGGACGGGCGGGGGATCATCCCGCCGCGATCGGCCGCCCCGCCGGCTCCTCGACGATCCGGCGGGCGATCTCGGCGGGCCGCACCGGGCGGCCGAAGTGCCAGCCCTGCGCCCAGTCGCAGCCCATCCCGCGCAGCCGCTCGGCGTCCTTGCGGGTCTCCACGCCCTCGGCGGTGACGTTCAGGCCGAGCGTGTGCGCCATCGACACCAGGCCGCTGACGATCCGCCACCCGGTGGCGCCGTCCTTGGCCGGGTCGTGCAGGTCGCCGACGAAGGAGCCGGCGATCTTCAGTCCGGAGACCGGCAGGTCGCGCAGGTAGGCGAGGTTGGACCAGCCGGTGCCGAAGTCGTCCACCGCCAGTGACACGCCGAGGTCGACCAGCCCGTGCAGGGTGCGCAGCGCCTCGTCCTCGGGGCCGACCACGGTCGACTCGGTGATCTCCAGCTGCAGCCGGGCCGGGTCCAGACCGGTGCCGTCCAGGATCCGGGCGAGGTCGGTGACCAGCGCGGCGCTGCGCGCCTGCCGGACGGCCAGGTTGACGTTGAGCTGCGGTGCGGCGTCGCCGTACCGCTTGATCCAGTCCGCGGCCTGGCCGCAGGCCTGCTCCAGCACCCAGCGGCCGAGCGGCATGATCAGCCCGGTCTCCTCGGCGGTGGTGACGAACTCGTCCGGGCCGAGCACCCCGAGCTGCGGGTGGCGCCAGCGCACCAGCGCCTCCACGGCGGCCATCCGGCCGTCGGCGAGGCGGTAGAGCGGCTGGTAGTCGATGAAGAACTCGCCGCGGTCCAGGGCGGCCGGCATCCGGACGGACACCGCGTAGCGGCTGACCGCGCGGGCGTTCTCCTTGGGGTCGAACAGCGTCCAGCGGCCGCGGCCGGCCTCCTTGGCGCGGTAGAGCGTGAGGTCGGCGGCCCGGACGGCGGCGCCGGGGGTGGTGGTGGACACCCGCCGCTCCAGCACGCCGACGCTGGCGCCGACGGCGAGCTTGTGGTCGCCGATCAGCACCGGCCCGGCCAGCGCCCTGAGCACGGTCTTGGCGGCGGCCACCGCCTCCTGCTCGCCCCGGCAGTTCTCCAGCAGCACGACGAACTCGTCGCCGCCGAGCCGGGCGACCAGGTGGCCGAGCGGGGTGAGGGCGGCCTTCAGCCGGGCGGCGACGGCGGACAGCAGCTGGTCGCCCATGTCGTGGCCGAGGCTGTCGTTGACCACCTTGAAGCCGTCGAGGTCGACGTAGCAGAGGCCGAAGCGGGCGCCGGGCTCCGGTTCCTCGAAGAGCTTCTCCAGCCGTTCGAAGAAGGCGGCACGGTTGGGCAGGCCGGTCAGCGGGTCGTGGGTGGCCTGGTAGCGCAGCCGCTCCTGGAGCCGGTAGCGGTCGGTGACGTCCTCCAGCATCGCGACCTGGTACTGCGGGACGCCGTCGTCGTCGCGGATCAGCGAGACGGTGAGGTGGGTCCAGACCACCTCGCCGTCCTGGCGGTAGTACGGCTTGTCGAACTGGAAGTACTCCCGCTTGCCGCCGATCAGCTCCTCGTACGCCTCCCAGACGCCCGGGGTGTCCTCAGGGTGGACGAGGTCGTCGACCCGGCGGCCGACCATGTCCTCCGGCCCCGCTCCGAACAGCTCCTGCACGGCCTTGTTGACGGCCAGGATGTTGCCGTCGGTGTCGCCGATGGCGATGCCGATCGCGGCGCTCTCGAACAGGGCGCGGAACCGGGCCTCGGAGGCGCGCAGCGCGCGTTCGGCCTCCTTGCGGGCGGCGTCGGCGGCGGTGCGGATGGCCTCCTGCTCGCTCAGCGTCCGCTCGCGCAGGGCGTTCGCCCACCCGGCCGCGAAGGCACCGGTGAGGGCGGGGCCGCGGTCGTCGCGGATCGGCTGGGACTGCAGCAGCTCGACCGCTCGGGCGAGCAGCACGGGGTCGGTGAAGTGGGCGTCGACCAGTTCGGCGGCGGCCTGGGCGGCCAGCCGGGGCTGGAAGGGATCGTCCTGCTGGGCGCGGTGCAGCAGCGCGGCGGTGCGGGCGACAAGCCGGCCGAGCAGGCCGGGGTGGACGGCGATGCCGTGGTCGGCGGAGAGCAGCCGGGACCAGTCCTCGTGGAACCGCTCGGCGCTCCGGTCCGCCGGGGTGGCGCCGCTCATCCGACGGCCCCGGTTCCGCACCGGGCGCCGGCCCCGGCGGTCCGGCTGTTGCCCGCCCCGGTGGTACGGCCGGTGGCACGGCTGTTGCCGACCGCGGTGGTACGGCCGGTGGCACGGCTGCTGCCGGACCCGGCGGTACGGCCTGGGGTGCGCACGGCCGGGCGGCCGGCGGCCGTCCCGTGGAGGGTACGGCCGTCGGTCGCGCGCCGGGTGCGACCACTCAAGGGCGGAACCCCACGCCCGCCACCCCGGCGATCCGTTCGGGGTGCTCGCCGACCGTGCCGGGCTGGTCGGGGCGCCACTGCGGCAGGTGGACGACGCCCGGCTCGACCAGCTCGAAGCCGTCGAACATCACGGTGACCTGCTCGCGGGTGCGCATGGTCAGCGGGGTCGGGGTCATCCGGTAGAGCTCCTGGTGGTCCTCGGCCTGGTCCGGACGGGCTTCCAGGGAGGCGTGCGAGAGGACCAGGGCGCTGCCGGCCGGGAGCCGGTCGCGGATCGTGGCGATCAGCTTCCAGGGGTCCTCGTCGTCGCTGACGAAGTGGGCGACGGCCACCAGCAGGACGGCCACCGGCTCGCCGGCGGCGAGGAGCGCGGCCACCTCGGGGTGGGCGAGCAGGTCGTCGACGTCCCGCAGGTCGGCCTGGACGACGGCGCTGTGCGGGTCGTCCTCGAGCAGCAGGCGGCTGTGGGCGACGGCGACCGGGTCGCGGTCCACGTAGACGACCTCGGCGCCGGGCCGGATCGCGCGGGCGATCTCGTGCACCGCGCCGAAGGTGGGGATGCCGGAGCCGATGTCCAGGAAGCGGGTGACGCCGTGCTCGGCGAGGTAGGTCACCGCGCGGCGCAGGAAGGCCCGGTTGGAGCGCATGATCTGGGGCAGTTCGGGCCACAGGGCCATCGCCCTGCGGGCCATCTCCCGGTCGACCTCGAAGTTGTGGGAGCCCCCGAGGTAGTAGTCGTAGACCCGCGCGGCGTTCGGCTTGTCCAGGTCCGTACCTTCCGGTACCCAGCTCGGTCGCCGCATGCCTGTGACTCCTTCACTCCGGTTCGGGGCGCAGCGTCTGGAGGTGCTGCCGTGACTGATGAGACTACAAGCACACAAGATCCTCCCTCGCACCCCGAACGGGTGCAAGCGGAGTGCCCCCTTCCCCGCGAACTGCGTTCTTTGCCCCGTATGTACCGGGCGTTCGAGCTCCGCCATCGACGGGACCCGCGCGGCGGGCGCCAACTCGGCAGCAGGCCGACCCCGTTCGCCCCTCCGACGGCGGGCGCCGGACTAGGGTGGGCCCGTGGATCCCAACCACTACCGTTTCCGGAGCGTGTGGCGACTCACGGCCCCGGCCTCAGCGGCGTACGCGGCGCTGGAGGACCTCCGGAGCTACCCGCTGTGGTGGCCGGAGATCCGCGAGGTCCGGCAGACCGGCCCGGAGTCCGGGCAGGTGGTGCTCCGCGCGCTGCTGCCGTACCGGCTGGTGATCGGATTGGAGCGGCGGCGGCACGACCCGGCGGCCGGGGTGCTGGAGGCGGTGATGCGCGGTGACCTCGAGGGGTGGTCGCGGTACACCGTCACGGCGGACGGGCCGGGCGGCGCGGGGTGCCGGGTGCTGTTCGAGGAGGACGCCCGGCCCGGCAAGCCCCTGCTGCGGCGCCTCGCGCTGCCGCTGCACCCGCTGTTCCGGGCCAACCACGCGGTGATGATGCGCCGGGGCCGCCACGGGCTCGCGGCGTACCTGGCGGGCGACGGCGAACGAGGGATGGCGAACGAGGGATGGCGAACAGATGACAGATGACGACTTTCAGCGAACAGATGACGGATTTCGAAATCTGTCAGCTGTCAGTTGTTCGCCGACCTCCGATCCCGCCCCTCCCGTCGGCGTCGCCTCGGACTTCGCCACCCCCTTCGACCGCACCGCCACCGGCAGCAGCAAGTGGGCCCGGGCCGCCGCCCCCGGGGTGATCCCGATGGGTCTGGCGGACATGGACCTGCCCGGCCCGCCCGCCATCGCCGAGGCGCTGGAGCGGCGAGCCCGCCACCGCGCGTACGGCTACACCGTCTGTGACCCGGTCGGCCGGACCCTGGTCGCCGACTGGTACCGCGCCCGGCACGGCGTCGAGGTCGACCCCGACTGGGTACTGCTGCTCCCCTGCGGCCCGCGCACCACCCTGCGCCTGCTCCTGGAGACCGTCCGCACGGAGGCCGCGCACCCCCACGCCCCCGTCCTCTTCCCCACCCCCGAGTGGGGCGGCTTCGCCCAGCTCTGCCACGCGGCCGGCCTCCCGTACCGCGAACTGCCGCTGCGGCTCGGCCCGAACGGCTACCGCTCCCCGAGCGGCCCGTTCCCCCGCCCCGCGGCCGCCGTACTGCTGAGCAACCCCCACAACCCCTCCGGCACGGTGTGGCCGACCGGCTACCTGCGCGGCCTCGCCGGGTGGGCCGCCGAGGCGGGCGCGCTGCTGGTCTCGGACGAGGTGCACGGCGACCTCACCCACCCCGGCGCGATCCACCCCGTCGCCGTCACCACCGTCGAGCCGGCGCTGCGCCGGCACGTGGTCACCCTGAACTCCGTCGGCAAGACCTTCAACTGCTCGGGCGTTCCCAGCAGTTTCGCCCTCGTCCCGGACCCCGGGCTGCGCGCCCGGCTCACCGACACGATGGCCGGCTACGGCCTCTGGGAGGGCGGCCTGCTGGAGCAGACCGTGCAGCGGGCCGCCCTGAGCGAGGGCGGCCCGTGGCTGGACGCGCTGCTCGCCCACCTCGCCGCCGCCCGCGCCCGGCTCACCGACCGCCTCGGCCCGGCCGTCCGCTCCGCCCCGCGCGCCTCCTACCTGCTCTGGCTGGACGCCGCCGCCCTCGGCCTGCCGCCGGCCGACGCCCGCGCGGCGCTGTTGCAGCGCTGCGGACTGGAGGCCTCCGACGGCGCCGAGTTCGGCCCGGGCGGCGCGGGCTCGCTGCGCCTCAACTACGCTCTGCCGGGCCCGGTGCTGGACACCGTCCTGGAGTGGCTGGACCGCCTGTGACCGGGGCACGTGCCGCCGTCCAGTACGCCTCTGCAAGCCCCTGCCCGGCGGCCTCCGCACCCCCGGATTCACCCGTTCGCCACGGCTCTGACCTGCTGAAACGAACATTCACGCGATATTTGCGAAGCGCCCCCGCATGCTCCGTAGCAGACTGGGCAGGGTAGACCGGGCCCGCAATCGTGATCCCGAGGATGGTGAGTCCGGTGATACCGACATCCCCCACCACTCCGCCCGACCGGCAGAGCGCACCCCCGCCCCCCACGGGGGTGACCCCGTTGACCGAATCGGGGGCGCGCAGCCATGTGTCGGGCGTCTGCTTCAAGATCGGACCGCCCCGCCTGGTGGGGGTCGAGGTCGAGTGGTTCGTCCATGACGACCGATGTCCGACCCGACCCGTTCCCCCCGAACTGCTCCACGCCGCACTGGAGTCGCTGCCACTGGGCGGCCCCGACGGCGTCACGCTCCCCTCGGGTTCGCGCCTCACGCTCGAACCCGGCGGACAGGTCGAGCTCAGCTCCCCGCCCGCCACCGGCCTCCTGGCCTGCGTCGATGACACCCGACGTGATCTGACCGCCCTGCGGGCCGCCTTCGCGGCGCAGGGCCTGCGACTCACCGGCACCGGGACGGACCCGCTCGCCCGCCCCCGACGGATGGTGCTGGACCACCCCCGCTACCTCGCGATGGAGCGCTTCTTCGACTCGGCCGGCCCCTGGGGCCGGGTCATGATGACCGGTACCGCGTCGGTGCAGGTGTGCCTGGACGCCGGCGACACGGCCGGTCCGCACGCGGCCGAACGACGCTGGCGGCTGGTCCACCGACTGGGCCCGGTGCTGGTCGCCACCTTCGCCAACTCCCCGATCCTGGACGGCCGGCCGACCGGCCACCGGTCCACCCGGCAGACCGTCTGGTCCCGGATGGACCCGAGCCGCACCCTCGCCCCCGAGCCGGACCACGGCGACCCGCGCGAGGCCTGGGCCCAGTACGTGCTGGACGCCGAAGTCCTCTGCGTGCAAAGGCCGGAGGGCCTGCCCTGGACGGCCACGCCCGGCCTGACCTTCCGCGACTGGATCCGCGGCGGCGGCGAACGCCCGCCCACGCTGGCCGACTTGGAGTACCACTGCACCACCCTGTTCCCGCCGGTGCGCCCGCGCGGCCACCTGGAGCTGCGGATGATCGACGCCCAGCCCGGGGACGGCTGGGTGGTGCCGGCCGCGCTGGTCACCGCACTGCTGGACGACCCGGTGGCCGCCGACACCGCGCTCGCCGCGCTGGAGCCGCTCGACCGCGACAGCGACCGGCGCCCGCCGCGCAGCGAGGTCTGGCGCCGGGCCGCCACCCTGGGCGTCGCCGACCCCGAGC
>NZ_MECK01000270.1 GCF_014596465.1 Streptomyces sp. CBMA123 | reverse complement strand
CCGGGGCCGCCCAGGGTGATCTTCCGCTTCCCGCCGCGGTACGCCTCCTCCAGGCTGAGCGTGAGTTCGGCCTCCTGGTCCGCGCCGGGGATCGGGCTGCCCCGCCCGGCGCGGCCGGCCCGGCCGCGCCGGGCGGCCGCGATCGCCGGGTGCGGGTCGGCGCACAGCATGGCGGCGGGCCCGCCGTGCAGGAAGGCCTCGTACGCCCCGGCGAGCCGGCAGGCGCCCGCGTGGTCGGTGAGCACGCCGTCGATCCGGCGCAGCGCGTCGTAGCCGGTGGTGCCGGCCACCGGCCAGTCCTCGGGCAGGCGCTCCGCGCCGGTGAGGATCTTCTCGACCACGGTGTAGGCGCCGCCGGTGGTTCCGGACGTCCCGTCGGTAGTCGCGGCCGTCCCGCTCGTGGTCGTGGCCGTCCCGCCGCCGGTGGCCGCCGCGAGGCGGCGCAGGTAGCCGCGCGGGTCGGCGAGCCCGTCGGGGTGGTCGATCCGGAAGCCGTCCAGGACGCCGTCGGCGTGCAGCCGCAGCAGCACGGCGTGGGTGGCGGCGAAGACCTCCGGGTCCTCGACCCGGACGGCGATCAGCTCGTTGACGGTGAAGAACCGCCGGTAGTTGAGCTCGGTGCGGGCCAGCCGCCACCAGGCCAGCCGGTACCACTGCCGGGCGAGCAGCTCGGTGAGCGGCAGCCCGGCCGTTCCGGGGCGCAGCGGCAGCTCGTGCCGGTGGTAGCGCAGCACCTCGCCGTCTACCACCAGCTGGTCGAGGACGGCGCCGAGCCGGTCGCCGAGCAGCGGCAGCAGCACCCGCCCGCGTCCGGGGGCGTCGGCGGGGCCGGGCTGGGCCGTCCAGTCGATGTCGAACCAGCGCGCGTACGGGGAGTCGGGCCCGTCGCGCAGCACCTGCCAGAGCGGCCGGTTGAGCCGTTCGGGGACGGGCACGGCCATGTGGTTGGGCACCACGTCGGCGATCAGCCGCAGGCCGTGCCGGCGGGCCTCGGCGGCCAGGGCGCGCAGCGCGGTCTCGCCGCCGAGCTGTTCGCTGATCCGGGTGTGGTCGACGGTGTCGTAGCCGTGGGTGGAACCGGGGACGGCCTCCAGCAGCGGGGAGAGGTGCAGGTGGGAGACGCCGAGGGCGGCCAGGTAGGGGACGGCGGCGGTGGCGTCGCGGAGGGTGAAGCCGGGCTGGAGCTGGAGGCGGTAGCTGGCGGTGGGGTGGGTAGCGGCCGGGCGGGGCTGCGCGGGCTCGGCGGCGGAGGTCATAGGTCCATAGGTACCCGGCCGGGGCCGCCGCCAAGACCCGCTGCTGATCCGAACAGGTGAGCGCACGGCTCCTGGTGCGGCTCCGGGTACGGCCCCGAGCGCGCTCCTGCGCACGCTCCCGGCAGGCACATCCACCGCGCACGCCCCCGGCGGGCACATCCACCGCGCACGCCCCCGGCGGGCACATCCACCGCGCACGCCCCCGGCGGATCAGGCGGGCCGCTGCAGCACCATCAGCGAGCGGTCGGTGAGGCACAGCGCGTCCCCGGCCTTGACCCGGGCGCCGGTGCCGGGGGCGGGCAGTCGGGGCTGGGCGGTGTCGACCACGACCTGCCACTCCTGCCCGTGGTCGGCGGGCACGGTGAACTCCAGCGGCTCGAAGTGGGCGTTGAACATCAGCAGGAAGGAGTCGTCGACGATCCGCCCGCCGCGCCGGTCCGGTTCGGAGATGGCGTAGCCGTTGAGGAAGACGGTCAGCGACTTGGCGTAGCTGGCGCCCCAGTTGCGCTTGGTCATCTCCTCCCCGGCGGGGGTGAACCAGGCGATGTCGGTGAGGTCGTCGTAGCCGCTCACCGCCCGGCCGTGGAAGAACCGGCGCCGCCGGAACACCGGGTGGTCGCGGCGCAGCCAGATCATCCCCTGGGTGAACTCCAGCAGCCGCGCGGCCGGTCCGTCGTCCTCGGGCCAGTGCACCCAGGCGAGTTCGTTGTCCTGGCAGTAGGTGTTGTTGTTGCCGAGCTGGGTGCGGCCGAGCTCGTCGCCGTGGGAGAGCATCGGCACGCCCTGGGAGAGCATCAGGGTGGCGATGAAGTTGCGCTGCTGGCGGGCGCGCAGTTCCTCGACGGCCGGGTCGGTGCTGGGGCCCTCGACGCCGCAGTTCCAGGAGCGGTTGAAGGATTCGCCGTCCCGGTTGTCCTCGCCGTTGGCCTGGTTGTGCTTGTCGTTGTAGGAGACCAGGTCGCGCAGGGTGAAGCCGTCGTGGCAGGTGACGAAGTTGATGGAGGCGATGGGGCGGCGGCCGTCGTCCTGGTAGAGGTCGGAGGAGCCGGTGAGCCGGGAGCCGAACTCGGCGAGGGCGGCGTTCTCGCCGCGCCACAGGTCGCGCACGGTGTCCCGGTACATGCCGTTCCACTCCGTCCACAGCGGCGGGAAGTTGCCGACCTGGTAGCCGCCCTCGCCGAGGTCCCAGGGTTCGGCGATCAGCTTGGCCTGGGAGACCACCGGGTCCTGCTGGACCAGGTCGAAGAACGAGGACAGCCGGTCGACCTCGTGGAACTGCCGGGCCAGGGTGGCGGCGAGGTCGAAGCGGAAGCCGTCCACGTGCATCTCGGTGACCCAGTAGCGCAGCGAGTCCATGATCAGCTGGAGCACGTGCGGGCTGCGCATCAGCAGGCTGTTGCCGGTGCCGGTGGTGTCCTCGTAGAAGCGCTGGTCCTGGGCGAGGCGGTAGTAGGAGACGTTGTCCAGGCCGCGCATCGACAGCGTCGGCCCGAGGTGGTTGCCCTCGGCGGTGTGGTTGTAGACGACGTCCAGGATCACCTCGATCCCGGCCGCGTGCAGCGCCTTGACCATGGACTTGAACTCCTGCACCTGCTGGCCGCGGTCGCCGGTGGAGGAGTAGGAGGAGTGCGGGGCGAAGAAGCCGATGGTGTTGTAGCCCCAGTAGTTGGCCAGGCCGAGGTCGCGCAGCCGGTGGTCCCGGACGAACTGGTGCACCGGCATCAGCTCGATCGCGGTGACGCCCAGCTTGGCCAGGTGCTCGATCACGGCCGGGTGGGCCAGCGCCGCGTAGCTGCCCCGGATCTCCTCGGGGATGCCGGGGTGCAGCCGCGTGAGGCCCTTGACGTGGGCCTCGTAGATGACGGTGCGGTGGTAGTCGGTGCGCGGCGGGTGGTCGGTGCCCCAGTCGAAGTACGGGTTGATCACCACCGAGTGCATGGTGTGCGGGGCGGAGTCGAGGTCGTTGCGGCGCTCGGGCGCGCCGAAGTGGTAGCCGTAGACGGACTCGTCCCAGTCGATGTGGCCGCTCATCGCCTTGGCGTACGGGTCCAGCAGCAGTTTGGCGCTGTTGTGCCGCTGGCCCAGGCCCGGGTTGTACGGGCCGTGCACCCGGAAGCCGTAGCGCTGGCCGGGCTGGACGCCGGGGAGGTAGGCGTGCCGGACGAAGGCGTCCGTCTCGCGCAGCTCGACGGCGGTCTCCGAGCCGTCCTCGTCGAGCAGGCACAGCTCGATCCGGTCGGCACTCTCCGAGAACACCGCGAAGTTGGTGCCGGCCCCGTCGTAGGTGGCGCCGAGGGGGTAGGGCTTACCGGGCCAGACCTGCATGAGTCCTCAACTTCCTTATGGCATACGGAAACTGACGTGTAGTCCAACGCGTGCTCCGACGCGTGGTCCGACAATCCGCCCGGACCCGGACGCTCTCTTCCCGGCCGGGCGGCCGGGCATGTGCGGCACTCGCGCGCCGTGACGCACGGCATGGCCCGCACACTCCCGGAGATACTCCCCGAGCCCTTCCCCGGCGGCCGGGAGGTACCGCCGGGGTTGGTCCGAACGGGTGTCCGGCGGGTATTCGTGTGAAGACTGTGGCCACGGGTGCGGAAGGTGCCCCGGGAGGCCCCTCGGCCATCCGGCTGCGGGCGCCTCGCGGCGGGCAGTACCCTTGATCGTCCGGCCGCCCCGGCCGGCCCCGCGGACTCCGGACAGTCCGTCAACGTCCCGGGGCAGAACGAGTGGCAACCAGATGAGGTGGCGCATGGTGTTCCCCGCCGGCGGCCGTGGCTCCGGGCCCGACGGCCCCGACCGGGGCGGTGCCCGCGCCGAGGCGCCCACGGTGGTCATGCGCCCCACCATGACCGGCCGCTCCCTCGTCCCCGCCCAGGGCGGCCCGGTCGAGGTCCCCGCGCTCGCCTGGTCGGCCGGCGAATGGGAGGACGCCTACCAGCGGGTCCGGCTGTCCGGCCGCGCGTACGTCTGGCTCAACCTGGTCGAACAGCGGCTGCGCTCCCTGGTCGACGAGGTGCTGCACCCCATCTACGCCCCCGCCCACGGCGAGGACTGGGTCACTGCCGCCGCCGGCCCGGCCGGCGAGGAGTGGGCCCACCGGGCCGGCGCCGTGCGCGAGGTCAGCCGCCGCAAGGGCTACCTCCTCGACCCGGCCGACGACGACCCGCTGGTCTTCCTCACCCTGCCCCAGCTGCGCGAACTGATGGTCCAGCACTGGCCCTGCTTCGAGCCCTACCTCGCCGACCGGCGCGAGATCGAACTCGCCCTGGACGAACTGGAAGTGGCCCGGCACGTGGTCTCCCGCAACCGGGTGCTCACCCAGACCGTGCTGGCCCAGACCGAACGCGCCGCCGCCCGGCTGCTGGCCGTCCTGGACGGCGGCACGGGCGGGGTGCCCGCCGACGTGGTGGAGTCGCTGGTCGCCGGACGCTACGCCGACGTGGTCGCGGTGCACGCCGACCGGGTCCGGCTGCAGCGCGACCTGCCGGTGGAGGACCTGCTGGACGGCGCCCGGCGCCTCGACGCGCTCGGCATCGGCCTCGGCATGCTCTGCCAGAACTACACCGGCAAACGGCTGGTCCGCCTCGCCGGCGAGGGCTGCCGGGTGCGGCTGCTGTTCCTCAACCCGGCGAGCAGCGCGGTGCGCCGCCGAGAGCGCGAACTCGGGCTCTCCCGAGCCGAGTTGTCCCGCTCGATCGAGATGAACATCATGCACGTGCGGCGCGTCCGGGCCCGGCTGCGGGACCAGGGCGGCTTCGAGATCCGGGTCTTCGACGAGACCCCGCGCTTCACCGCCTACCTGGTCGAGGGCCCCCGCCCCACCGGCCCCGCGGCTGGCCGCCGGCAGAGCCGCGACCTCGGCGTCATCCAGCCCTACCTGCGCCGCTCCCGGGGCATGGAGTCCCCCGCGCTGATCCTGCGCGGCGGCGCCGGCCAGCAGCCGGGCGGCACCGAACCGGGGCTGCTGGAGGTCTACCGCGAGGAGTTCGAAGGGGTCTGGGCGGACGCCCGGAACGTCTCCTGAGGCCCGCATGATGAGATAACCGCTGGTCGGAGCGTGCGGACGCTGGAACACTGCGGTCCGTGAACAGCCTCCCCGCCTGGACCCTGAAACCGGCCGGCCCCGAGCACCTCGAACCCATCGTCGGCCTCAAGGCCCAGGTCATGCGCGCCGACCTGGAACGCCTCGGCCGCTGGGACCCGGACCGCTCCCGGGCGCGGGTGCGGAAGTCCTTCTCCCTCCGCCACACCTCCGTCCTGCTGGTCGACGGAGCCTTCGCGGGGTGCGTCACCATCCGCCCCGACGAACGGGGCGGGCGCCACCTGGAGCTGTTCTACCTGGCCCCGCACCTCCAGGGCCGAGGCCTCGGCAGCGCCGTCCTGCGCCACCTCCTCGCCGAGGCGGACACCGCGGGCGAACCCGTGCACCTGACCGTCCTCCAGGGCAGCGCCGCCCTGCGGCTGTACGCGAGGCACGGGTTCGCCGTCGTCGCCGACGGCCCGATCGACGTCGCCATGTACCGCCCGGTACCGTAACGATTCACCCAAAGGACCTGGTCAGCGCAGTTGCGCCCGTGGTAGGTGTAGCCCTCGTGAAGATCATGGGGGAGGGCGCGGCCGCTGTGCTGCGCCTGGAGAACGTACAGCGCACCTACGGCACCGGCCCGGAGGCCGTGCGGGCACTGCGGGGGGTGGACGTCACCTTCGACCGGGGCACCTTCACCGCCGTGATGGGCCCCTCCGGCTCGGGCAAGAGCACCCTGCTGCAGTGCGGCGCCGGCCTCGACCGTCCCGACAGCGGCCGGGTCGTCCTGGACGACACCGACCTCGCCGGGCTGACCGAGACCCAGCTGACCGTCCTGCGCCGGCAGCAACTCGGCTTCGTCTTCCAGGCGTTCAACCTGGTCGGCTCGCTCACCGCCGAGCAGAACGTCGGCCTGCCGCTGCGCCTGGCCGGGCGCCGGCCCGACCGCGCCGAGGTCCACCGCGCGCTCGCCCAGGTCGGCCTCGGCGAGCGCACCGGCCACCTGCCGTCCCAGCTCTCCGGCGGCCAGCAGCAGCGCGTCGCCATCGCCCGGGCCCTGATCACCCGGCCCCGGGTGCTGTTCGCCGACGAGCCGACCGGCGCCCTGGACAGCTCCAGCAGCCGCGACGTGCTCGCCCTGCTGCGCGAACTGGTCGACCGCGAGGGCCAGAGCACCATCATGGTCACCCACGACCCGGTCGCCGCCTCCTACGCCGACCGGGTGCTCTTCCTCGCCGACGGCCGGATCGTCGACGACCTGCCGCACTCGAGCGCCCAGCGGATCGCCGAGCGGATGACCGCCCTGGAGACCGTCGCATGACCTCGCTCGGCACCCTGCTGCCCGTCGCCGCCGCGAGCCTGCGCCGCCGCAAGGCCGCCTTCGCCGGCTCCTACGTCGCCCTCACCCTCGGCGTCACCCTGGTCGCCACCACCGGCAGCCTGCTGAACGACACCGCCGGGGACGACTCCCCGCTCGGCGCGCCCTCGCTGCACAAGGTGCTCCAGTTCACCTCGGCGATGGCCGCGTTCGTCGCCGTCTTCGTCGTCGCCGGCACCTTCGCCTTCGCCGTCGCCCAGCGCCGCCAGGAGATCGCGATGCTGCGCGCCGTCGGCGCCACGCCCCGCCAGATCGTCTGGCTGATCACCGGTGAGGCCGCCGCCGTCGCCCTGGTCTCCGCCGTCAGCGGCTGCCTGCTCTCGCTGCCCGGCGCACCCGCGCTGGCCGCCTGGCTGGTCGCCCGCGGCGCCGCCCCCGAGGGG
>NZ_MECK01000269.1 GCF_014596465.1 Streptomyces sp. CBMA123 | reverse complement strand
GATCCCGTCCAAGAACAAGCACCGCGCGCCCACCGGCGGGATGGCCGTCGAGGTGCAGCTGTCCGGTGCCTCGGTGCGGATAGGCCCGGGGCCGCGGGCCGAGCACGAGCAGCCCGGTCCGGGCACCGCTCCGGCCACCACCGACTGGGTCCGCCGCGCGGCCCCGACCCCGCCGCCGGCCCCGGTCCCGGCCCCGATGCACTCCCCGGCTCCGGCTCCGGCCTCGGCCGCCCGCTGGCGCCCCTGGCGGTTCCGGATGTCCAACGACGTCTGGGGCACCCCGGTGGTCGCCGACGGCACGCTCTTCGTCTCCAGCTTCGAGGTGCACGCGCTGGACATCGCCTCCGGCGAGCGCCGCTACAAGACCCGGGACGTCGCCTGGGCGCTCGCCGTGGACGCCGGCCGGGTGCACGCCGCCGACGGCCCCCACCTGTACACCGTGGACGTCGCGGACGGCACCGAGCGCTGGCGCACCTCGCTGGACGGCTGGGTCTACTCGCTCTCCGCCGCCGACGGCGTGCTCTGCTGCGGCGTGCGCGGCGGCGGCGTCCAGCTGCGCGCGGCCGCCACCGGTGCCGAGCTGTGGCGCGCCGACGACGCCCAGCAGGACTACGAGAACCCCCAGTCCGGCCCGGTCCTGGTGGCCGGCGCGGCCTACTACTACGGCGCCGGACGGCTGCGCTGCGTGGATCCGCGCGGCGCCGGGCTGCGCTGGTCCTTCCAGGTCGGCGAGGACGTCCCCGCGCACCCGGTCGAGCGCGGCGGCGTGCTGTACGTGACGGCCGGCACCCGGGTGTACGCGCTGGACGCGGCCAGCGGGGCGGAACGCTGGCGCTTCGACGCCCCGGTGGTGCTGTTCACCCCGCCGGCGCTGGACGGCGACGCGGTCTACGTGGCCGACTACCTGGGCACGGTCTACGCGCTGGACGCGGCCACCGGCCTGGACCGCTGGCGCGGGGTCACCGGCAGCCGGCAGGGCGCCGAGCCGGTGGTGGTCGGGGACGGCATGGTGCTGGTGGGCAGCGGAGAGGTGCTGTACGCCTTCGAGGCGGCGACCGGCCGGGAGCGCTGGCGCTACACGGCGCGCGGCGAGATCGTCGGCTCCCCGGCGGTGGCCGACGGCCTGGTGCACCTGGGCAGCCGGGACCACTCGCTGCACACCCTGGACCTGGCGACCGGTCAGCTGCGCTGGGAGCTGGGCACCAAGGGCGAGCTCACCGGCTCCCCGGTGGCGGTCGGCGGGCGGGTCTTCGTGGGCTCCAAGGACCGCTGCGTGTACGCGCTGGACGCCTTCTACGGCACGGCGGTGCCCGCCCGCTGAGAGCGGGGCGGACACCGCCGGAAGGGGTCGGCTCAGGCCTTGCGGGCCCCGGGGTGGCGGCTGCACCAGCCGTCCCACGCGGAGGAGACCATGTCCGCCACGTCGTGGGAGGCGCTCCAGCCCAGCTCGCGGTGGATCAGGTCGGCGGCGGCCACCACCCGGGCCGGGTCGCCGGGGCGGCGGGGGGTCACGTCGGCGGTCATGTCGTAGCCGGTGACCTTGCCGATGACCTCGATCATCTCCTTGACGCTGACGCCCTCGCCGCGGCCGATGTTCAGCACCAGCGAGGTCTCCCCGGCCGGGTCGGCGGCCAGCCGCTTGGCGGCGGCCACGTGGGCCGAGGCGATGTCGGAGACGTGGATGAAGTCGCGGACGCAGCTGCCGTCCGGGGTCGCGTAGTCGTCGCCGAAGATCCGCGGGGCCTCGCCGGCGGTCAGCCGCTCGAAGACCATCGGGATCAGGTTGAACACCCCGGTGTCGGAGAGCTCGGGGGAGGCGGCGCCGGCCACGTTGAAGTAGCGCAGGGCGACGGTGGACATCCCGTGGGCCTTGCCGGCCGCGGCGACCAGCCACTCGCCGGCCAGCTTGGTCTCGCCGTACGGGCTCATCGGCGCGCAGGGGGTGGACTCGGTGACCAGGTCGACGTCCGGCATGCCGTAGACGGCGGCGGAGGAGGAGAACAGGAAGCGCTTGACGCCGCCCTCGGCCGCGGCCTCCAGGACCGTCTGCAGGCCGATCATGTTCTCCCGGTAGTACAGGAACGGCTGCTCGACCGACTCGCCGACCTGCTTCTTGGCGGCGAAGTGCAGGATGCCCTCGATGCCGTGCTCGCGGATCGCGGCGTCCAGGACGGCGCGGTCCAGGGTGGAGCCCTCGATCAGCGGGACGCCGGCCGGCACCCGGGAGGCGTCGCCGGTGCTCAGGTCGTCCAGGATGGCGACGCGCTCACCGGCGTCGAGCAGCTGGCGGACGACGTGCCCACCGATGTATCCGGCACCGCCGGTGATCAACCAAGTCATGCGGCAATCCTAGGGTCCGTCTTCGAACTCCCGTCGTCCCCCCGGAGGCGGGGGTTCGAAGACGGGCCCTGGGCGTTCGATTTCGGGCACCGGCCGCGGGCGAGTCGAGTCAGCAAAACGGACAAATCGGTGAAATGCTGACAAAGATTCCCGTGTTCTCATGCCCGCGCCTTCGGCGTGGGGACGAATCGGAGGCAGCCAGGTGAGCCGAACGAAGGAACACAACCGCCCGCTGCCGGCCGGCCCCCGGCCGACCGGCCCCAGGGCGGCGCACCGGCGGCTGGTCGCGCCGGGCGCGGTCGCGGCGGTGACGGCGCTCGCGCTGGCGCTGGCCGGGTGCAGCAGTTCGTCCTCCTCGTCCTCCGCCCAGGCCTCCTCGCCGTCGGTCGGCTCCTCCGGCACCAAGCAGGCCTCCTCCGCCCCCGGCGCCCAGCCGGGCGGCGAGAACCAGCTCCAGGACGCCTACCAGAAGGTGATCGCCGACGTGCTGCCCTCGGTGGTCCAGATCACCACCGGCGACAGCCTCGGCTCCGGGATCGTCTACGACGACAAGGGCGACATCGTCACCAACGCCCACGTGGTCGGCACCGCGACCACCTTCACCGTCACGCTGGCCAACTCCACCAAGTCGCTGGACGCCACCCTGGTCGCCAGCTACCCGGACTCCGACCTCGCGGTGATCAAGCTCAGCAACTCGCCGGGCGGCCTCAAGCCGGCCAGCTTCGGCGACTCCGGCAAGGTCCAGCTCGGCCAGATCACCCTCGCCATGGGCAGCCCGCTCGGACTCTCCGGCAGCGTCACCCAGGGCATCGTCTCGGCCACCGGGCGGACCGTCTCCGAGCCCCGCGGCGGCAGCTCGCCGGGCGCCACCATCGGCAACATGGTGCAGACCTCGGCCGCGATCAACCCGGGCAACAGCGGCGGCGCGCTGGTCAACCTGGACAGCCAGGTGATCGGCATCAACACCCTCGCCGCGACCGAGCCGCAGACCAACGGCGCGGCCGCCCCCGGCATCGGCTTCGCCATCCCGGCGTCCACCATCACCAGCATCACCGACCAGCTGATCAAACAGGGCAAGGTCACCAACTCCGGCCGGGCCGCGCTCGGCATCACCGCCCGGACCAGCTTCAACCAGCAGTTCCAGCCGGCCGGCGCGGTCATCGTGACGGTCAGCCAGGGCGGTCCGGCCGCCTCGGCGGGGCTCCAGGCCGGTGACGTCATCACCAAGATCGGCGACAGCGCGGTCGACTCGCTGAACGCGCTCACCACCGCGCTGGCCTCGCTCACCCCGGGCACCAAGGTCACCGTCACCTACACCAGGGACGGCAACGGCAAGACCGCCGACGTCACCCTCGGCACACTGGAGAGCACCTCCTAGCCCTCCCGAGCGCCGGCCCGCACACCGCGCAAGGGTGCCGCGGGCCGGCCGCCGCGCCGGACCGGCGCCGGGTCCTCGTCCACTGCCTCGACGAGGACCCGGCGCCCTTGCGCGGTGTGCGGGGCTTAGCGGCGGGCGGTGCGGGTGCGCCAGGGCAGCTCGACGGTGACGGTGGTCGGGCCGCCGTCCGGGCTCTCCACCAGGAACACCCCGTCCACCGCCCGGATCCGCTCGGCCAGCCCGGCCAGGCCGCTGCCCGGGTAGGCGGCGGCCCCGCCCTTGCCGTCGTCCTGGACCAGCACCATCAGCTGGTTGTCCGAGCGCCAGACGTCGACCGAGGCGGTGCCGGCGCCCGCGTGCTTGGAGACGTTGGTCAGCAGCTCGCTGACGGTGAAGTAGGCGATGCCCTCGACCGCCGAGTCCGGGCGCTCGGGCTCGCCGTCCGGCCCGGCCAGGTCGACGTTCACCCTGACCCCGCCCGGGACGGTGCAGCGGGCCGCGACCGCGGACAGCGCCGCGTCCAGGCCGCGGTCGGTGAGCACCGCCGGGTGGATGCCGCGGGCCAGGTCGCGCAGTTCCTGCAGGGCCAGCTTCACCTCGCCGTGCGCGTTGTCGACCATCCGGGTGGCGACCGCGATGTCGTCCTGGCTCTCCACCTCGCGCAGCCGCTCCTTGGCCATGCCGAGGTCCATCGCCAGCGCCACCAGGCGGGCCTGGGCGCCGTCGTGCAGGTCGCGCTCGATCCGGCGCAGGTCGGCGGCGGCGGTGTCGACCACGGTGCCGCGGTCGTCCTCCAGCTCGCGCACCCGTTCGGCCAGCGCGCCGGGGAAGAGCAGCGACTCGATCAGGATCCGGTCGGCCGCGGCCATCGCCCGCACGATCACGGGAAGCACCGGCCACAGTGCGATCACCGAGGTCAGGGCCAGGGTGAAGCTCAGGATGCCCCAGGGCAGCATCAGCACGTTGTAGAGCGCCGACCGCCAGTTCAGCAGGTCGGTGAGGTGGGCGATGGTGTAGCCGACCATGCCCGGGCGGCGCGGCTGCACCGGCTGGGGCTCGTCGATCCGGGAGCCGTACGCCGAGCGGGCCCGGCGGCGGCCCAGGGCGCCCAGGGCGCGGGAGCCGGCCAGCCCGGCGGCCAGCACCGGCAGGCCGATCACCGTGATGGACAGGCCGAGGCCGACCGAGAGCGCGGTGACCGACAGCACGAAGCCGGCGATGCCCAGCGGGAGGTTCAGCATCAGCTGTCCGACCTGACGCCACATCCGCGCGCCGTACAGCGGCGGGCGCTCCATCCGAGCGTCCTGCTCCTTGATGGCGTCGACGGCGCGGCGGTGCAGCTTCATCGGATCATCCGTCCCTCGTTCGAGCTGGCGGACCCCAGCATCCCGAACCGGGGCGGGGATGTGCCATGGGGGTGATACATCTTCCCGAGCGGGGGTTAACCCCACCCCCGGCGGGGCCTCCCGGGGTTCGTCCGGGTGTCCACCGGACGTCTTGCGGAGCGGGCGGGTTTCGGGAGGAGTCGAGGCGTCCCCTTAGACTCACGCATTGGCCATGGTTAAGACCGTGTGAGTGAACGTCGTGGAACCGACCCGAGGGCGGGGTCCGCGGCCGAGGTGGAGGCGAAGGCATGGAGGGCCAGCAGGCGGCTGCCGTCGCTGCCGACCCGGCGGTCGGCAGCGGCTACTTCGACGCGTACGCCGCGATGGGCCTGCTGGCCGTCATCGGGGTGCTCTTCGTGGCCGTGGCGTTCACCGCCAACCGCCTGCTGCGGCCGGTGGTGTACTCGCCCGAGAAGCTCCTCACCTACGAGTGCGGGGTCGACCCGGTGGGCGAGGACTGGGCGCACACCCAGGTCCGCTACTACGTGTACGCCTTCCTGTACGTGATCTTCGCGGTCGACGCGATCTACCTGTTCCCGTGGGCGACCGTCTTCGCCACGGCCGGGTACGGTGCGGCAACGCTGATCGAGATGTTCCTCTTCATCGGCTTCCTCGCGGTCGGACTGCTCTACGCTTGGAGAAAGGGCGTTCTGGAATGGACATGACCCACACCCACGCGCACGGCGCCCAGGACGGTCCCGTCCCGCTCGGCCTGCCGGACCCGGCCCGCCCCGGCGCCGTCGAGCGCCGAGGCATCGGCCCGCTCGCCCGGCTCGCGCCCGACCCGGTCAAGGTGGTGCTCAACTGGGGGCGCCGCTACAGCCTCTGGTGCTTCAACTTCGGCCTGGCCTGCTGCGCGATCGAGTTCATCGCCGCGTCCATGGCCAAACACGACTTCATCCGGATGGGCGTCATCCCGTTCGCGCCCGGTCCCCGCCAGGCGGACCTGATGATCGTCTCCGGGACGGTCACCGACAAGATGGCGCCCGCCGTCAAGCGCCTCTACGAGCAGATGCCCGAGCCGAAGTACGTCATCTCCTTCGGCGCCTGCTCCAACTCCGGCGGGCCCTACTGGGACTCCTACTCCGTCACCAAGGGCGTGGACCAGATCATCCCGGTCGACGTCTACGTGCCCGGCTGCCCGCCCCGGCCGGAGGCGCTGCTCCAGGGCATCCTCAAGCTGCAGGAGAAGATCGCCGCCGAGTCGCTGCCCGGCCGCTACACCGCGCCCGCCGCGGCGCTGCGCCGGCCGCTGGTGGCGGGGCCTGCCACCGATGGAGGAGTGTCGTGAGCGAGCGCAGCGAGCCACCTGTCGAGACGCTCACGGCGGAGCAGTACGCGGCGTCGGTCGGGGAGTGGGCGACCGGCGCCGAGGCGTACGGGCTGATCACCGTCGACGTGCCCGCCGAGCGCTGGACCGAGGCGCTCACCCACGCCCGGGACGTCCTGGGCCTGCGCTACTTCGACTGGCTGAGCGCCGTGGACGAACTCGCCGAGGGCTTCTCCGTGGTCGCGCACCTGGCCGCCGCCGAGGCACCGGGCGTACGGCACCTCGCGCTGCGCACCCGGGTGCCGCGCGACAGGGCCGCGCTGCCGAGCGCCGTCACGGTGTACGCCGGGGCGGCCTGGCACGAGCGCGAGACCCACGAGATGTTCGGCATCGACTTCCCCGGGCACCCGTACCCGGCCACCCTGCTGCTGCCGGACGGCTTCGAGGGGCACCCGCTGCGCAAGGAGTTCGTGCTCGCGGCGCGGGTCGCCAAGGCCTGGCCGGGTGCCAAGGAGCCGGGCGAGTCGGACCACGGCGACGGGCCCGCCCGGCGCAAGATGCAGCCGGCCGGTGTGCCGGACCCGAACGAGTGGGGCCCGCTCAAGGGCACCCTGCCGCCGGTCGCCGAGCGGCCCGCGCGCGGTGCGCGGGCGGCCGGGGCGGCGGCGCGCACGCCCCGG
>NZ_MECK01000268.1 GCF_014596465.1 Streptomyces sp. CBMA123 | reverse complement strand
CCCCCCCCCCCGGCGCC
Organism: Streptomyces sp. CBMA123; assembly: GCF_014596465.1. Classification (GTDB taxonomy): domain Bacteria; phylum Actinomycetota; class Actinomycetes; order Streptomycetales; family Streptomycetaceae; genus Kitasatospora. The sequence continues at coordinate 52,354 of NZ_MECK01000268.1, read as the reverse complement.
CCCGCCCGGGCGCGCGCCCCCCCCCGGCCCCCCCCCCCCCCGGCCCCCCCCCCCCCCCCCCCCCCCCCCGCGCCCGGGCGGCCCGGGTCGAGGGGGCCCTGCCGTGAGCCGCCGTCAGCCGGCGCCCGGGCCGGCCCCGTCGTCGCCCGGCGCGGGGTCGATCACGGCGCCCACGGTAGAAGCGCGCACCGGCGGCTCCCGCAGACGGGAGTGCGGGGGCCGGTCCTAGCCTGGTGGGAGTTCGAAGACGGACCCCAGGGGTCTCCAGCACGTGCCTGGAGGTGGAGCATGGGTGGCGCATCCGGTGGGCGCCGGCTGAGGGTTCTGGCGGCGGCGGTGCTGTTGGGCGTGGGTGGGGCGGTGGTGCCCGGGGCGGGGGCGGCGTCCGCCGTCGGGAGTGTGCCGGTGCGGGCCTGTCCGGCGCAGGCCGGTGTTCCGGGGCCGCCGCCGGGCGCCGTGCCGGCCTCGGTGCCGGTGCCGGACGGGGTGAGCGTGCCGGCGACGGCGGCGGTGTACGGTGCCCGCTACCCGGGCGAGGCGCACTTCCTGGTCGCGCCCGCCGACTGGACCTGCGACGCGGTGTTCTTCGCCGGGGACGGCGGCCAGCAGGCCTACGTCCACCCCGGCGCCCCGGCCGCCGACCCGGCGGGCACCCGCTTCGACGCGGTGGTGCAGGCCGTCTTCGTCAGCGGCGGCGCGCAGACCGAGGTCGACCTGGCCTGCGGCCTGCTCCCCGCGGCCGGGGCCGCCCCGAACACCTGCAACGCCCCGGCCCGGCTGCCGGCCACCCTGGTGCACCCCGTCCCCACCCGGGCCCCGGGCCTGCTGCCGGCCGCCGTCGGCGTCCCGGCGAACACCCGTGAACCCAACCTGGCGACCACCGGCGGCCCGAACCGCACGGTCGCCCTGGTCACCTTCCAGTCCCCCGCCGGCCCCGCCCAGGAGATCAGCTGCACCCTCCCGGCGTCCGCCTCCCCCGTCGCCACCTGCCAGGCCGCCCTGGGCCACCTGCTGGCCACCGGCGCCGCCGCCAAGCAGCTCTCCAGCGCCGACCTCGCGGCCGCCCTCACCGACCTGGACGCCTTCGTCGCCGGCTACCTCGGCCAGCCGTGAGCGGCTGCCGCCGGGCCCGGGCCGCCGGGAAATCCGGTTGGCCCGCCGGGCGGCACCCGGCAGGATCCGGCGCATGGAACGCGAGGACCTCGCCCGGATGCTCACCGACCAGACGCCGGCCTGCGCCCCCGCACGCGAAGCCCTCCTCGCCGGAGGCACCTTCGACGTCTGGGACCGTCCGCTCCCCGCCAGGCATCACTTCGGCGTCTACGCACGCCGGCTCCGGAACGCCCGCAGACGCGGGGTCCCGACCCTCGGCGTCACCGAGGCCCTCCGGATCCTCGAACGGGCAGGAGGCGAACCCCTGCGCCCCGGCAGGATCGTGACGGCGGATGGAGCTTGGGCGTTCGTGCTCTTCCTCGACGCCTCGGCCACCGCGGTGCTGGCCTGCGCCCGCGGCGGCCCGGTCCGCTCCGAGGGCGGGTGACGGCGCGCCCGCGTACGGGCTGGGCCTTGGCCGCAGCCGTCTGCGGTCGGTCGCCGGCCGTCAGCCGTCAGCCGTCAGCCGGAGTGCGTGACGACCAGCCGGACCAGCGCGACCGCGTCCCTGAGGCTGAGGCCGGCGTGCGCGCGGCGCAGCTCCCGGACGGCCTTGACCTCGGCGGTGCGGGGGTCGATCCCGGCGTGCGCCAGGACGGCGCGGGCCCAGTCCACCGGGGTCGGGGCGGCGGGCGGGACGAAGTCCTCGACGATCCGCAGGGCCCGGCGCAGTCCGACCTGTTCGACCTGGTCGGCGGTGTCCAGGGCGGCGCGCAGGGCGGCCTTGAGCGGTTCGAGGTCGGCCGGATTCGACGGGCCGGAGAGCGGGCTGAGCATGGTGGTTCCTCTTTTTCTTCTTTGCTTCGGTTCGGGGTCAGTAGGCGCTCTTGGCCAGGCGCTTGCGCTCGCGTTCGGAGAGGGTGGAGCCGGACTCGCGGCGGGCCGTCCGGCGCGGCAGGCCGGGTGCCGGCGCGAAACCCGCGACCGCCCGGCACAGCGGTACGCCGGCCTCCCCCTTGCACATGCCCATCACGCTAGTACTTGCCTGACGGGAAAGTAAATGCCAGGATCTCCGGTGCTGTCAGCAGCCTTCTCGGAGGGGGGAGTTGGAGCACCAGGTGACCGTTCACGACATCGCCCCCGAGGACGCCCTCGCGTCCTTGCGCACCGCGGCCCGGGCCCGGGCGGCGGCCCGGCGCCCCGACCCGTGGCCGGGCTGGTACCCGGTCACGGCCGCCGGCCTGTTCGGGGCCGGGTTCACCGCGATCGGCCTGTCGGTCCTGCTGCCGCAGCGGCTCCGGCTGCCGGCCGCGCTCCTGCAACTGGTCGCGGCGCTGCTCCTGGTGGGCCACGTCGTGGTCAGCCACCGGATCGAGCACCGGCCCGGCATCGTCCCCACCCCGGCGTACCCGGCCGCGGCGGCCCACCTGCTGCCGCCGGCCGCGGCCGGGGCGCTCGCCCTGCTGTTCGGCCCGGCCGGGTTCCTGCTCACCCTCGGCGTCACCGGCGGCCTCACCCACCTGCTGGTACTGCACCGCGAGCGCGCGCGGGCGGACGCCTCATGACCCCCGACCCGCCGGTCCCGGCCTTCGACGAGCTGATCCACCAGCCCACCCGCCTGGCCGTCGTCGCCTTCCTCTCCGGCTGCGCCGAGGCGGAGTTCCGCGCCGTACGGGAGGGCTGCGGAGTCTCCGAGTCGGCGCTGAGCAAGGTGGCCGCCACCCTGGAGGCCGCCTCCTACCTCACAATCCGCCGCGGCTACGTGGGCAAGCGGCCCCGCACCTGGCTGCGCCTGACCCCCGAAGGCCGCCGGGCCCTGGCCTCCCACCTCGCCGAGCTCCAGCGCATCGCCGCCGACGCCACCGCCCTCGGCGCCGCCCTGGATCGGGAGACGACCCAGGGCTGACCCGACCCCTTGCGCGGGAAGTCGGCCGGTCCGACTTCTTGCGCAGAGCGGCGAGGGCATTGCCGTCCTTTCCGCGCGGAAGGTCCGGACGATGCCGTCGCCGCTTCGGTGGGCCGAAGCGGCGACGGGGCACCGGGGCAGGTCCGTTCGGCTCCGGTGTCGGTGGCCCCGGCCGATCTTGGCCGGGGCCGCCGTTGCCGTGCGCTTCCTGGAAGGGGGTGTGGGGTGTTCGGGGGCGGGCCCGCAGCCCTGGGCGCGGGCCCGCCGCCCGCTGACCGGCCCGCCCGCAGCGCGCGCGGGGTGTCCGGGGGCCGGCGGCGGGGCGGCCGGGGGGTGTCGGCGGGAGGGAATATCGTCCGTCTTCGTTCACCGTGTCGATCCGGCGCCGCGCCGTTCGACCTTGGGTTGGAGAGGGTCGGCAGGCGGCCCCCCGTGGAGGAGGTTGAGATGGCGAAGTACATGCTGATCATGCGGGGCACGGACGAGTCCATGGCGAAGATGATGGAGACGCCGTTCGAGGAGATGCTCGAGACCGTGGGCCGCTTCAACGAGGAGCTGATCCGGGCGGGCGTGCTGGTGGCCGCCGAGGGGCTGGACGACCCGTCGCAGGGCGTGGTGGTCGACTTCGACGGGGAGACGCCGGTGGTCACCGACGGCCCGTACGGGGAGACGAAGGAGCTGTTCGGCGGCTTCTACCTGATCGACGTCACCTCGAAGGAGGAGGCCGTGGAGTGGGCCAAGCGGCTGCCGGCGCTGCCCGGTTCCAAGTGCGAGGTGCGCCGGGTACCGGGCATCGAGGAGTTCCCGCAGGACAACGAGTGGATCGTCAAGGAGCGGGCGTGGCGCGAGCGGACCGGCCAGCTCTGATGCCCGCAGCCACCGACGGTCCGCCGGGCGCCGAGGCCGCCCGGCGGGCCGTCGAGGCCGTCTGGCGGATCGAGTCCGCGCGGATCGTGGGCGCGCTGGCCCGCTACACCGGGGACTTCGCCCTCGCCGAGGACGTCGCCCAGGAGGCGCTGGCGGAGGCCCTGGTCGGCTGGGCGCGCGACGGCGCCCCGGCCAGCCCGGTGGGCTGGCTGCTGACCACCGCCCGGCGCCGGGCCGTCGACGCCTTCCGCCGCGCCTCGGCGCTGGACGAGCGCTACACCGCGCTCGCGGGCCCGCTCGCCGAGGGCGAGTTCAGCACCGGCGCGGCGGGCACCCCGGCGCCGCAGCCGGACCTGCCGTTCGATCCGGACCGGGTCGACGACGACGTCCTCGCCCTGATGTTCACCGCCTGCCACCCGGTGCTCTCCCCCGAGGCCCGGGTGGCGCTCACCCTGCGCGTGGTGGGCGGCCTGTCCAGCGAGGAGATCGCCCGGGCGTTCCTGGTGCCGGTGCCCACCGTGCAGGCCCGGATCACCCGCGCCAAGAAGACCATCGCCGCCGCGCACGTCCCGTTCGAGCTGCCGCCCCCGCAGGAGCGGCGCACCCGGCTGGGCGCCGTCCTGAGCGTGCTGTACGTGATCTTCACGGAGGGCTCGACGGCGACGGCCGGCGAGGACCTGCTGCGCCCCGACCTCGCCTACGAGGCCGTCCGGCTGGCCCGGATGCTGGCCGCCCTGCTGCCCGACGAACCGGAGGTGCACGGGCAGCTCGCCCTGTTCGAGCTGACCGCCTCGCGCTTCCCGGCCCGCACCGGGCCGGACGGGGAGGCGGTGCTCCTGGAGGACCAGGACCGGCGCCGCTGGGACCACTCCGCGATCCGCCGCGCCCTGGCCGCGCTGGGCCGGGCCGCGGCCCTGGGGCGGGGCCTGGGCCCGTACGGCCTGCAGGCCGCGATCGGCGCCTGCCACGCGGCGGCGCCCTCGGTGGCGGACACCGACTGGGAGCGGATCGTGCTGCTGTACGAGGCGCTGGGCCGGGTGGCGCCGTCCCCGGTGGTCGAGCTCAACCGGGCGGTGGCCGTCGCGATGGCCGAGGGGCCGCTGCCGGCGCTGTCCCTGGTCGACGATCTGGCCGTCTCCGGCCGCCTGTCCGGCTCGCACCTGCTGCCGGGGGTGCGCGGCGAACTGCTGGCCCGGCTCGGCCGCAGCACCGAGGCCCGGGCCGAGCTGGAACTGGCCGCCCGACTGTGCCGCAACGCCCGGGAGCGGGCGGTGCTGCTGCGCAAGGCGGCCGCGCTCGACAACGCAGGGTGACCGTACGGCCCCGCCTCCGACGCTCGGACGCGGGGCCGTACGGCCCGGCCGTTCAGCCGCTCAGCACTGGGGGCGGCGGCCGTGGTTGGCCCCGCGCCTGGCCCGGGCCTTCTTCTTGCGGCGGCGCTTCGACGACATGGCGACTCCTCTCGCAACCGGCCCCCGGCTCTCCCCCGGTCTTCCACCGTTCCACACCCTGCCCGCACCGGCCCGTCGAGCACCGACCCCGCGGCCCCCCCGTACCCCCGGCCGGGTCCACACGGTCCACCTCGACGGCTACAGCACCTGCGCCCGACAGGCCGTCGACGCCTACCTGTCGACCGGCGCCCTGCCACCGGCCGACGCCACCTGCCGGGCGTCCGCCCGGGCGCCGGCACCGGCACCGGCACCCGTCACTGGCCGACCCGGCCGTCCACGCACTCGCGCAGCAGGTCGGCGTGGCCGCAGTGACGGGCGTACTCCTCGACGCGGTGCACCCACAGCTCGCGGACCGCGACGCCCTGCTTGCCGAGCCGCGTCCCCAGATCCGGGTGGGCGGCCAACTCGGTGTCCAGTGCGGCCTGTTCGCTCTCCAGGTCCCGCCAGGCGGCCGCCACCACGGCCGGGTCGGCGACCGCGCCGTCGAAGTCGGCGTCGCGCGCGCCGTACAGCTTGGGCAGCGGCTCGCCGTCGCGGATCCAGCCCCGCCAGTCGCGTTCCACCTCGGCCAGGTGCCGCACCAGGCCGAGCAGTGACATGGTCGACGGCGGCACCGAGCGCCGGGCCAGCTGTTCAGCGTCCAGTCCCTCGCACTTCATCCGCAGGGTGAGGCGGTAGTTGGTCAGGTAGTCCTCCAGGGTGGCCAGTTCGCCGTCCGGGGCGGGCCCTTCGCTGTTGCGCGGGTCCTCGTCCGGGTCCGCCCACATGTCGGGGTAGACGCTCGCCTGGGTCCATCGCTCAGGTCGCTCGGGTCGCTCGGGTCGCTCGGTTGCCATCCGCGCATCATCACCCGCAACATCTCTCCCCCGCCAGCGAGTTACCGCCCGGCCAGGGGTTCGAGCGCCGTCGGGCCACGCCTCGGTCAGGGCAGGAGCGGGCCGCGGCCGGCGCTGGGGTGGAGTACCACCGGGGAGCGGCCTGGGGTGGGGCCGATGACGATCGCGGTGCTGCCGGCCCAGGCGGTGGAGGCGGCGGCGCGGCAGCTCGGTCAACGCTCCGCCCCGGACACCCGGTTCGCCCCCGCCCGCAGGAAGGCGGTGAAGCCCTCGGCCGCGGGCGGGGTCCGCTGTCCGCGGCGGGTGGCGGTGCACACGTGCCGGACGGGGGTGTCCTGGGGGTGGAGGGGGATCAGGGCGATGTCGGGGCGGACGGCGCGGGCGGCCAGGGAGGGGATGAGGGTGGGGCCCAGGCCGGCGGCGACCAGGCCGAGTTTGGCGGTCCAGGCGCCGACGGCGTACTCGATCCGGGGCTGGAAGCCGCTGCGCAGGCAGGCGGCGAGGAGGGTGGATTCGGGGTGGCGGCGGGCGGCGATCCAGGATTCGTCGGCGAGTTCGGCCAGTCGCAGGCGGCGTCGGCCGGCGAGCCGGTGGCCGCGGGGCAGGGCGACCAGGACGGGGTCGTCCAGCAGCGGATGAAGGTCGAACTGGTCGGTGTCGTAGGCGTCTTGTGGGTTCTCGGCGTAGGAGGCGACCACGGCGAGGTCGATGGCGCCCTCGGCGAGCCGGTCCAGCAGGTGGGCGGTGAGGCCTTCGGTGAGGGTGATCTCGACCTGCGGGTGGGCGGCGCGGAAGGCGGCGAGGGCGCTGGGGACGAGTTCGGCGTTGGCACTGTCGAAGGCGCCCACCCGCAGGCGTCCGGCATCCAGTTCGGTGAGGGCGACGAGGTCGCGCCGGGTGGTGTCGAGGCGTTCCAGCAGGGCTTCGGCGTGCGGGAGCAGTGCGCGTCCGTGGTCGGTCAGCCGCACCCCGCGGGCCAGCCGGTCGAACAGCGGAACGCCCAACTCGCCTTCCAGGGTGGCGATCTGGCGGGATATCGCGGACTGGGTGAAGCCCAGCCGCTCCCCGGCAGCGGTGAAGGAGCCGAGGTGCGCGACGGTGCGGAAGACGTCCAGCCAAGCCATGTCCATTCCGCATGACTACCATGCGAGACATTCGCTGGTCGCCTGGCTCGATGCTGCCTAGCGTGGCGGCCATGGAAAAGATCGCCTTTCTGGGCCTGGGCCGGATGGGGCTGCCGATGGCCCGCCGCCTCGCCGCCGCCGGCCACCCGCTGACCGTCTGGAACCGCACCCCCGGCCGCGCCGGGGGCCTCACCGAGGCCGCGAGCCCGGCCGATGCCGTGGCGGGGGCCGGCGTCGTCGTCACGATGCTGTCCGACCCGCAGGCCGCGGCCGAGGTCGCCGGGCGGTTCACCGCCCACCTGGCCCCGGGCACCCTGTGGATCGACATGTCCTCGATCGGCCCGCGGGCCGTCGCCGGCCTGCGCGCCCAACTGCCCGGCGGCGTCGCCCTGGTGGACGCCCCGGTGCTCGGCAGCGTGGGCCCGGCGGCCGGCGGCGACCTGGTCGTCTACGCGGGCGGCGAGGACGCCGACCTGGACCGCGCCGAACCCGTCCTGGCCCACCTCGGGCGGGTGCGGCGCTGCGGCGGCCCGGGTACGGGGGCGGCACTGAAGGTCGTGGTGATGGGCGCGATCGTGGCATCCGTCACCGCGCTGAGTGAAGTGGTCGCGGTGGCCGAGGAGTTGGGCGTTCCGCAGGAGGAGGCCCTGGAGGTGCTGGCGGCCGGGCCGCTCGCGGGGGTGGTGGCCCGGGCGCGCAGCACGGAGTCGGACTTCCCGGTGCGGCTGGCGGCCAAGGACCTCGCCCTGGCGGGCGGCGGCCCGGTGCTGGCGGCGGCCCGCCAGGTGCTGCTGGCGGATCCGTCGATCGCCGAGCGGGACCTGTCGGCGGTGGTGGGGGCGGTGCGGGCGGGCTAGCGTCCGCCCGGGCGGCTCAGCTCGGCCCGGTGGCGGCGGGCGGCGAGGGTCTCGGGGTGGTCGGGGCCCAGCAGTTGGACGCAGTCGAGGACGAGGGCGTCGAAGAGCCGGATGGCCTCGGCGGCGCCCTCGGCGCGAGCGACGCAGTAGGCGTGGTTGCTGCGGGTGGTGAGAGTGTCCGGGTCGTCGGGCCCCAGCACCAGCCGGCGGTCACGGAGCAGCGTTTCGAAGTAGTACGCGGCACGGCCCCAGTGGCCCGCATACCCGATGTTGAAGGCTTGGTTGTTGCGGGCGATCAGAGTCTCCGGGTGGCCCGGCCCCAGCTCCCGCGCGCAGTCGTCGATCAGGGGTTCGAGCAGCTTGGCGGCTTCCGCGTGGCGCCCGAGGTTCCCCAGATTGAGGGCGTGTCCGTTGCGGGCGACCAGGCTCTCACGGTGGTTCGGCCCCAGGACCTGTTCACAACGGTCGACCAGGTCCTCATACAGCTGGACCGCCCAGGCGTGGTCGCCGCCGGCCCCGACGACTCCGGCATGGTTGCCGTAGACGGCCAGGGTCTCGGGGTCGTCGGGGCCGAGCATGCGGATGGCGTCCGCGACGAGCAGTTCCCACCGCCGCACGGCCGCACGGCCCGGGCCCAGGAGGGCCGCCTCTGCGGCCCTGGCCCGGATCACTGCCCGGGCGGCGTCGCCGCCGGTCGTGAGGTTGTCCCGGTAGGTCAGGTTGTCCCGGACAACCGGGACAACCCGCGGGCTCTCCTCCCCCAGCTCCTCGCTGACCCGCTCGATCGCCTCCCCGTCCGCGTCGTTGACGGCCGCCGCCTTGGCGAGCGCCTGCTCGATGTCGTCGCCGACCGGGTCGCCGGCGCCCGCGGCGGGCACCACCTCGGCCGCCTGGCGCGGTTCGTCGGCCTGCGGGTCCGGGTCGCCCGCCCGCAGCCGGTCGAGTTCGTCGGTCAGCTGCCGCACCAGGTGCTGCACCCGGGCGGCGAGTTCCTCCGCCCGGCGCTGCTTCTCCTGGGCCCGCCGTAGTTCCTCCTGGGCCCGCCGTTCCTGGTCCAGGGCGCGTTCCAACTGCCGCTGGGCCTGTTCCAGTTCATGCGCCTGGCCCTGACCGCGCAGTTCGTCGCGTTCGGCGCAGAGGCCGTCGACGCGCTGCTCCAGCTTGGTGATCATGTAGAGCAGGGCCATCACCAGCTGCGCGGAGTTGTGGGCGGTGCGTTCCAGGACGGCCTGCTGTTCCAGTGACCGGGTGAGCCGGTCGTAGGTGTCGAGCTGCTGCCGGCGGGCCTCGGCCAGTTCCACGGCGTACCCCCCGCCCGCCGGAACGTGGCCGGCCGGGGTCTGGGCGGGCTTGCGTTCGGGTGCCGGGTGTTCGGCCGCCCGCAGGCGGGTGAGCGCCTCGGTCCGGCGGCGTTCGCGCAGCCTCGGTTCCGCCACGGTGGCCGCGACCAGGGCGAGGACGAAGTCCTGCTCGGGCAGCTGACTGCCGGCCAGGTAGGAGCCGACCTGGGTCTTGGACCAGCTGATCCCCCCGGCGATCGCGGTCATCGTCAGGCCGCTGGCGTCCACCAGGGCGCGCAGGAAGCCCGCCAGCTCCCGGCCCTCGGCGCTCTGCGCCCGGATCGGCCCCCACGGCCTGCCCATGCCCCAACCCCCGCCCGCGCCCCCGGAGTTGTCCGGGACGTCCCGGACCATCCCGGCCGTTGTCCGGACCTTACCTGCCGCAACGCCCCGGACAGGGGCGGATCAACCGGACCGGTGCCAGATTCCTCCTCGCCACCCGCACCGCCACCACCGCGAGGAGACCCGCCGTGCACCTGCCCGCCCTGCCCTTCCTGTCGCCGGCCGGCCGCACCACCCAACGGGTGCTGCTGGTCGCCCTGCTGACGCCGCTGCTGCTGCTCACCGTGCTGGCCGCCGTCCCGGCCCTGGTCGTCCTGCCTTTCCTGCCCGGCGGCACCGACCGCGCGGTGCGCCTGCTGCGCGTCCACACCGCGCAGCTGCGCACCCTGCTCGACGCCTCGCGGGCCGGGGCCCGTCCGGGCGGGCCCGACCGGTGACCGCCGGCCCCGGCGGGCCGGTCACCCCGACCGTTGGACGACGGGGCGTGGGACCTCGGCACCAGGGCGCGTATCGGGTTGCGATCAACCGCCCTTCCGGGTGAGCCTGCTGGCCCTGCCGGAGCCGCGGTCCGAGTCCCGAACTCTCCGAGCGAATCCGGCGCCGCACCAACACCAGGGGCTCCAGCAGGTGAGTAGGCCTGCTGGAGCCCCTGCCCGGTCTTCTCGGGACTGCTGCGCGACCTGCCGAGTGCCCGGGCCTACTGGGGGCCGGGGGTGACGGGGACTCCGCGGGACATGGCGTCGAAGTCAAGGATCGGGTGGGTGAGGATGTCCTCGACCTGGTCGGTGAGGAGGTTGCCGAGGATGAACTCCTCCTCGGGGCCGGAGCCGAAGGTGACGACCTGCCCGGAGGACTGGATCATCCAGTTCAGCAGTTCCCGGTCGGCGGTCTCAGCAAGGATGATGTCCCGGCCGGGGTGGTCCAGCCGGATCGCCTCGACGGCGCTGCGGACGGCGTGGGTGTCCACGCTGAGCGCGCGGGTCGTGGCGGGCGAGGCGCGCCGGCCCCACCACTGGAAAACGACCCACTGGACGACGCAAGGGTGGGAGAAGACCTCGGCGGCGATGTCCTTGAGCTGGTGGAGGTTCCTGGCGCTGGCGACGGTGTGGACGCGGACCCGGTCGAAGCCCTCGCGGTCGCACAGGGCGAGGGAGTCCAGCAGGACCTGAAGGAGGTTCGCGTCCGAGCTGCGGCGGAAGGCGCGCTGCACCTCCGGCGTGACGGCGTCCAGCGGCAGGCGCAGGGTGGAGAGCGGCCGGAGCCGGGTGAGCTTGGCGGCATCGAGGGTGTAGCCGGTGGTGTCGAGGGCGGTGTTGATGCCGGTGGCGGTGGCGTGGTCGATCACGTCAAAGATCGGGGGCCACAGCAGCGGGTCGCCGCCGGCGAGGATCAGGTCGGTGGTGCCGTGCGCGGCGAGTTTGTCGAGGATGTGCTTGGCCTGGCCGAGATCGATCTGCTCGGTGGCGAAGGGGTTGTAGCAGCCATGGCAGGACATGGGGCAGCGGTTGTTGATCGACCAGTTGACGCGGGTGACGCGGCGGCCGGTGCGCGGCCGGCCCGCTCGGCTGCGGATCGCGGTGACGAGGTCGGCCAGGCGGCGGGCCTGCGGGAGGGTGGCGCCGGTGAGCAGCTGGTCGGCGCGTTCGACGGCGGCCGCGGTGGCGTTGTTCTGCAGCAGGAGGCAGGCCAGGCGCCAGCGCATGGCCTCGTCGGCGGGGTCGCGGCGCAGGGCGGCCTCGACGCGTTCGGTCAGGGCGGTGAGGTAGGCCGGGTTGAAGTGGGCGGGTTCCAGGCGCTGCTGGAACTGGTCGGCGATCGAGCCCCGTTCCAGGGTGCGGTCGTAGCCGGCCCTGAGCGGGTGCGGGGGCAGGATCTCGACGTGCTGTCGGGTGGGCATGCGGCGTGCTCCTGGTCAGTTCGGCAGGGACGGCAGCGCGGCGACGGCCGAGTCGGCGAAGGGCAGGCCCTGGTTCTCGAAGAAGACGGCGTCGCGGACGGCGTCGGCGATGGTGGGCCGGGTGGGGGTGGTGAGGTAGCGGGCGGTGGAGTCGAGCGGGCTGAGGCGCCGTTCGGCGATCAGGGTGCGCAGGGCGCGCGGGAGGTCGTCGAGGCTGTCGGCGAGGGGAAGGTCGAAGGCGGCGGCTGCCCTGGCGGCGGCGGTGCGGGCCTTGAGCAGGTTGGTGGCCGGCTCCTGGGCGGTGGCCTTGGCCAGGTAGTAGGTGACCGGCTGCAGCGCCCAGGCCGGCGCGGTACCCTCGGCGTCGTCGCCGGGGCGGGCGAAGGCGTCCGGACCGAGGCCGAGGGCGTCGCAGAGCCACTGGGGGCGCATGCTGGTGCGGTAGGGGGCGTGGCCGGCCAGCTGGAAGGCGCGCAGCGTGGTGATGGCGGCGGTGGCCTCGATCTGCCAGGTGTCGGCGAGGCGCTGGAGGATCGGTTGCAGCACGGTGCGGGCGGTGGGGGCGTCGGCGGGGGTGGCGACGATGGGGATCAGGTCGAGGTCGGAGGTGATGTGGCCGCTGCGCCCGGTGCGGTGGTCGCCGCGGGCGAGGGAGCCGGACAGGGCCACCGACATGCCGGTGGCGTCGGCGAACTCGTGGGTGAGCTGCTTGAGGAGCAGGGGCAGGTCGTGGGAGTTCACTGCGCTCCTCGGATGTCGGCGACGGCGGTGAAGTCGGCGTAGGGGCCGTGGTGCTGCTCGGCGGCGGTGTAGGCGTCCAGCGCGGCGGTCAGCAGGACTTCCTCGCCCAGCAAGTCACGGGCATAGCGGAGGTCCTTGATCATGTGGTGCACGGCGAAGTCCGGGTCGCCGTAGGCGCGTTGTTCGAATCGGGGGAGCTTCTGGGCGGCGAGGGCGGCCATCCAGCCGTCGGTGGTCACGATCCGGGCGGCCACCGGGTAGTCCTCCCCCAGGTGCTCGGGCAGGCGGCGGGCGAACGCGCTGGCGGCGTGCAGGAGGGCGGCGCCCCAGGCGTTGAAGATCAGCTTGAAGCGGGCCGGGTTGCCGGGAGCCGTGAAGCGGTAGCGGTGGCGGGTGAAGGCGGCCAGGGCGCGTTTGGCAGAGGCGTTGGGGGCGGCGGCGTAGAGGAACGCGGACAGGGTTCCGGCCTGCGCGCCGGGGCGGGAGCCGGTGACGGGGCACTCCCATGTGGTTGCGCCGAGGGCGGCGGTCTCCCGGTGCCACTGCACGGCCCGTTCGGGGCTGATGGTGGACAGCTCGATGCACGCGGGGCGGTGCGTGGCGATGGCTGCGGTGACGTGCTGGTTGGTCCAGAAGTTGCGGCTGCGGGCGTCGTTCTCGAAGCAGCCGAGCACCACGTCGGGGCGCTGGTCGGTGAGTTCGGCCGGGCCGATGAGGGGCACGGCGGCGTGGGGCGCCTGGGTGAGGTGGCGGCTGGTGAGGGCGACGCGAGTGGCGGGCAGGGCCGCGAGGTGGGGCAGGATGCCGGAGGTCAGCGCCCCGTAGCCGGCGACGACGATCGAGGTCGCCGGCCGGGGCGCCCCGGATGGGGCAGGTGTCATCACTCGTCCTTGAGGATCGTGTGGCGCGTGGCGTTCCACTCCAGGGCGGCGGCGATGCCCTCCTGGAGGGTGTGGCCCGGGGTCCAGCCCAGCAGGGCGTGGGCGCGGTCGATGGCGGGGTAGGCGCCGGCGTTGTCGCCGGGCCGGGCTTCGGTGCGGTGGTGGGCGAGCGGCTCGCCGGTGACGTCCTCGAAGGCCTTGATCAGTTCGAAGACGGTGGTGCCGTTGCCGGAGCCGAGGTTGATCGGCAGGTAGCGGGGCCCGTCGTCACCGACGACGGTGTCGAAGCGGCGCACCGCGGCGATGTGGGCGGCGGCCAGGTCCCAGACGTGGACGTAGTCGCGGATGCCGGAGCCGTCACGGGTGGGCCAGTCGGTGCCGGTGACGGGGAACGGCTCGCCCGCGCGGTAGCGGTCGATCATGACGCCGAGTGCGTGGGTGGGCTTGGTGGTCTGCAGGCCGGTGCGCAGCTTGGGGTCGGCGCCGATCGGGTTGAAGTAGCGCAGGGTGATGACGCGCAGGGCGGTGCCGCCGGTGATGTCCTCCAGGGCGCCTTCGAAGGCGGACTTGGTGCGGGCGTAGGGGGAGAGCGGGCGTAGGGGGGCGTCTTCGGTGATGGCCTGGCCGGAGTCGTAGATCGCGGCGGAGCCGGAGAAGACGAGGCGGTGGCAGCCGTTGCGTAGCAGGTGGCTGACCAGGGCCAGGCCCTTGGTGACGTTGGCGTCGTAGTAGCCGAGCGGGTCGGCGACCGATTCGGGGACGACGATGCGGGCGGCGCAGTTGATGACGGCGTGGATGTCGGGGTGGTCGTGGAAGACGCGGTCGATCAGGTCGCCGTCGGCGATGTCGCCCCGGTAGAGGGTGCGGCCGACGGTGAACTCGGGACGTCCGGTGGACAGGTTGTCCAGGATGACGGGTTCGATGCCTTCGTCCAGGCAGGCGCTGGCGATGGTGGATCCGATGAATCCGGCGCCGCCGGTGATGAGAACCTTCATGGCCTCGCTCCCAAGTCGGTTGCTGTTCCCACGAGTTGGGGAATCGGCGGGCAGCCTAGCAGCGATTTGGGCGAGTCGCGGTTTTTACCCTACCTGCCTGGTATATGCCGATTGACGGCCCGGTAGAGGCACCAGACCATCGTGGGCTGGAACTCCTGCAGGACGGCGAGGCCGGCGTGTTGGACGACGTCGACCGAGCCGATGCAGCCCTCGGCCGTCCCGTCGAGCACCTGGCGCACCGCCAGGGGTTTGGCGTCGACGTAGCGGCGGCCGGCGGCCGGGGCGTAGCGCTCGGCGAAGGCTCCGGTGGCGGGGTGGAGCGCGACGGTGCGCGGGGTGTGGATTCCGGGCGGGGCGGCCAGGCACATCGGCTTGGTCGGCGCCTCCCAGACGGCCGCCAACTCGACCTGGCCCAGGTGGCGGAAGTGGATGTCGACCCAGAGGTCGGACACCTCGCCGCCGGGGCGGTGGCGCTCGACGAACCCGGCGGCCACCAGGGCGTGGCAGTCGCGGGAGAGGGCTTCGCGAACGGCGAGCTCGAAGGTGTCGGTGAGCAGGACCTTCGCGAAGTGGCGGCGGGCCTCGTGGTGAGCGTCGGTGCCCTCCGGACCCAGGGTGACCACGGCATCGTGCGGGTCGGCGGTGTCACGGCGGAGCAGGTGATGGGTCGTCACGATCTGGCCTCCAGGGCCGTGTGAGGACGTTCGGATGGTGCCCCGGCGGTGATGAGCTGCACGCCGGGCGATCGGACCTACCGTGTCGAATACCTAACACACAGTTAGTCCTAGCTCTAATATCGGGCTGGTTCAAACCCCTGTCAATAGGGCTAGGACTAATACGAAGAGCGCCCACGCCATCGGAACCACCGACCGGAAAAGAGCACCATGGAGAAGCCGCCCGCCCACTACCGCCAGCTCGCCGACGACCTGCGCGCCGCCATCCTCGACGGCCGCCACCCGGCCGGCACGGTGCTGCCGAGGATCACCAGCCTCGCCACCCAGTACGGCATCTCCAAGCAGACCGCCCGCCAGGCCATCGCCCTCCTCGAAGCCGAAGGCCTGGTCGAAGTCGTCCGCCGCCGCGGCACGATCGTGCGCGCCCTGCCCCAGCGCCAGAAGCTCTCCCGCGTCCGCCAGGTGCTCCGGGACGACCGCGGCTACTACTTCGACCCCACCGCCCAGCCCTGGGTCGCCCTGCGCAAGCCAACCATCACCTGGGCGCCCGCACCGCACGACATCGCCTCCCTCCTGCGCGTCGAACCCACAGGCGACGTCCTCCTGCGCGACCGCCTCATGGGCGACCCCGACACCCGCAAGCCCACCCAGCTGGCCACCAGCTACCTGCCGGCCGCCATCGCTCGCGGCACCCGCCTCGCCGAAGCCGACACCGGCCCCGGCGGCATCTACGACCGTCTGGAACGCGACCTCGGCCACGGCCCGCTGGCCTGGCACGAGACCATCACCTCCCGCATGCCCACCCCCGCCGAAGCCGCCGACCTCCAAGCCCCCAAGGGCACCCCGCTGCTGCGCATCATCCGCACCAGCACCGGCCCGGACGGCACAGTCGTGGAGGTCAACGACACCCGCATGCGGGCCGACGAGTACGAGATCGGCTACCCGATCACCCGCCACAGCACCGCCGCGTGGCCCGGGCAGAGGCCGGCCGGGCCCGGGCTGTAGGCGGTCGGCCGGGCTCTGCTCCGCGACCGCTCGCTCGGAAAGCCGTGGCTGGTCCGGTCCGAAACGGGCGCCAGGGCCGGTTCAGCTGACGGGCCCTGCACGGTGGCGGATGGTCACGCTGGCCGGCGGTGAGGGCCACGGCGTGGTGGTGGCCGGCCCGTCCTGCGCGGACGGCAGCGTCGACCGCTACCTGACCACGGGCCGGCTGCCCGCGAAGGATCCGACCTGCGGCGGCCAAGGCGCGTCCGATCATTGATCCCGTGTCCGGTCGGGGCGAGGCGAGGCGAGTGGGCGGACGCGGCACTCGTCGACCGGGTCATCCGTCGGACGCGCCTCATGCCTGCGCCCTGGGAGGAACGTCCAGCGCCCGGCCGGGAGCGCGGCGGGCAGCTTGGTAGACGGCGCCGATGGCCGGGCCCGGGCACCTGGCTGTGTCGTGGGGGCACTCCCGGGCCACCGATCACCGATCACCGATGCCGATCACCGACGAAGGGCGCCCCCTTGTCCGCTCGCAGCGCCGTGCACGGCGTCGTCCGGCCGGCCGGGCCGCGCCTGCCGGTCGTCTCCTTCCTCGCCCGGCTGCCCGCCGCGCTGTGCCCGACCGGGACGCTGCTGATGGTCACCGCGCTCGGCGGGGTCGGCCGCGCCGGCGTGGTGGCGGGCGTGCTGTGGACCGGCAGGCGGTGGGCGGGCCGCTGCTGGGCCGGCTGGCCGACCGGCGCGGCCACCGTCCGGTGATCCTGGCCGCCTCGGTGGCCAACGCGCTGATGACCGCCGCCCTGGTGGTGGCCGTGGCCGGCGCCCTGCCGGTGCCGGTGCAGGCCGGCTGCGCGGTGCTGACCGGTTTCACGGTGCCGCAGATCGGGCCGCTGTCCCGGACCCGCTGGATCGCGCTGGCGAGCGGGCGCCGTGACGGCGCCGAACTGGTCGGCTCCGCGCTGTCGTTCGACACCGTGGTGGACGAGACGAGCTTCGTGGTGGGCCCCGCGCTGGTCGGGGTCCTGGCCTGGGCGGTGCACCCGGCGGCGGAGCTGGTCTGCGCGGCGGCGCTGACGGCGGTCTTCGGGGTGCTGTTCGCGCTGCACCCGACGGCTCCGGCGGCGGTGCCGCGCACGGTGGAGGCGGGGCGGCTGCGCCGCGGGCCGCTGCTGGTGCTGCTCGCCGTGACGGTGCTGCAGGGCGTGGTGTTCGGCGCCACCAACACCGGCGTGCAGTACCTGGCCCGGGGTGACGCGGGCGTCGGCGGCCTGGTGTGGGCGGCGATGGGGGTGAGCAGCGCGGCGGCCGGGTTCCTGCTGGCGTCCTTCTCCGGGCGGTTCGACCTGACGGTACGGCTGCGCGCGGCCGTGGCGGTGCAGGCGCTGTTGCTGCTGACGCTGCTGCCGGTGGGCGGGGTGGCGGGTGCGGCGTGGTCGGTGGGGGCGATCGGCCTGGCGGTGGCCCCGACGCTGATCGCGGTGTTCGGCCTGGCCGAGCGGGGTCGCGGCGCCGGGGCGGATGGGCGAGGCGATGACGCTGCTGGGCAGTGGGCTGATCGCGGGGCAGGGTCTGGCGGGTGACGGGTGCGGGGCCGCTGGTCGGCGCTCACGGGTACCCGGCGGCGTTCGCGCTGGCCTGCGCGGCGGGGGCGCTGGCCCTGCTGCTGGTGCTGGCGCTGGTGCGGCTGCGGCGGTTCCCGCCGGCCCGGGCGGCGGCCCTCCAGGTCGAAGCGGCGGCGGCTCCGGCCGTCCGAGGGCCCCCGGGCGTCAACTACTCTCCGTATATTCACCCGATCAGGGGGTCTGGTGTGCGAGTCGGGGCAGGTGGGACGTAGCGTCGTGGCGGCGTACGGGGGTCGGCGCGAAGCCCTGGAGGGCGGCGGAAGTGCAGGTCATGAGGGCTGGACGGGGCGCGGCGGCGCTGGCACTGGCGGCGGTGGTGCTGACAGCCTCGGCGTGTGGGGCGCCCGGCAGCGGTGCGAGCGCGGACACCGCGGCCGCAGCCGGGCGGACGGGCCAGGCGGCGCCGGATCCGGACGGCCGTCCGCTGGCCCTGGTCTACCGGGGCCCGGCGGCCTGCCAGGGCTGCCCGGAGGCGGCGCACGACATGCTGGAGCAGGACGGCTTCGCGGTGCGCTACATCGGGCCCGAGGAGCAGGACCGCTTCGGCCCGGACGCGCTGTCCGGCGTCGCGCTGTACGTGCAGCCGGGGGGCACCAACGGGCAGGAGGTGTCGACCGCGTGGCGCCTGATGCAGCGCGACCCGGGTTTCTCGCCGGAGCTGGTGCGCGCGTACGTGCGCGGCGGCGGGCACTTCCTGGGGCTGTGCATGGGCGGCTACCTGGCGGGCCACGACCCCGGCTACGGCCTCCTGCCGGGCGACTCGGGCCAGTACATCAGCTCCCGGGGCGCGACCGTCACCGACGAGCAGGACCACCTGGTCGACGTCTCCTGGCGCGGGCACCCGCAGCGGATGTACTTCCAGGACGGCCCGTACTTCGACGTGAGCGGCCCGGACGCGGACGTGCTGGCCCGTTACACCAACGACCGGGCGGCGGCCGTGGTCGCCCCCTACGGCGCGGGGCGGGTGGCGGTCAGCGGCCCGCACCCGGAGGCGCCGTCGGACTGGTACCTCGACTACGACCTGCCGGACGAGTCGCAGACCGGCCTGGGCCTGGGCGAGGACCTGCTGCACACCCTGATGGGCACCTCGCCGACGGGCACCTCGCCGACGAACCCCGCCCCGACGGGCACCGCCCCGAGGCCCTGACGCCCCGGTGCCGGGGCTGCCCGAGCCGCCGCCCCCGTCCTGAGAGCACCACCCCCGGCCGCACTAGTGCACCTGGGGCGCCGCCCGCCTGCGCAAACCCCCCGCAGCGGCCCCGGCCTCCCCCGAAGTGCCCAAGTGCACTAGTGCGTCAATCCCAAATAACCGCAGATTAAGGCTTGTTGAGCCCGAAGCGTACGGCGTACGGTACGGGCATGGAGAACACCGACATCCTCATCTCCGGCGCCGGCATCGCCGGCCCCGCCCTCGCCTACTGGCTGCGCCGCCACGGCTTCAACCCCACCGTCGTCGAACGCGCCCCCGCCCCGCGCCCCGGCGGACAGGCCGTCGACCTGCGCGGCGCCGGACGCACCGTCATCGAACGGATGGGCCTGATGGAACGGGCCCGCACCCTGTGCGTGGAGCAGCGCGGCATCGCCCTGGTCGACACCCGCGGCCGGCACACCGCCCGGGTGCCCGTCGAACTGTTCGAGGGCGAGGGCATCGTCTCCGAGCTGGAGATCCTGCGCGGCGACCTCGCCGACCTGCTCCGGGAGGCCACCGACGGCGTCGAGTACCTCTGGGACGACACCGTCACCGCCCTCGACCAGGACGCCGCCGGCGTCACCGTCCGGTTCGAGCGCTCCCCCGCCCGCCGCTTCGCCCTGGTCATCGGTGCCGACGGGCTGCACTCCGTGGTGCGCCGGCTGGCCTTCGGCCCCGAGCGGGACCACTACCGCCCGCTCGGCGGCTACCACTCCTGGTTCACCGTCCACGACCCGGCGCTCGCCCGTGACCTGGACAGCTGGTTCCTGATGTACAACGCCCCCGGCGGACTGGTCGCCGCCGCCCGGCCCGGCCGGCTGCCCGGCGAGGTCAAGGCCTCCCTCGGCTTCCGCTCCGGCCCGCTCGACCTCGACCGCCGCGACGACACCGCCCAGCGCCGCCTGCTCGCCGCGCGCTTCGCCGGCACCGGCTGGGAAGTCGACCGGCTGCTCACCGCCATGGCCACCGCCGACGACTTCGCCTTCGACTCCTTCGGCCAGATCCACCTCGAACGCTACAGCCGCGGCCGCGTCGCCCTGCTCGGCGACGCCGGCTACAGCCCCAGCCCGATCACCGGCCTGGGCACCAGCCTCGCCCTGGTCGGCGCCTACCTGCTGGCCGGCGAACTCGCCTCCGCCGCAGGCGACTTCCGCACCGCCTACGCCCGCTACGAGGAGCTGATGCGCCCCTACGTGACCCGCGCCCAGGAACTGCCGCCCGGCGGCGTCAACGGCTACGCCCCCGACAGCGCCCTGATGATCCGCCTGCGCGCCGCCTCCATGCGCTGGATGGGCCGCTGGCCGCTGCGCCCCATCCTGGCCGCCCAGTTCGCCAAGGCGGGCGCCATCGCCCTGCCCGACTACCCGCTGCCCGCCCACGCCTGAAGCCCGGCCCGCACCGAGACCCGCACCGAGGCCCGCACCGGGCTTGCACCTCACGCGGCGTCAGGAGGAATGCTCGTGCCATGCCCTCCACCGAACAGACCTGGAAGGTCGGCCCGCTCGCCGAGGCGAGCGGACTGACCGTACGCACCCTCCACCACTGGGACCGGATCGGCCTGCTCAGCCCCTCCCGGCGCACCGCCTCCGGCCACCGCGCCTACACCGAGCCGGACGTCGTACGCCTCTACCAGATCCTCGCCCTGCGCCGCCTGGGCCTGGGCCTGGAGACCATCGCCACCTGCCTGGACGCCGGCGTCGACCCCCGGCGCCTGGTGCGCGAGCACCTGGCCGCCACCGAGGCCTCCCTCGCCGCCCTGCACACCCTGCACGACCGCCTGACCCACCTGCACACCGAACTCGACGCCGAACGCGAGCCCGGCACCGCCGACCTGCTGCGCCTGGTCCAGGCCGTCGGCGCCACCGGCCCGGCCGCCGAGGAGGCCCTGCGCCGCCACCTCGACGACGACCAGCTGCACGCCCTCGCCGACCACGCCGCCGCCCTCGGCCCCGCCGCCCACTACCTGCTGGAGGTCGAATGGCCCCAGCTCTACCGGCGCGCCGAAGCCCTGCGCGTCGAGGGCGCCGACCCCGCCGACCCCCGGGTGCGCCGCGTCGTCCAGCGCCTGGACGAGCTCTCCCGCCTCTTCAGCGGCGGCGACGCCACCTTGTCCGCCGCCGTGCGCACCGCCTGGCGCGAGGACCCGGCCGCCCTCTCCGGCGACCCCGCCGCCCCCGCCGACGCCTGGGCCGACCTGCGCACCTTCCTCGACCACGCCCGCGAGGCGGCGTCATGATCCCCCGCCACACCCGCCTGCGCATCAGCCTGCTGAGCACCCTCCCCGTCCTGGCCGTCGCCGCCCTCACCCTCCCCCCGCCGGCCCTGGCCGGCCTCCTCCCCTGGTCCCTGCTCCCCACCATCGCCCTCGCCCAGGGAGTGCAGGCCTGCCTGGTCTTCCACCGCCTGGGCCGCGAACCGCACCGAACCTGACCCCCGCCCCGGCCGTACGGGGGCCGGGGCGGTCACGGGCCGGGGCGGTCACGGGCCAGGGCCCGGGCGCTACTTGGTGCGGGGCTGGTTGAAGCGGAGCATGTTGCCGGCCGGGTCGCGGAAGGCGCAGTCGCGGACGCCGTAGGGCTGGTCCATCGGTTCCTGGAGGACTTCGGCGCCGGCGGCGCGGATGCGTTCGAAGGTGGCGTCGCAGTCGTCGGTGCGGAAGATGACGCCGCGCAGCAGGCCCTTGGCCAGGAGTTCGGCGGCGGCCTGGCGGTCGTCCTCGGAGGCGTGCGGGTCGGCGAGCGGGGGTTCCAGGACGATCTCCACCCCGGGCTGGTCGGGCGAGCCGACGGTGACCCACCGCATCCCCTCGAAGCCGACGTCGTTGCGGACCTCGAAGCCTAGTACGTCGCGGTAGAAGGCGAGCGCCTTGTCGTGGTCGTCGACGGCGATGAAGCACTGGGCGAGTTCGATGTTCATGACCGTCAAACTACGGGAGGTGCCCGGCCCTTCGCCTGACGTGAGCGCTCCCGGGGGCGTCCACGGGGGCGTTCAGGTGCGCCGGACCGGGCGGGTGCGGATCTTGGCGACGCAGGCGGGGATCGGCTCGCCGTCGGCGTGGTCGCGGGCCCGGTAGGCGCTGGGGCTCTCGCCGACGAGTTCGGTGAAGCGGGTGCTGAAGGAGCCCAGCGAGGTACAGCCCACGGCCATGCACACCTCGGTGACGTTGAGGTCCCCGCGGCGCAGCAGGGCCTTGGCGCGTTCGATGCGGCGGGTCATGAGGTAGCTGTACGGGGTCTCGCCGTAGGCGGTGCGGAAGCTGCGGGAGAAGTGGCCGGGGGACATCAGCGCGGTGGCGGCGAGCGCGGGGACGTCCAGGGGCTGGTCGTACTCGCGGTCCATCCGGTCGCGGGCCTGGCGCAGCCGGACGAGGTCGGCGAGGGGCACTCGGGTGGGCATACCGGCAACGGTACCGAGCGGCTCGGACAACCGGGCCTGCCCCGGCCCCCGGCTGCGGCTCCCAGCAGCGGCGATCTAGGGTGACCGCATGATTTCCTCTCCGATATCCGGCCCGATATCCGACCCCGCCGAGGCCCTGCGGGTGCTGCTGGACGGCAATGCCCGTTTCGTCGAGGGCAGTCCCGAGCACCCCAACCAGGACGCCGGGCGGCGGGCCGCGCTGGCGCCGGCGCAGAAGCCCTTCGCGGTGCTGTTCGGCTGTTCGGATTCCCGGCTGGCCGCCGAGATCATCTTCGACCGGGGCCTGGGTGACCTTTTCGTGGTGCGCACCGCCGGTCATGTGACCGGTGCGGAGGCGCTGGGCAGTGTCGAGTACGGGGTGGCGGTGCTGGACTGTCCGCTGGTGGTGGTGCTGGGGCACGACTCCTGTGGTGCGGTGGCGGCGGCCCTGGACTCCCTGGAGCAGGGGAAGCTGCCGGGCGGGTTCGTGCGGGACGTGGTGGAGCGGGTGACGCCGAGCGTGCTGTCGGCGAAGGCGGCGGGCATCGAGGACCCGGACGCGATCGTGGACGAGCACATCCGCCAGACCGTGGACCTGCTGCTGGAGCGTTCCCAGCTGCTGGCCGCCCGGGTCGCCGAGGGGCGGGCCGCGGTGGTGGGCCTGTCGTACCGGCTGACCGACGGCCAGGCCCGTACGGTCTCCGTCCGCGGCCTGGGCTGACCCCGCGGGGGTACGGGAACGTCATGTCCGATCCCCGCCAGCGCGGGGGTGCGGGCGGGGGCAGAGTCGGTGGCCGGTCACGGATCATCCGGTCCGGGCCACCGACTCACCCGATTCGAGGACGGCTCTTCCCGTGCACAAGGTCACTGATCTCAAGGTCCTGTACTTCGGCACCCCCGTGGTGCTGATCGGCTCGCGCAACGAGGACGGCGGCGCCAACCTGATGCCGATGTCCTCGGCCTGGTGGCTGGGCCAGACGTGTGTCCTGGGCCTGGGCAACACCTCGCAGACGGCGATCAACCTGCGGCGCGAGGGCGAGTGCGTGCTCAACCTGCCCAGTGCGGCGCAGGTCGACGCGGTCGACGCGCTGGCGATGCTGACCGCCAACCCGAAGATCTCCGACTACCGGCGTGCGCAGGGCTACCGCCACGAGCGGGACAAGTTCGGCGCCGCCGGGATGACGGAGCTGCCCGGGGAGCTGGTGCGGGCGCCGCGGGCGGCGGAGTGCCCGGTGCAGCTGGAGTGCCGGCTGGAGGAGGCGAGGCCGCTGGCGGGCAACGAGGGGTGCACCGCCTTCGAGGTGAGCGTGGTGCGTGCCCATGTGGACGAGCGGCTGCTGGTGCCGGGCACCGACCACTACGTGGACCCGGTCGGCTGGGACCCGCTGATCATGAAGTTCTGCGAGTTCTTCGGCGAGGGCCGGCGGCTGACCCCTTCGCGGCTGGCCGAGGGCTGGCAGATGCCCGGCAGGCTGCCGGCCGCGGTCTGAGCGCCCCGCGGGCGGGGCCGGTGGCCGGGCGGCGCGCTCACGGCGCGACGGTGGCCCCGCAGGAGTCGCACACCCGGGTCGCGGGCAGTTCCAGGAAGCAGTTCGGACAGATCGCCGGCGGGCGGGGGGCGGGCGCGGCGGTGGCGGCGGGGTCGGCGGTGGTGGTGGCGGCCTTCTTGCGGGTGACCGCGGTCTTCAGCCGCGGGGCCAGCGCCGGGATGCCGCCGTCGGCGGGCAGGTCGGCGCCGAAGTGCCGGTAGCAGGCCAGCCGGGCGGCGGCGGCGTGCTGCTCGCGGTCCATCTCGTCGAGGATCGGCGGCTGTCCGGCCACTGCGAGGACGTCCTGGTAGCCGGCGCCGACCATGCCGTCGGTGGCGTTCACGACCAGGGCGGTCAGCGGCGGGTCGCCGCGCCGGTGGGCCTCGCGCACCACCAGGGCGAGCACCTTGCCGATCCAGTGCCGCTGGTTGACGCTGGTGCGCACCCCGGAGGCCTGCTGGACGGCCTCGGCCAGCTCGGCGTAGGTGATCACCGCGTGGTAGCGGTGGGCCACGTCCACCAGGGCGGGGTAGGCCGCCCTGGTCCACACGATGTGCGCCTGGCTGATGGCGACGGGCGAGCCGTCCGAGTCCCGCCAGTAGCCGCGCTGCTGCTGCGTCATCCGTCCGCCCCTTGTCCGTTCCGCCTGTCGGCCCCCGCCGGGAGCGAGGCTACCCCGCGCGGGTGTCCGCTTTCCTGTCGGGGCCTTCCCGGTCGGGCGCCTTCCGGGCGGGGCTTTTCCGGTCGGGGGCCTTTCGGGCTTGACTTCAAGTCCTGTTGAAGTCGTGGAATGGGGCCGACCGCAGCCGTACGGGCTTCCGCGGTCGATGCCCCGCCCGTACGGAACGGACCGGGGCCGGGGCCGCCTCCATCCCGATCGTGCCGTTGGCGGCCCCGGCCCTTGTCACCGGATCCACTGTCGCCGGATCCCCGGGACGGGGCAGGCTCCACCACGGTGCCGGGCCTGCGGGGGCGGTGTCAGGCCTTCTCGGCGAGGGTGTGGGCGACCAGGGCGTTGGCGTGGCCGTGGCCCAGGCCGTGCTCGGTCTTGAGCCAGGCGACGAGTTCCATGTGCCGGGTGAGCGGGGAGGCGCGGACGAGGTCCTTCCAGTGCGCGATCGGGCGGCCGTACTTCTTCTCGATGGACGGGAAGTAGCTCGCGGGGCCCTTCACGGCCGCGCCGGTGGTCTGCGCGGCGGTGGCCTTCCCGGTGGTCTGCGCGGTGGTCTGCGCGGTGGCGGCCTTCTCGGTGGCCTTCACATTTGCCGTGGTCATGTCCGGTGTCCTCCCAAGTGCGGGCAAAGCAGAAGCGGTGCGTTCACGGGTAGGACCGTGACCGCACCGCTTCCTCATCGCTCGAAAGATGTGAGCTACCTCACGGCGGCCCGCCGTCGTCCCCGGGCCGCGCGGCGCCCGGCCGGCGGGGTGGCGTCGGCGTTCCAGGCGGCGACGGGGTTGCCGAGCCAGCGGGTGGCGCCGGGGACGTTCTCGCCGCGCATCACCAGGGAGGCCGGGCCGACCGTGGCGGCGTCGCCGAGGGAGGAGTTGAGCAGCACGATCGAGTGCGGCCCGGTGGTGGAGCCGGCGCCCAGGTGGACGGGGCCCAGCCGCATCACCCGGTCGTGGAACAGGTGGGTCTGCAGCACGGTGCCGCGGTTGACGCTGGCGCCCGCCTCGACGGTGACCAGG
Organism: Streptomyces sp. CBMA123; assembly: GCF_014596465.1. Lineage (GTDB taxonomy): Bacteria > Actinomycetota > Actinomycetes > Streptomycetales > Streptomycetaceae > Kitasatospora. Next base: position 27,002 of record NZ_MECK01000268.1, on the reverse strand, counting down.
TCGCTCTCGGGCAGCCAGTGGGTCTCGCACCACACGCCGCGCCCGATCCTGGCGCCGAGGCTGCGCAGCCACAGGTTCAGGTAGGGGGTGCCGGTCATGGCGCCGCCGCCGAAGGGCATGGCGAGTTCCTCGACGAAGGTGTCGTAGAGCTCGTTGCGCCAGACGAAGGAGGACCACAGCGGGTGCTCGGAGACCCGGAAGCGCCCGACCAGCAGCCACTTGGCGAGGGTGGTGATCGCGCAGGCCACCACGGCGGCGGCGATCAGCACCGGGCCGGCCGTCCCGAAGGCGGCGCCCAGCCCGTAGTCGTCCCGGACGGCCTGCAGGGCGGCGAAGACCAGGTCGGCCATGACGGCGGCGATGACGACGGGCAGCAGCCGGCAGACCTCGACGCCGGCGCGTGCCCACATCAGGCGCTTGGGCGGGTCGTAGGTGCGGGCCTCGCCGCCGGTGTCGGCCACCCGCGGCAGGGCGAAGGCGGGCCGGCCCAGCCAGGAGGAGCCCTCGGGGGCCTGGGCGGGGGTGTCGGAGAGGACGCCGACCAGGGAGTTGTCGGGCAGCGAGCGGCCGGGGCCGACGATGCCGGAGTTGCCGACGAAGGAGCGGCGCCCGACGTGGGCGCGGCCCAGGTGCAGCCAGCCGGCGTGCAGCTCGTAGGGGGCGACGAGGGTGTCGTCGGCGAGGAAGGCGCCGTCGTCGACCCGCATCAGGCCGGGCAGGGCCAGCACGGTGGAGGCCTCCACCCGGCTGCCGATCTTCGCGCCGAGCAGGCGCAGCCACACCGGGGTGAAGAGGCTGGCGTAGAAGGGGAACAGGGTGCGCCGGGCGCTGTCGCTGAGGTGGGACACACCCCAGGCGCAGAACGCGACCCGGCCGGTGGCCGGGTGGAAGCCCGGGCGCAGCGGGAGCGAGAAGAGCCGGATCAGCAGGGCTATCAGCGCGGCGTGGCAGAAGACGGTCAGGATGGCCAGCGGCACGGTCATCGGCACCAGCTGGAGCAACATCGCGGCCAGGGTGCGGTCGTTGTCGACCATCGGGTAGACGGTGAACAGCGCGGGCAGGGCGGCGATGACCGGGACGAGGCCGAAGAGCGCGAAGGCGAGGCCGTAGGCGGGGTTCCAGGCCCGTGAGGCCTTGGCGGGGCCGGCCGGCCAGGGGGTGCGGGCCTCGGTGGAGGGGCGGGCCGGGGAGCCGTGCCAGTGCTCGCCGGGCGGGACGGTGCCGGTGACGCAGGAGCCGGGGGCGATCTCGGCGCCGGCGCCGACGCGGGCGCCGGGCATCAGGGTGGCGCGGTGGCCGATGCTGGCGCCTTCGCCGATGTCGATGTGGCCGAGCTGGAGGGTGTCGCCGTCGAGCCACCAGCCGACGATGTCGGCCTCGGGTTCGAGGCTGGCGCCGTTGCCGATCCGGGCCAGGCCGGTGACGGGGGGCGCGGTGTGCAGCTGGACGTCCCGGCCGACGCGGCAGCCGAGCATCCGGGCGTAGCGGGGGGCCCAGGGGGTGCCGGAGAGGTTGCCGGTGCCGAACATGGCGGTGTAGCGCTCGGCGGCCCACAGCCGCAGGTGGACCTGGCCGCCGCGGGGGTGGCTGCCGGGTCTGAGGCCGGCGGTGATCAGGCGGGCGCCGGCGGCGGCGAGCAGGGTGCGGCCGGGGGCGCTGTAGAAGAGGACGACGCCGGCGGCCACGGGCCACCAGGGGCTGTGCGGGGCCCAGGGGGTGTTGCTGCCCATGAGGTTGTCGATGGCGATCAGGACGATCACCCAGCGCAGGCCGGAGAGGCCGAACATGCCGAGCAGCATGAGGGTCTGCCAGAACCCGGCGCTGCGCGGGGTGGGGCGCACCGGCCGTGCGGGCGTGGCGGTCGCGGCGGCTTCCGGCCCTGCCGCGGCCGCCGCGGCCTGGGGGGCCGGGGCGAGGGAGTCGAGGTAGCCGGCGAGGTCGCCGAGCACCGGGTGGGCGTAGAGGTCGGCGACGGAGACGCCGGCGTGGCGGGTGCGCAGTTCGGAGACCAGGCGGGCGGCGGTGAGGCTGGAGCCGCCGAGGGCGAAGAAGTCGTCGCTGCGGCCGGGGGCCATGCCGAGCAGGCTTTCCCACTGGCCGGCGAGCCAGCCGGCGGTGCCGTCCAGGGTCTCGGTGGGGCGGTCGGAGCCGCCGGTGGTGGCCAGCGGCCAGGGCAGGGCGTTGCGGTCGACCTTGCCGGAGGTCTTGGTGGGCAGGGAGTCGACGAGGGCGAGGACGGGCACCAACGGGGCGGGCAGGCGCTCCAGCAGCTGCTGGCGGGCGGTGGCGAGGTCGCAGCCGGTGCCGGGCTGGGTGACGAGGTAGCCGACCAGCAGGTCGGCGCCGGCCGGGGTCTTGCGGACGGCGGCCGCGGCGGCGCGGATGCCGGGCAGGGCCTGGAGGGCGGCGTCGATCTCGCCGAGTTCGATGCGGCGGCCGCCGAGTTTGATCTGGTCGTCGGCGCGGCCGAGGAAGATCAGGCCCTCGGGGTCGTTGCGGACCAGGTCGCCGCTGCGGTAGACGCGGGGGGAGGCGATCGCCGGGTGGGGGCTGTACTTCTCGGCGTCCTTGGCGGGGTCGAGGTAGCGGGCGGTGCCGATGCCGCTGATCAGCAGTTCGCCGCTCTCGTACCAGGGCACGGGGTGGCCGGCCTGGTCGACGACGGCGATCTCCCAGCCGTCCAGCGGGGCGCCGATGCGCACCGGCTGGCCGGGCAGCATCCGGGCGGCGGTGGCGACCACGGTGGTCTCGGTGGGGCCGTAGGTGTTCCAGAACTCGCGGCCGGGCACGGCCAGGCGCTCGACGAGTTCGGCCGGGCAGGCCTCGCCGCCGACGATGATCAGGCGCACCTGGTCCAGGCACTCCTGGGGCCACAGGGCGAGCAGGGTGGGGACGGTGGAGATCGCGGTGATGCGGCGGCTCACGAGCCAGGGGCCGAGGTCGGTGCCGGCCTTGACCAGGGAGCGGGGGGCGGGGACGAGGCAGGCGCCGTGGCGCCAGGCCAGCCACATCTCCTCGCAGGAGGCGTCGAAGGCCACCGACAGGCCCGCCAGGACGCGGTCGCCGGGGCCCAGCGGGCGGGGGCGCAGGAAGATGCGGGCCTCGGCGTCGACGAAGGCGGCGGCGCTGCGGTGGGTGACGGCCACGCCCTTGGGGCGGCCGGTGGTGCCGGAGGTGAAGATGATCCAGGCGTCGTCGTCGGGGGTGGGCCAGGCCGGGCGGCCCGAGGGGCGGGCGGCGGGGCCGGCGGCCAGCCGGCGGCCAGCGCCGAGGATCGCGCAGACCTGGGCGTCCTGCCAGATCATCTCGGCGCGCTCGTCGGGGTCGTCGGCGTCCACGGGCACGTAGGCGGCGCCGCAGCGCAGCGCGGCGAGGATGGCGACGTACAGGTCGGCGGTGCCGGAGGGGATGCGTACGCCGACCCGGTCGCCGGTGCCGATGCCGTGGCCGGCCAGCACGCCGGCGAGGGCGTCGACCTCCTGCAGCAGGGTTCTGTAGTCGAGGACGGTGTCGCCGGTGTCCAGCGCGGGCGCGTGCGGGTGCGCGTCGGCCGTGGCGGCGATGACGTCGAGGAGGCTTCGCGGGTGGGCGGGCTGGGCCACCGGCCAGCCCGCGGCCTGCCCCGGGTTGGGTCGGTGCAGCGTGCCTGGGCCAGCCGTGTCGTGGCGTGCGTCCATGGGGATGGGTTCCTTGGCTCCGTTTGTTCGGGGAGGCGCGTGTCACGCGCTACGTGCGGTGACGCCGTTGTCAGGTGAGGGGACGCGCCCACTCACCATGACTCCGCTGGGCGTCCGCTGGATGCAGCGAAGGTGCGGTCAAAGAGAATTCTCATCATCGATGCCAAACGGCCTAATGGTGATGCGATTCGAATGTCGATTCGGGTATTTCGTGCATTTTCACTGGTGAAGGCTAATCGGCGAAAACCGGAGGGGCATGACGGCGGAGGGAAGAGCGATGAACACCATGGCGTCCGGAACGGTACCGGTAGTGAGGGGTTGGCTACCGAATCGGGGGGTTTTGGTCGGATGTTCATCCTGTCCACGTCAGCCTCGGGTTTGTGTGAGACTCTCCAGCCGGCGTCCGTCAAACGGACGTTTCCTGTGAAGACGGTGTGGGCCGCGGCGGAGGGCCCCGGATCGGACGGCCCCGGGCCGGATGGTCCCGGATCGGATGGTCCCGGGCCGGACGGCGGGGATTCACTCCTCTGGTACGCGGCGTACGGGTCCAACCTGCACGCCGCCCGCTTCGCCTGCTACCTGTACGGCGGCCGTCCGGGCGGCGCGGCCCTGCGCTGCCCGGGCTGCCGCGACCGCCGCCCGCCCCGGCTGACCGCGGCCCTCACCCTGCCCGGCACCCTCTACTTCGCCGGAAACTCCCCCACCTGGGGCGGCGGGACGGCCTCCTACGACCCGGCCGGCCACGGGCCGGTGCCCTGCCGCGGCTACCTGCTCACACCCGGCCAGTTCAGCGACATCGCCGCCCAGGAGATGCGCCGCCCCCCGGGCGCCGACCTCGACCTCACCCGGGTCCTGGCCACCGGGCGCGACCGGGCCGGCCCCGGCCGCTACGAGACCCTGCTGCGCGTGGGAGCACTCGGGGGGCGCCCGGTGCTCACCTTCACCTCCCCCGCCGGCCTGGCCGGCGCCGAGGTCACCGCCCCCACCGCCGCCTACCTGCGCACCCTGGGCGCCGGGCTGGCCGAAGCCCACGGCTGGGGGCCCTGGCGCGCCGCCGGGTACCTCGCCACCCGCCCGGGCGCGGCCGGGCACTGGGGGGTGGGGGCGGTGGCGGCACTGCTGGGACGAGCAGGGGGCCCGGGCGATTCCAGCGGCAACCGGCCTGCACTGAAAGGGAGTTGACGCCTCAGACGGCCGGCGGGGCGGGGACCAGGCCGGCGGCGGCCAGGCCGGCGAAGACCGCCTCGCCGAGGGCCTGGACGGCGGACTGCGGGCGCACCATCACGGTGAACTCCTTGATCCGGCCCCGCTCGTCGAAGTGCAGCAGGTCGATGCCGTGGATCTCCTTGCCGCCCGCCACCGCCCGGAACAGCAGCACGGCGGACGGCGCCTCGCCGCCGTCGGCGCTGGTCTGCGCGGTGCCGTCGTACTCGCCGACGTAGCGGAAGTCCTCGAAGGTGCGCAGCAGCACCCCGAAGAGGCCGAGCACCATCGCCTTGCCCTCGAAGGGGCTGAACTTGACCGGGCTGTAGAAGCGGATGTCGTCGGTGAACAGGTCGTCCAGCGCGGCGAGGTCACGGGCGTCGACGGCGGCGCGGAAGCGCTCCGCGGTGGTGGTGGTCATGAGCCGGCACACTCCTTGGATACTCATGAATGTGATTAGTCAGTTTCATGACTACTACCATGGAAGGCCTGTCCGGCAACAGGAGGGAGGGCCGACCCGATGGCCCTGCGACACGCCGTGCTGGCCGCGCTGCTCGACGGCGAGACCAGCGGCTACGAGCTGGCCAAGGCCTTCGACCTGGGCGTGGCCAACTTCTGGTACGCCCAGCCGCAGCAGCTCTACGCCGAGCTGACCCGGCTGGAGCGCGACGGGCTGGTCGCCGGGCGCGAGGTGGTGCAGGAGAACCGGCCCACCAAGCGGCTGTTCACTGTCACCGCGGCCGGCCTCGCCGAGCTGGACGCCTTCGCCGCCGCCTGCGCCAAGCCCTCCTTCGTCCGCGACGACCTGATGGTCAAGGTCCGCGCCGCCGACCACCTCGACCCCGGCGTGCTCGCCGAACAGCTCGCCGAGCGGGCCGAGTTCGCCCAGGCGAAGATCGACCTGTTCGAACGGATGCTGCACGGCATGCGCGGCGGGCGCGAGGAGCCGGAGTTCCTGCGCGAGGGCGAGCGGATCGGCCCCTACCTGACCTGCCTGCGCGGCCTGGCCTTCGAACGCGGCAACCGGGACTGGTGCCGGGAGGCGATCGCCGTACTGGCGCAGCGCCGGGCGGCCGCGCCCGGGACCGGGTCCGGGGCTGCCTGAAACCCGCTCGCCGGCCGGGCAGTCGGGGCTGTCGACGGCCCCCTCCTCCTCCGGGCCGAGGACGCCGCGCACGTCCGTGGCGGTGAGCGGCCACGCCAACTCACGCGGCAGACGGAGCACCGGCACGGCGTTTCGCGACGACCTGCGGCCGTACCGCTGACGAGGCCGCGCGGTCAGGGCGCCGGTCAGGCCACGGGCAGGCATTCGTCCAGGAGGGCGACGATGTCGCGCCAGGCCCGTCGGGCGTGCAGCGGGTGGTGGGCGACGCCGGGAACGGTGACCTGGTCGACGGGCGGGTGGTGGAAGGCGTGCTCGGCGCCGCCGTAGACGACGAGGCGCCAGTCGACGCCGGCGGCCTGCATCTCGGCGGTGAAGGCCTCGCGTTGGGCGGCGGGCTGGATCGGGTCCTCGGAGCCGACGCCGGCCCACACCGGGCAGCGGATGTTGGCGGCTTCGCCGGGGCGGCCGGTCATGAGGGCGTTGATGGTGCCGACGGCCCGCAGGTCGACGCCGTCGCGGGCGAGTTCGAGGACGACGGCGCCGCCGGTGCCGTAGCCGATGGCGGCGATCCGTGCGGGGTCGGTACGCGCTTCGGCGCGCAGCACGTCGAGGGCGGCGTGGCCGATCTCGCGCAGCCGGGCGGGGTCGGCGAGCAGCGGCAGGCAGCGGGCGAGCATCTGCTCGGGGTCGGTGTACCAGTGGCCGCCGTGGATGTCGAAGGCCAGGGCGACGTAGCCGAGTTCGGCGAGGGCGTCGGCGCGGCGGCGCTGGAAGTCGTTGAGGCCGGTGCCTTCGGGCCCGATCAGGACGGCGGGGCGGGGGCCGGTGCCGGCGGGGAGGGCGAGGTGGCCGACCATGGTCAGTCCGTCGGCGGGGTATTCGACCGTGCGGGTGGTGACGGTTGTCATGCGAGGGACTGTAGGCGCCGGTGGGGCCCGGCGGGGCGGGCCTTCACCGACAGCGGAACCGGGAACGATCCGCAGGGTTCAGAACACGAAGTAGCTCGCCCCGAAGGTCCGGACGGACTGCCCCGGGTCCACCTCCGCCGTGACCGGGCCCTGGCAGTTGGCCGCGGCGTGCACCAGGACCGGGGAGCCGGTGTGGTTCTGGAGGGAGACCGGCGAGGTGACGGGGTAGCAGCCGCGCTGCGGGTTGTCGTGGGGCACGCCGTTCACCACCAGAAGGCCGGTGGCGGCCTGGGCGGGGGCGCTGAGGGCGAGCATCCCGGTGGCGACCGGCAGGACGACTCCGAGGATCCGACGACAGATCCGACGACGCATGGAACGACCTCCCTTGTCGGAGCGCACCGCCCCGAGGCGGCGCCTGTACGGAGGATCGTGTCGGCGCCGCGTCGGATACGGCAATCCCCCGAACCGGCGACGGAACGCCGGGAGTTGAGCGCCGTCCGGGCCCTGGGGGCGTCCGCATGGCTGACGGGTGCCTCGGGCATCCACGGCTCGCCGGGGTCCACGACCCGCTCGACCCCGACCGCGCCGAGCAAGGCCACCATCACCCCGCAGGCCCCGGCATCCCCGCACGCGGGAGGCCGGAGCGCGGGAAGTCGGACGGGCCGGCTTCCCGCGCTTTCGCGCGTCGGGGCGTGGTGCCTCGTTTCCCGGCTCCGCGTGAATCGTTGATCGTTGCACCAACGGATCACACCCCTCCCCCGCAGGCCCGCCCGGCGCAGCGCCGGGCGGGCCGCAACGGAAAGCCACCCCATGCCCGTTCGCTCCTGGCGCGCGGCGGTCGCAGCCGCCGCCGTGCTCCTGTTCCTGCCCGCTCCCCGCGCAGCGGCGGAGCCGGCGGCGTACACGCTGCGCAACGCCCGTACCGGGACGTGCCTGCACCACGCCTTCGGCACCGCCCAGGTGCGTCTGGAGCCCTGCGAGGAGGTGCCCGAGCAGCGGTGGGAGCTGCGGGCGGCGGGCGCGTGGACCAACGTGACGGCGTTCGACCGGGAGAAGGGCACCTGGGGCTGTATGGCCATCGGCGACAACTGGAGCATCCGCTACGGGCAGTGCGGCACCACCGAGTCGGCGTGGACCATCCCGGACGGCGGCCGCTCCCGGGTGCGCTCGGAGTCGGACCTCAACGGCAACGACCTCTACCTGACGGAGACGCAGGACGGCCGCCTCAGCGCCCAGCCCGGCGGCACCACGCCCTCCGCGGACTGGATCGTGGCCGCCGAAATTCCGGGGAGCGCCTGACCGCGCCCTGCTACGGTGCCCGGATGGCAGCGATCAAGCAGTTCCAAGTCACCTTCGACTGCGCGCAGCCCGAGCGCGTCGCCCGGTTCTGGTGCGAGGTGCTGGGGTACGTCGTGCCGGCGCCGCCGAAGGGGTTCGCCACGTGGGACGAGTACCAGGCCTCCCAGGCTCCCGAGGAGCGGGACTCCTGGTTCGCCTGCACCGACCCCTCGGGGGTGGGCCCGCGGCTGTACTTCCAGCGCGTTCCCGAGGGCAAGAGCGCCAAGAACCGGGTGCACCTCGACGTGCGGGTCGGCACCGGGCTGGTGGGCGAGGAGCGCCTGGCCGTCCTGGAGGCGGAGGCCACCCGGCTGGAGGCGCTCGGCGCGGTACGGGTGCAGGTGCTGTACGACGGCCATGACTCGTGCATCTCGATGCAGGACATCGAGGGCAACGAGTTCTGCGTCGACTGAGCACCCGCCGGGCAGCGCGGATGACGGCCGGCTGACAGCGGGGACAGCGGTCTGCCGGTGGGCTGTGAGCGGCCCGCGGAACCCTGGAGGCGGGGCGTTGAACGACACCCCGCCTCCAGCCCGTCACCGCGCAAACCCCCGGGAGCCCGCCATGTCCTCCTCCGCACCCCAGAGCCCGCCGTGGGACGTCCACCGGCTGCCCCGCGCCGAGGGGAAGGCCGTCCTGGTCACCGGCGGCAACGCGGGCATCGGCTACTTCGTCGCCGAGCAGCTCGCCGGCACCGGGGCGACCGTCGTCCTCGGCAGCCGCGACCGCCGCAAGGCCGAGGCCGCGATGGCCTCGATCGGCGCCCGCGTGCCCGGCGCCAGGCTGCGGCACCTGCCGCTGGACCTGGCCGACCCCGCCTCGGTGGAGGCGTCCGCGGAGGCGATCGGCCTGGAGCGCCTGGACGCGGTCGTCCACAACGCCGGCATCGCGCTGGACGACCCGCCGCGCCGCCGGAGCGCGGACGGCCACGAGCTGATGTTCGCCACCAACCACCTGGGCCACTTCGCGCTGACCGCCCGGCTGGCCCCGCTGCTCGCGGCCACCCCCGGCAGCCGGATCGTGACCACCGGCAGCTTCGCCGCCAAGTCCGAACGCCTGGACTTCACCGACCTCCAGAGCGCCCGCGACTACCGGCCCAAGCGGGCCTACGCGCGTTCCAAGCTGGCCCAGATGCTCTTCGCCGTCGAACTCGACCGCCGGCTGCGCGCCGCCGGAAGCCGGACGCTGAGCGTCCTGGTGCACCCCGGCGGCGCGCTCGACGCCCTCACCCCCGCGCGCCCGCCCCTGCACGCCCGCACCACCGGCGAGCGGCTGGGCCATCTGCCGCTCGGCCTGGTCGTCCAGGGCAAGGACGCCGCCGCGTGGCCGGCCGTGCGGGCCGTGCTCGACCCGGGCGTGCGCGGCGGGCCGGTGCTGTGGAGCCCCCGGGTGTTCGGGCTGCGCGGCGAGCCCCGGCCCGAACCCCTGTGGGAGCACCTGGCGGATCCCGTCACCGCGGCCTGGCTGTGGGAGGCCAGCTGCGAACTGACCGGCCACGAGCCGGTGTTCAGCGCGGCGGCGGGATCCGGCTACTCCGACCTCTCCTTGAGGTAGGCCTCGTACGTGGCCGCCGTGAGCAGGCCGTTCAGTTCGGCGGGCTTGGTCAGGTCGAGCTCGATCATCCAGACGCCGTGCGCGTCGGAGTTGATCTCCTCGGGCGAATCGTTCAGGTCCTCGTTGACCGCCGCGACCTTGCCGGACACCGGGACGTAGAGCTCGCTCACCGACTTGACGGACTCCACGGAGCCGAACGACTGGCCGGCCTCGAACGTGGCACCCACCTTCGGCAGTTCGACGAAGACGATGTCACCGAGCTGCCGCTGGGCGTAGTCGGTGATGCCCACCCGGGCCTTGTTCTTGCCCGTGGTCTGCACCCACTCGTGCTCCTCGGTGTACTTGAAGTCTTTCGGGTAGGCCATGGCGTTCTCCGCAGGACGAGGTTCGCTGACGGTGCGTCAGCCAGGGAGGAGCCTGCTACAGATCTTCGCCGACTGGCATGACTGTCACTCGAACGAGTGAACGAGCAGGCGCCTCGACCGGGGCGCCTGCTCGTGGCGCGGGACCTCGCCCCGGCCGGAGCCGGGAACCGCGCCGCGGGCTCAGACGAGGGCGGTGACCAGCAGGGCGAAGGCGGCGATGATGACGGCGACGCGGACGTAGTGGTAGCGGTCCCAGCGGTCGCTCTGCTCCTTCCAGTCGGCGGGCCGGTTCTCCGGGGTCCAGGTCTTGCTGCGGTTGTTGATCGGGACGAGCAGCAGGACGGACATGATCACGCTGACGATCAGCAGCGCCGCGGCGGTGAGAACGAGGCCGGTGCCGTGGTGGTGCCATCCGGCGGCGGCCCAGGCGCCGGCGAGGACGAGCGAGGAGATGTACCAGACCGGCATCACCGCGCCGAGCATCCGGCCGCCGTGGGCGCGGGCGAGCTGGCCACTGTCCTCGGGAAGTGCGCCGAAGATCCGGTTCATGACGAAGGCGACGGAGAACTCCACCCCCACCATCACCCCGACGACCACGGTCGTGAACACCTCGAGTGCGCTGAGCATGATGACCCCTCCGGACATCTAGTGCCGCTAGCTGATGAGGCAATGCTAGTACTGCTGCCGCTCCACTGTCTAGCAGTGCTAGGATCGGGTCATGTCGGTACAGGAACGAAAGCAACGCGAACGGGCGGAACGCGAACGCCTCATCGTCGCCACCGCCCGCGAACTCGCCGAGCAGCAGGGCTGGGACGCCGTCACCACCCGCCGGCTCGCCGAACGCATCGAATACAGCCAGCCCGTCCTCTACAGCCACTTCCGCGGCAAACGCGAGATCATCGGCGCCGTCGCCCTCGAAGGCGCCACCGAGATGGCCGCCGCGGTACGCGCCGCGACCTCCGCCGCGACCAGCCCCCGCGAACGGGTCACCGCCCTCGCCCGCGCCTACCTCGACTTCGCCGCACGCAACCCCGCCGTCTACGACGCCCTCTTCCAACTCGACGGCGGCCTGGCCTTCGCCCAGGAGTCCACCCCGGAACCCCTGAAAGACGCCTTCGCCGCCCTGCTGGAAAACCTCAGCGAGGCTGCTGGAGACGGCGTCCACCCGGGAATGTTCACCGAGGTGTTCTGGGCCGCCCTGCACGGACTCGCCACCCTCACCCGGGCGGGACGGCTACCGCCGGAAGAAGCCGAACCGAGGGTGGACCTCCTGGTGGACCGGCTCGCCGTACTCTGACCCGTCACCCCGACAGGCGGGCGGCCGGGGCCTCGGGGGCTCCGGCCGCCCGCCTGCGACCTCGCCGCCCCGGGCTCAGTCGGGGCGCTGGCCGTGGAGGAGGAGGGGCAGGGCGCGACCGGTCAGGGCCTCGGCGGTGCGGGCGGCCTGGGAAGGGGCCATGTGCCGCGCGAGTTCGCGCACGGGGACGAAGCGGGCGCCGAGCAGTCGGCTGCGCTTCTGCGCGGGGACGGCGAGGGTGGTGGCGTCGCGCACGGTGCCGCCGTCGAAGACCAGGCTGAGGCGCTCCAGGTAGCGGTCGCAGGGCGCGTAGTCGAGGGCGACGGCGTGGGTCAGGCGCAGAATGATGCCGGTCTGGGCGTGCAGATGGCGGGCGGCGGCACGGTGCGGGGGCTCGTTCACCTTGCCGGCGCCGCCCGGCAGGATCATCCCGTCCAGGTAGTCGGGATCCACGAGCAGGACGTCGCCGGCCTGGTTGCGGACGAGGACGAGGCAGCCGAGCCGGCAGACGGGGGGCTTGGCCAGGAGTCGGGGGTCGTGCATGGGGAGTTCACTTCCTGAGGGTGCAGAAGAGAAGGAGAGCGAGGCAGGCCCACCACAGGAGACGGGCGAGGAGCTCAGTCGTCATAGGTGAGGCGCTCGTAGCGCAGGCCCTTGCGGAGCAGGTCGACGATGCGCAACAGGTCGAGGGGGCGGGCGGTGAGGTGGAGCAGGTACTCGCACGTCGAACGGCCGGTGTCCCAGTCGACTTCGAGCGTGGGGAGGTGGACCCGGCCGAGGGCGAGGACCGTGGTCAGGTCGTCCAGCACGACGGCGGCCTGCCGGCGCTGATCGGCGGTCACGCGGGACAGGGTCAAAGCTCCCCCGGCCGCTTGTGGACCTCGAAGAGGCGCCAGGCGCTGAAGGCCTCGGTGAAGGAGGAGAAGCCGCTGCGCTCACCGGTGGGCTTGCACAGCCACGCGCCGGTGCACTCGTTGCGGACCCGGTAGCACCGGGCCTCGGTGTCCCAGCGGACGCCGTAGCCGTGGAGGCGGGGGACTTGGGCATGGGTCATGGGAATGGAACTCTCTGCGATCGGAGTTTCACGTTCTGTTGCACATGGTGGCGCAGAGCCACCTAGCATCGGAAGCGTCAAACAACTTGACCTCATGGGCGCGTAACTTTGGAGCAGCCATGGTGAACATCAAGGAGATCGACCCGGCGTCGTCCCCCTGGGCCCCCTTCGGGATCCAACTCCGCAACTCACGACGGGCGGCGGGCTTGAAGCAGGGTCAGCTCGCGCGCAAGTGCGGGGTCAGCGCGTCGTACGTCTCGTTCATTGAACTTGCGCGTCGGCCCCCGAGTGAAAAGTTTGCTACCAAGGCCGACGAAGTCCTGAAGACCGGCGGGACTTTGATGCTGATGTGGTGGCAGCACAAGCACACGGCACTGGTTCCGGGCTTCCCCGAGTACGCCAACTACGAGAACCGCGCGGAGCAGATCCGGCTCTTCGAAATCAACATCGTGCCCGGGCTCCTTCAGACCCGCAGCTATGCCGCGGCCTTCGAAGTTGGGAAGGTCAGGCAGCACACGGCGACGCCGGAGGAAGCCGAAGAGCGTGTGGCATTCCGCCTAACTCGGCAGCAGTGCCTGGATCGCACGCCGGCGCCATTCCTTCACGCCGTGATGGACGAGAGCTGCCTCAGGCGGATGATCGGCGGCCGAGACGTCATGGTCGAGCAGATGGCCCACCTTGAACACATGGCCAGCCGACCGAACGTGGTTATCCAGGTGGTGCCCTTCTCTCTGGGCGAGAACCAACCCTTCCTCCGCATGGTGCACCTCCTTACCATGCCCGGACCCAGGTTTCTCGCCTATAGCGAGACCGAGCAGCGTGGCTACCTCGATAAAGAGACTGAGTCCGTCACGGCTCTGAGCACGAGTTACGATCGGCTTGCGGTCGAGGCCGAGAATCGCACCGACTCGCTGGCCATGATCCGCTCGGCAAGGAGAGACCTGGAATGGATGTCGGACTGACAGGCGCACACTGGCGGAAGAGCTCCCATAGTGGGGGCGGCGGCGCCTGCGTCGAGGTCGCCGACAACTTCCCCGGCGTCATGCCCGTCCGCGACTCCAAGGACCCGCACGGCCCCGCCCTGGTCTTCTCCGCCGCCGCCTGGCAGTCCTTCATCACCGCCGTCCGCACCGGCGAACTCGACGCCCGCTGACCGCAGTTGATGGCCCCGCCGCCCCTCCCCGGGGTGGCGGGGCCATGTCGTCACCAGTCCGGGTGACCTTCGGCAGCCGTCTTGCGTGATCACCCGGCCACACGGGGCCGGTCCCTGGTGGTCGCTTCCGTTCCCGAACGGTCGGCCCCGGTCGGCTCCGACCAGTACCGGTCGCTCCCTGGTGCGCAGGGTGACCGCACGACTACGGTCGTCCACGAATCATCAGCACCGATCGAGGCGGTAGCCCATGGCCGTGAACCCCCGTATCGACGTCTCCACCTCCCTCAGCGCCGCAGGCGCGGCACCAGGCTCCGAAGAGCTCGCCGAACTCGCGGCGGGCATCTCCCACGACGTCCTCTTCACCACCGAGATCGGCCTCCCGGGCACCCGCGTCCCCGACACCACCTGGGAGCTGCGCGGCGGCCGGGCGAGCGGCACGGCGGGCGTCTACTACGCCGACGGGCGCACCGACCTGCGGAAGCCGTTCCTGTTCGCCGACGGCTTCAACTACGGCCCCAGCGACGTCCCCGGGCTCTTCAACCACTTCAACGCCCCCTACGCGGAAGGCCGTCCGGGCCTCTTCGACCAGCTCCTCGCCCGCGGCTACGACATCGTCGTGATCGGCTTCGACCAGCGCCACACCTTCATCCAGCACAACGCCGAGGTCGTCACCGAGGCGATCCACCGGGCCATCGCCGAGCGCCTCGGCGACGAGCCGCTGACCGTCGGCGGCGTGAGCATGGGCGGCATCATCACCCGCTACGCGCTCACCAAGCTGGAGAGCGACGGCGTCGACCACGAGACCGCGACCTACCTGTCCTGGGACTCCCCGCACAACGGCGCCTGGATCCCGCTGATCCTCCAGCAGATGGCGTACTTCTTCGAGAAGCTCGCCCCCGCCGAGCCCGGCCGGCCCTCCCAGGCCGACCTGATCCGCAGCGAAGCCGCCCAGCAGCTGCTCTGGGCCTGGGTGCCGGACGCCACGTACTCCGGCGACGTCGCCACCGCGAGCGAGCTGCGCACCGACTTCGTGCGCGAGCTCGCCGACCTCGGCAACTTCCCGCGCCGCCCCCGGCTGCTCGGAGTCGCCAACGGCCGCGGCGACGGGGTCGGCCTCCCGCTGCCCGCCGGTGAGATCGCCTTCGACTGGAAGGCCCTGCTCAACACCGCCAGCGCCACCGCCCGCTTCCAGCCCGAGCGCGGCAGCGAGCAGCGGATCGGCAGCATGCACGTGCTCGCCGAGATCCGCCGCTCCACCACTACCGAGGTCCCGGCCCTGGACGGGGTGCCCGGCGGCACCCTGGACTCCTTCGGCAAGGTCGCGGACGCGCTGAAGGCGAAGATCGGCGAGGAGTACCGCAGCGGGGCCTTCGTCCCGGCGGTCAGCGCCAGCGCCCTCGCCTACGACCCGGTCGTCTGGGACGTCGACCCGAACCTCAACCTCCTCGACCAGGCCCCCGACCGCTTCCACCTGGACGACGTCGCCTTCGACATCGCCAACACCGAGCACAGTGCGGTCTCCGCCGTCCTCGCCGACTGGGTCCTCCAGCGGTTCTGAGCCCCCGGGGCGGGCGGGCGTGGGAAGTCGGCCGGGCCGACTTCCCACGCCCGCCCGGCCGTTCGACTCGCGCTCCCCTGTCCGGACGGGCACCGGCTGCTGGCCCCCTCAGCCCTTCCGTCCCGCCACCCGCCGGATGACCATGGAACGTCGGTGGACATCCGGAAGGACGCACCCGTGCGCACACACGAGGGCGAGCGGCAGCAGCGCCGGCACGCAGCCGGGACACAGCCACCGACCGCGCCGGCCGCGGTTCCACCGGCCGGCGCAAGCGGAGGAAGGGTGACGCATGACCGCCGACGGCCGGTGGGCGGGTGGCGCGGCGGTCAGCTCCGGCGGGTCCCCCACCTGCGGGGGCCGCGTACCCGGATGCGGCCGAAGCCCTTCTTGCCGATCAGCTCGATCCGCAGCCTGACCGGGGTGCCCGGGTCGGGGGCGTACTGGTTCTTGATCTTGCTGAACTCCAGGGTCAGGCCGTAGGGGTCGACCGTGATGCCCGGGCCGACGATCAGCGTCAGGTTCCCGCCCTGCATGTCGACGTCGATCTCCAGGGTGTCCTGGGTGATCACCGCCTGGGTGAAGTCCAGCGTCACGTTGCACCACTCCGCGGCGAGCTCCAGCCGCCGCGGCAGCACCCAACCGCCCGTCCGCTCCAGCCTGCTGAACTTCTGCTCGATCCGCAGAACGTCCCTGGACTCCGCCGGGACCCCTGACGTCGAGATCGAGATGGGCGGCAGGTCGGCGGTGAGTGCGGCCAGGTCGCCGACCGTGCGCGCAGACAGCGCGGCCTCCACCCGCTGGTCCAGCTCATCGGCCGTCAGCCGGCCGTCGCCCGCCGCCACGCCCAGCATGGCGACCACGCGGTCGCGGTCCGCGTGCGAGGCCCGCAGCGCGGGCAGGGCGCTGGGGCCGGGGGCGCTCCCGGCGGGCACGATCTCTCCCGGCATGTTTCCCGTCCCTGAACTCGCTCGGCGAAGGTCTGCGCGCGAGGGACCGCGCGGCAACTTACGTTATATCGCGATACGGTATATCGCGTTACACCTGATCGCCAGGCCCGGGCCGCCTGCGCCGCCAGGCCCGGTACAGGTCGATCGCACCGACGCCGAGGACGCCGAGGACCATCAGCCCGATGTAGAGCCACTTGCCCCAGGAGCGCGTCACGACCAGCAGCACCACGACGGCGCTGCCCGAGGCGAAGAGCAGGAAGCCCAGCTCCGTCGCCGTCGGGCCCCGATGCCGGCGCCGGTGCTGACGCCGTGGGTGGCGGGCCGGCCCTCCCCCGGCGTTCAGCGCCATGTCCGCTCCCGTGAAGGTGCCAACTCTCTTGCCACCCCTGGGTGTTGTCCACAATAACGGGCCTTGAAGCGGGGTGGACGCGTCAGGAGGCGGCGTTCTTGCCGAAACGCTTGGCCAGGGCCGGGTCCGACTCCCACCACAGGCCGCTGTCGGCGGACCCCTCCTCGGCGGGCCGGGCGGGCTCGGCGCCCCGGGCCGACGGGAGCAGGGAGTCGCCTACGGCGCGCAGGCGGAACAGCAGGCCGGGCACGCTCCAGAAGACCGCGACCATCAGCAGCAGGAGCACTGCGGCGTAGGGCCAGGGGATCATGGTGGCGCGAACCAGGGGCACCACCAGGAAGGCGAAGCCGTATCCGGTCGCCCGGCCCGTCAGCAGGAACTCGCGGTCCTCGACGGCCTCCACGGTGACGGTGTTGGAGCGGGTGCGGTCCCAGGTGGTGAGCCGGACGGTGTGGGTGCCGGCCGGCACCGGGAAGCGTGCGATCGCACCCTGTTTCACCTTGCCGACCGGCACCCCGTCGATCTCCACGCCGAGGCAGCCCCTCCGCAGGGCGACCAACGGCGGCTCGGCGTGCACGACGACGGTAGCGGTCATCTGGTGTCCCCCTGGGTTCGTGATCATGATGCGTGGAGCGCGCCCATGATAGGGGGATGCCCCTGGCCGGGCACGGTCAATTCGGCTGCCGGGCGGCCAAGTTCTCCAGACCGAGGTCGCCCGGGTGCGCGCCGGTGGTGTAGCGCGGAGCCGCGCGCCCCCAGTCGTGGTAGCCGCGGATCCAGGCGGCGTGGGCGTCGGCGTAGCGGGCCAACTCCGGCATCTTGCCGCCGAGTTCCCGCTCCAGGGCGGGCAGGCCGGCGCGCAGGTCGAGGAAGGAGCCGACGCTGCGGTCGACGGTGTCGCACACCTGCCGTACGGCCTCCGCCCGCGAGGCGCCGTGGTGGCGCATCAGGCTCAGGACGAGATTGGGGCGGCCGCCGGCCTGGTCCTTCTCCAGCGAGTGGATCTCGTTCATGGCGATGATCGCGTCGCAGGCGGCGATCCGCATCGCCTCCAGATGGCTGGAACACCAGGCCCGCAGCGGGACTTCGAAGTGCCCGGCCCGCTCGGCCAGGGCGAGCAGCGGGCGCACGCCGATCGTGCGGCGGCGGGCGCGCAGGTGCGCGGACGGGGCCGGGAGGACACCGTGCGCCCGCTCGGCGATCTTGGTGGGCCAGCCGGCCAGGTAGTCGACCCAGTCGTGGACGGTGCGGCGGCGCCACTCCTCGGACATGCCCGCACTCATCCGCTGCCAGCAGTCGGCGAAGGCGGCCACCACGGGCGGCGCGTGGGTCGTCCGGGGTTTCGGCCAGCGCAGGAGGTCCACCAGGTCCTGGCAGACGGCGATCGCGTCGCCCGTACACCCGTCCCGGCCGTCGAACTGGTCGTCGAACTGGTCGTTGAAGAGGAAGAACCAGCCGAGCAGGTCGAAGCAGAGGTCCAGGTCGGTGCCGGTCGCGTCCGGGACGCCGTACGCGGCGCTGTCCGCGACCCGGGAGGACTCGTAACGGCGCAGCGCCTCCCCGCTTCCGACCAGCCCGGAGGCCCGCACCCAGGCCAGGTGGCGCCGGCGGGCCCGGGCCAGCTCGGGGCTGACCCGGCCGGCGAGGGGCACCGTGAACTCGATGTCCTGGGGCATTCGGCTTCCGCACTCCCGGGTCCGGTGGTCGTCCGTAGCGGCTGTACGTGGCCGTACCGGCCGGACGGTTCGGGCCCAGCGTGGTCGAAGCGGCGCCGTCCGCGCCAGAGCGCAAGGGGGGCATCACCCGGCGCACCCGGAGGCGCCGAGCCCTCCCGCACCGAGGGTGCGGGAGGGCTCTCGTCCCGGGTGTTACTTGCCAGCGGGGGCGATGTCGCCCCACGAGGTGTCCGCGGGAGCGGACCAGCCCCAGGAGGTGTTGGCGGGGGCGACGTCACCCCAGGAGGTGTCGGCGGGCGCCACACCGCCCCAGGAGGTGTCCCCGGCGGGAGCGACGCCGCCCCAGGAGGTGTCCCCCGCGAAGGCCTGGCCGCTGCCGAGGACGATCAGGGCGGCGGTGGCGGTACCGACGACGATGCGCTTGAGCATGATGGATCCTCCGACGTTCCGATGGTTCGGGCCTGACAGTAGATCAAGATGCGGTCAGTTGTTCGATCAATATCGAAATCTGTCCCCTCCTCGACCTCCCGACCCTCCCCGCCCTTCCCTGTCCTCCCCCGGCCTCCCCCGGCCTCCCGGTCCTGCCGGTGAACCCGCCCGGGCGCGGGTGCCGTTGGTCCCTGTCGGGGGTCCGGGCTCCGTGCGCCCGCACAGGAAGTCACCCCCGTCGACTTCCTGTGCGGGCCGTCCCGGGCATCGCCGCCGGCGGGGTGACGGCCCCGCCGGCGGCGGCATCGGTATGCCGGACCACCCCGTGTCGCCGGCGCGGCCCGGGCCCGGTCAGTCGGGCAGGTTGCCGTCGCCGCCCATGTTCGCGGTGATGCGGCGCAGCACGTTGACGGTGGTCACGAAGTCGGCCTCGTCCACACCCTCGTGGGCCTGCCGGAGCACGCGGTGGTTGCGCTCGCGGGCGCGCAGGCGGGCCGCCTCGCCGTCCTCGGTGAGCGACATGCCGCCGGTCGTCTCGTCCTCCAGCAGCCAGCCGCGGGCGGCGAGGTCGTCGAAGACCCCGTCGAGGTCGATGCCGAGGTCGTCGTGGCGGGCCAGCCGTTCGACCAGGGTGGTGCGGTTCCAGCGGCCGGGGGCGCCGGCGGCGTGGTTGAGCGTCCACCAGTGCGGCTGGGTGAGGCTCTCCACGGCCAGTTGCTCGCGCAGGGCTCCGACCACCCGGCGGTACGCCTCGCCGGTCCACGCGCCGATGGGCTGGGCGGCCAGGACTTCGTGCGGGTACTCCTTGAGCGTCACGCTGGTGCGCCTCTTCTCTTCGATCGCCAGGACGTGATCACCGTAGGACCTCAAGTCGGCTTGAGGTCAAGGCGGTTCGCAGGGGTGCAGCGGCCGGCTCAGGCCGGGTCCGGGGTGTTCCGGGCGTGCTCCGGCGCCGGGGCGCGTGGTACAGCGCCGGCAACACGTACCCGTGCGGGTTCGACTTCGCCTCCACCGTGACCTACGACGGCCGGGACCTGCTGGACGGCTCCAGCTCCGGCAGCGGCGGAGCCTGCGGCACCGTCGGGGGCAACTCCGCCGCCTGCGCGGGCGGCGGCAACGACACGCTGCGCGCCCGGTACGTGCTGAGCGGCCCGCGCTGGACCGACACCCAGATCGACTCCGGCTGCCGCACGTACAACCTGGACCTGCCCTGCGGCTGAGCGGCGGCCCCCTGACCGGAGCGGGAAGTCGCCCCGCCGACTCCCGCTCCACCCGGGCCCGCGGTTCGGGCGGTGGCCGCCGGACGGCCCGCAGGGTCCGTCGGGGCCGCAAACCCGGAGCCACTCGAACGAGTGGTCGTCATCTCGCCTGCCAGTGAGGCGCTTTGGCGTCCCGATACGTTCCGCCCATGGACTTCAGCGCAATCGCCAACGCTTTCGTGAACCACTACTTCACGACCTTCGACGACTACTCCGCGCGCGGCAACCTCGCGAGCCTCTACCGGCCCGAGTCGATGCTCACCTGGGAGGGCGCCCAGATCCAGGGCGCGAGCGGCATCATCGGACAGCTCGCCAAGCCCGAGCTGAAGACCGTCAGGACCCAGATCACCTCGGTCGACCCGCAGCCCTGCGCGAACGGCTCCGTGGTGGTCCTGGTCACCGGCAGCCTCGCCGTCGACAACGCCTACGACAAGCCGCTGCGGTTCAGCGAGATGTTCGTCCTGGCCCCGATCCCCGACCGGCCCGGCGGCTTCTTCGTCTACAACCAGGTCTTCCGCCTCATCCTCGGCTAGGGACTGTCTCTTTGGTTATCTGCGGGTCCAGATGAGGATCGCGGCGAGGTGGAGTGCGGCTTGGTAGGCGATGGCGAGTTCGTCGGTTCGCATGGCCAGGCCGCGCCACTGCTTGAACCGGTTGATGCACCGCTCGACGGTGTTGCGTTCCTTGTCGGACTCGGGGTCGAAGGCAGGTGGCCTGCCACCGTGAGGACCACGTCGTTGGCGGTGGCAGTTCGCGGTCGCCCCGGACCGGTGCGTGGGACGCGGATCGCCGCCATGACGGGGGTGAACGCGGGCGCGTCGCCCGCTTGTCCGGCGGTGAGGACGACCGCGAGCGGACGGGCGTTGCTGTCGCAGGCCAGGTGGACCTTCGTGCTCAGGCCGCCCCGCGAGCGTCCGAGTGCGTGGTCGGCCGGCTCTCCTCGGCCGGTGTCACCTTTTGCGGGCACCGGCGGCGTGCTGGTGGGCCCGGCAGACGGTGGAGTCCACCGAGACGGTCCAGCCGATGTCGTCGCCCGCGTCCGCTGCGGCGAGAATAGCTGCGAAGACCCTGACCCAAGTGCCGTGACTGCCCAGCGCAGCAGTCGTTTGTGAGCGGTCTTGAACGAGCCGAGCTCGTGGGGCAGGTCCCGCCAGGGCGAGCACGTGCGGTACTTCCACGCGATCGCCTCCAGAGTGCGGCGGTGGTTCGCCCGTCGCCGCCCGCGGACCGGATCGGCCGGCATCAACGGCTCGATCCAGTCCCACATGGCATCACTGATCACCAATCGGACAGACACATCCGATCAACAGCTCAGCCCATCAAAGAGTCACGCTCTAGTCGGCGAGCAGGACGGCCGGCAGCGGGGCCTCCAGCACCAGGGCCCGGGGGAGCGTCAGACCGAAGTGCCGCTCCAGCACCCCCAGGGTGGTCCGGTGCACCTCGCGGCCCGCTCGCTCCTCGTCCGGCAGACCTTCGGCGCTCAGCAACTCCTTGATCTTACCCGCGACTTCGGGGTCTCCGACGACCTGGCCGTTGCCCCATGAGTCGTCCAGGTGCAGATTGAACGAGCACACCGTCCGACCGTCCCGGTGGTAGCGGAAGGTCGGCGGCACCGGCTTGCCGTTCTCCTCCTCGTACTCCACCAGGAAGACCTCGGCCCCGCCCTCGGAGATCGCCGGACCGTCCCGGAATTCCCCGAACCAGCCCCCGTACGCCACCGCGAAGGTCCACCCGCCGCTCACCCCCAGCCGCAGCCCGATCCCGTCCCAGGCGTCCCCGAACTCCTCCTCCAGCGCCTCGACCAGCCCGTCCCCGGTGAGCTCCCCGACCGGCTCCACCGTCCGCTCCGACCACTGGGCCGAGGCCGCGATCCGCGCCGCCAGCGCCTCGACCCCGAGCCCTCGGGCCAGCGTCACGCTGTAGCCGCCGAAGGCGATGCTCTGTGGCTCCGCGAGCCAGGCGATTCCGTCCGTCATACAGGAGATCCTGCCGCACCACACCGACACACCTCCGCCCCGGGCCGGCGGCCTGCTCCGACCCGGCCGCCCACCCGGCCCGATCAAGGAGACAGGCCCTGGCTGCCCGGCCCGGGCGCCCGGCCCGCGTGCGGAAGGGGCACCCGGGTCTGCGCGGACGCCGAGCCGGTGCGCTACCAGTGCGTCCCGCGCCGAGGTCCGTCGTCGCGGTCGATCACGTCGCGCTGCCCGCCGGGTTCGGGAACCTTCGCTTCGCGGCCGGTCAGAAGTTCC
The DNA here is from genome assembly GCF_014596465.1 of Streptomyces sp. CBMA123. Taxonomy (GTDB): domain Bacteria; phylum Actinomycetota; class Actinomycetes; order Streptomycetales; family Streptomycetaceae; genus Kitasatospora. The sequence goes on along the minus strand of NZ_MECK01000268.1, from coordinate 4,881 downwards.
GCGTCATCCACTTCTCGTCGAACTCGCCGTTGCAGGGCCACTGGATGACGGGCGCCCCGTTCGAAGTGGAGCTGCCCACGCCCAGGCACTGCGCGCTCCACCTGTTCTGGAACGAGGGGACGGTCGAGGTCGCGCTCGCCGTGACGGTCCCCATTCCCGCGAAGACGAGACCGGCCGACACCGTCACACCGAGAACCCTGCCGAGCTTCATGAAACCAGCCACCCCTGAGCGTTGGAGCACCTATCGATACGTATGCGGACCGAGGCTGGACTTCCATGATCAACTATGTCAACCGTTGCGGGCCGCACGGGGTTTCGCGCCGGTCAGCTGCCCAGGAAGCCCAGGACGGCGAGGACCTCTAGGAGCGCGGCCGCTGGGAGGGCGACGAGGTGGTCGTGGAACTCCATGTCGACTCCGTCGGCCTCGCCGTGCGGGCGCAGCGGTAGGACGGCGAGCATGCGGCGCGCCTCGTCCGCGGTGAACGGCGTCGCGGGCCCGGGCCGTTGAGCCCGGTGGGGGGGATCCCGTACGGCACCGGCAGGGGGCCGACGCGGCGACAGGAGGCGGAGCGTGGCGGCGGACCACATGGTCATCGAGCAGGTGCGGCGGCTGGGAGCGGGCCCGGAACGGGACCTCGCCCCCGACTACGGGCTCGTCCCCCCGGCCCGGGCGGCCGTGCCCGACTGGCACCGGCCGCTGGACTCGCTGGGCACGGTGCTCATCCCCCCGGAGGCCCGGCCCGCCCCTGACGGCCCCGCCGTCCTCCTGCCGCCGCCCCCGCCGTACGCCGTGCCCGTACTGCCCGCCGCGCCTCCCGCGCCGTACGCCGTGCCCGCACCGCCCGTACCAGCCACCCCACCGCCTGCACCGGCCCTCGTCCCGTACGCCGCGCCGCAGCCTCAGCCGGACCCGGCACCCGTGCCCGCATCCGTGCCCGCCGCCGCCCCGGTTCCCGCCCGGCGCGCCCGGCGCCTCGGGGCCGGTCTGGGCCTCGGCCGGGGCGAGCAGCGCGAGCGGGAGCGGCTGGAGGCCGTCATCCGCACACCCCTGCACCGCTCCTTCCGGATCGCGGTCATCGGCCTCAAGGGCGGTGTCGGCAAGACCTCCACGACCCTGGGGCTCGGTTCCGTCCTCGCCGAGACCCGGGCCGACAAGGTCGTCGCCGTCGACGCCAACCCGGACACCGGCACCCTGAGCCGGCGCGTCCGCCGGGAGACGGCGGCGACCGTCCAGGACATGCTCGCGGCCGCGCCCTCGATCACCGGCTACATGGACATCCGCCGCTTCACCTCGCTGACCCCCAGCGGACTGGAGGTCCTGGCCAACGACGGCGACCCCACCGTCGCCAACGCCTTCGGCGGCGAGGACTACCGGCGGCTGGTCGACCTGCTCAGCCGCCAGTACCCGGTCGTCCTCGCCGACTGCGGCACCGGCCTGCTGCACGGCTCCATGCGCGCCGTGCTCGACCTCGCCGACCAGCTGGTCATCACCGCCACCACCAGCGTCGACGGCGCCAGCGGCGCCGACACCACCCTGGACTGGCTGTGCGTCAACGGGTACGAGGAGCTGGCGCGGCGCAGCGTGACCGTGATCTCCGGCGTGCGGGCCAAGGGCCGGGCGATCCGGGCGGACGACCTGGTGGACCACTTCGGGCAGCGCTGCCGGGCCGCCGTGGTGCTGCCCTTCGACGAACACCTCGCCCTCGGCGGCACGTTCGAGCCCGCCAGGCTGCACCAGCGCACCCGCCGTGCCTACCTGGAGCTGGCCGCCCTCGTCGCCGAGGGCATCCGGCCGCCCGGTACCTGACGGGCCGGCTGACGGGCTGACGGGCGGGCGGCGGTCCGTCAGGCCTGCCAGCGGCCCGGGCGCCAGGCGCGGCGGCGGGCGGCGGTGCACAGGAGGGCGAGGCCCAGGGTGAGGGTGACGGTGGTGAGGACGACGGCGGCCACCGTCGCGGCCTGGCGGGGGGCGGGGTCCGGGGGCGGGGGGCCCAGGACGGTGGCCCGCGCGGCCGGGAGGGCGGCGGCGGTGGGGGGCGGGGTGGTGGTCAGGGCGGCGAGGGGGTCGACGGTGCCGTAGCCCAGGCGGGGGTCGGGCAGGGCGGTGCCGGGGTGGTAGGCGGTGGATTCGAGGCGCTCGCGCAGGTGGGCCGGGTCGAGGTCGGGGTGGTGGCCCAGGAGCAGGGCGGCGGTGCCGGCCACCACGGCGGTGGCGAAGCTGGGGCCGCTGCCGGTGAAGTAGCCCTTGCCGGCCGGTCCGGTGCTCATCATCGCCTCGCCGGGGGCCGTCAGGTCGACCCGGGCGCCGGCGCCCGTCCCCGCTCCGCTGCCGGTGCCGGTGCTCACGCTCCCCGTACTCGTCCCCGTGCTCGTCCCCGCGCTGCCGCCGGTGCCGCCGGTGCCGCTCGCCGTGCCCGTGCCCGTGGTGCCCGCCGTGCCGGTGGTGTCCGGTGCGGTGCCGCCCGGCGCGAGGGCGGCGACGGTGAGGACCTGCGGCGGGGCGGAGGGCAGCGCGGCGCCGCCCTGGTCGGGGGTGGCCGGGGCGATGACCAGGGCGCCCTTGGCGTCGGCGTGGCGCAGCGCGTCGTCCAGGCCGGCGTCGCCGGCGGGTACGGGCAGGGCGGAGGCGATGACCCGGGCGCCGGCGTCGGCCGCGTCCCGGATGCCCTTGGCGAGCAGGGCCGGGGTGGTGGTGCCGGTGTCGTCGGTGACGGCCACGGCCAGGATCCGCGCCTCGGGGGCGATGCCGGCGAAGCCGGTGCCGTCCTGGTGGCGGGCGGCGATCAGTCCGGCGAGGAAGGTGCCGTGGCCCACGCAGTCGCGGGTGGAGTCGCCGGTGCCGTACTCGCGTGGGCCGGGCAGCAGGCGTTCGCCCAGGACGCCGGAGGCGGGGTCGACGCCGGAGCCGACGACGGCGACGGTCACCCCGGCGCCGCGGCTCAGTGCCCAGGCGGCCTCGGGGCGCAGGAAGGTCTGGGCCCAGGGGGTGCGGTCGGTGCCCTTGTCGGAGGGTTTGAGGCAGTCGCCCGCGCGGGCGGCCGGGCGGTTCTGGGCGATCACGGGCAGGGCGGAGGGGTCGCCGGTGGCCGCCGCGGCCGGGGCTGTCAGGGCGCAGGCGAGGGTGCAGGCGGCGAGGGCGGTTGCCCGGCGGGTGGTCACACCGCGCTCCCCTGGAGCAGTGCGGGGACGTCCTGGGGCAGCAGCAGGCTCAGTTCGGAGACGTCGCCGACCTCCAGGCGGGCCAGGCGCCCGGCCTGACGGGTCACCATCGCCTCCAGGGTCTGGCGGGCGAAGCGGCCGTTGCCGAAGTTGCGGTCCCGGGGGACGGCCGCGCACAGCGCCGTCAGCGTGGTGAGGGTCTCGGGGGCGCAGAGGTAGCCGGCCTCCTCGGCCTGGCGGCTGACGATGGTGACGAGTTCGTCGGCGCTGTAGTGGTCGAAGGCGATCTGCTGGGGGAAGCGCGAGGCCAGGCCGGGGTTGGATGCGAGGAAGCCCTGCATCTCCTCGTGGTAGCCGGCCACGATCACCACGACCTCGTCGCGGTGGTCCTCCATCAGCTTCATCAGGGTGTCCACCGCCTCCTGGCCGAAGTCGCCGGAGGCGGCGCCGCCGCGCGGGGTGAGGGTGTAGGCCTCGTCGACGAACAGGACGCCGCCGCGGGCGCGTTCGAAGGCCTCCTTGGTGAGCTGGGCGGTGTGGCCGATGTAGCGGCCGACCAGGTCGGCGCGGGCGGTCTCGACGAGCTGGCCGGTGGGCAGGACGCCGAGTTCGGCGAGCAGGGCGCCGTAGAGGCGGGCGACGGTGGTCTTTCCGGTGCCGGGCGGCCCGGCGAAGACCAGGTGGTGGCTGATCCTGGCGGCGGGCAGGCCGGCCTCCTCGCGGCGGCGGGCCTGGGTGATCAGGTTGACCAGGTTCTCCACCTGCTCCTTGGCGGCGCTCAGGCCCACCATCTGGCGCAGCCGCGCGAGGAGTTCGCTGCGGCCGTCCGCGCCGGGGCCGGTGGCGCGGGCGGCCTCGGCGCCGAGGTCCTCGGGCAGCAGCAGCGGCAGGTCCGCGTCGGTGACCTCGGCGAGGGCGGCCAGCCGGGAGGCCTGGCGGTCGACCATCTCCTCGAAGACCTTGCGGGCCGCGCGGCCGTTGCCGAAGTCCGCGCCCTTGGGCATGCGGGTGAAGTGCGTGCCGAGCGCCTCGACGGTGGCCTCGGCGAGGTCGAAGCCGTGGGCGGCGGCGGCCCGTTCGACGATGGTGACCAGTTCCTGCGCCGAGTAGTTGCGGAACTCGACGGTGCGGCTGAACCGGGAGGCCAGGCCCGGGTTGGAGGAGAGGAACTCGCGCATCTCCTCGGAGTAGCCGGCCACGATGACCACCACGTCGTCGCGGTGGTCCTCCATCAGCTTGACCAGGGTGTCGATGGCCTCGCGGCCGAAGTCCGGGCCGGTGCCGCCGCCCCCGGCGGACAGGGTGTAGGCCTCGTCGATGAAGAGCACGCCGCCGAGCGCCTCGGTGAACACCTCGGTGGTCTTGATGGCGGTGCCGCCGACGATGGAGGCGACCAGGTCGGCGCGGGCGACCTCGGTGAGGTGGCCGCTGCGCAGGACGCCGAGTTCGGCCAGGATGCTGCCGTAGAGGCGGGCGACGGTGGTCTTTCCGGTGCCGGGCGGCCCGGCGAAGATCAGGTGCCGGCCCATCGGCAGGGCGGGCATCCCGGCCTGTTCGCGGCGCCGGGCCAGCCGGTTGAGGTTGACCAGGGTGGCGACCTGCTCCTTGACGCCCTCCAGGCCGACGAGCGCCTGCAGGGCGGCCTGCGGGCCCTCGGGTTCCGGCGGCGGCAGCGGCTCGGTGCCGGCGCCGTCCGGTCCGGGCGGGGTCCCGTCCCCGGGC
>NZ_MECK01000267.1 GCF_014596465.1 Streptomyces sp. CBMA123 | reverse complement strand
CCGGGCCGAGCGCGGCCACCACCGCACCGGCCCCGGCCGCGCGCAGCCGCTCGACGCCCCGCACCGGGTCCTCGGTGCCGGTGGCCGCGGCGAGTTCGGGCGCGTTGGGCTTCACCACGGCCGGCCCGGCGGGCAGGGCCCGCAGCAGCGCCGGCCCGTCCGCGTCGAGCACGGCCGGCGCTCCGTGGGAGCGGGCCAGTTCGATCAGGACGGTGTAGGCGTCCGGAGGCAGTCCGGGCGGCAGGCTGCCGGAGAGCACGGCGACCGAGGTGCCGGGCAGCAGCCGCTCGTAGTGGGCCACGAAGCGCCGCCACTCGGGCGCCGTGACGGGGGGTCCGGGCTCCAGGAAGACGGTGGTGTCCCGGTCGTCCGCGACCGCGACGGTGCGGCGGGTCTCCCCCGCGACCTCGACCAGTTCGTCGTGCAGCCCGGCGGCGGCGAGGTCCGCCCGCAGGGCGTGGCCGCTCGGTCCGCCGGCCAGGCCGGTGACGATCGCGGTGCGGCCGAGCGCGGCGAGCACCCGGGCGACGTTGACGCCCTTGCCGCCGGCCTGCCGGCGGACGCTCGCCACCCGGTTGACGGCGTGCTCGCGGACGGCGTCGAGCCGGTAGGTGAGGTCCAGCGCGGGGTTGAGCGTCACGGTGAGGATCACCGGCGACCGCCGCCGGGCTCCGGCGGGTGCGCCCCGGGACGACCGGTCACGGCTGGTCCAGCACGATCGAGCGGGTGAGGTGGCGCGGCCGGTCGGGGTCGAGGCCGCGCCGGACGGCGAGGCCGACGGCCAGGCGCTGGACCCGGACCAGTTCGGCCAGCGGGTCCAGCCGCGGCACGCTGACCGCCGCCCCGGTCGCCTCGGCCTGCTGGACCAGCCCGGCGGGCGGGGCGTCGAGGAACCACACCAGGCCTTCCGGGCCGCTGACGCTGATCGGGCCGTGGCGGTACTCCATGGCCGGGTAGGACTCGGTCCAGGAGGCGGAGGCCTCCCGGACCTTGAGCGCGGCCTCGTTCGCCACCCCGCAGCCCCAGCCCGTCCCGAGGAAGGTGAACTGCCGCGCCTCCAGGGCTCCTCGGGGCAGCGGGGCGTCGATCGCCGTACGGGCCTGGGCGGGCAGGTCCGCCGGTGCGGCGCCCAGGTGGGCGCGCAGCAGCGCGAGGGCGGTGGTGGCGAACCTGGTCTGGACGACGGACCGCTCGTCGGCGAACTCCAGCGGCACCAGGTGGCGGGCGGCGGCGCCGATCGGGGTGCGCGGGTCGGCGGTGATCGCCACCGTCTCGGTCGCGCCCAGCGCGGCGAGGGCGTCGAGCACCTCGGTGGTGGTGCCGGAGCGGGAGAGCGCGACGACCCGGTCGTAGCGGCGCCCGGCCGGGAACTCGGAGGCTGCGAAGGCGTCGGTCTCGCCGAGTCCGAGGGATTCGCGCAGCGCCGCGTAGGCCTGGGCGATGTAGAGCGAGGTGCCGCAGCCGAGGACGGCCACCCGTTCGCCGGGATCGGGCAGGTGGCGCGGGGTCAGTTCCAGGGCGCGCTGCCAGCATTCGGGCTGGCTGGCGATCTCTTCGTCGACGTGGGCCATCAGGTCCTCCTGCGCGGGACTGCACGATCGTGCGTGAAGATGCTCGATTTATAGTCCAGTTCTCGCACAGTGCGCAATAGTGCGCATCCTCGATCACCTTCGAGCAGCCCGTCCACCCCGGGGTCGCCCGAACCCGCCCCGAGCCCCGCCCCGCCGACCGGGGCACCCCCTCTGCCGCCGAACTGCCCGACCCCGCAAAGGAGTCGTGAAGATCATCACCCTATTCACCGATCCGAGCTATTCCGGCGCTTCGATGTATCCGGCGGTGGCTAAGCTCACCGTTCTGTGACCGAACGTCAGACAAGCCCAACAGTCCTGGAAACCGCCGACGTCGTCATCCTCGGCGCCGGACCGGCCGGACTCACCCTCGGAAACCTCCTCCACGCCGCCGGAGTCGACTGCGTCGTCCTCGAACGCGCCGACCGCACCCACGTCCAGACCAGGGCCCGGGCCGGCTTCCTCGCCGCCAACACCGTCCGCGTCCTGGACCGCCACGGCCTCGCCGAGGGCCTGCGCCGGCACGGCCGGCCGCACGGCGTCTGCGAGTTCCGCACCGAGGACGGCAGCTTCCGGCTCGACTACGGCGCCCTCGGCCGCCGCGAGCAGCACACCGTCTACCCCCAGCAGGACCTGGTCACCGACCTGCTGACCCACTACCTGGACGCCGGCGGCCGGATCGCCTTCGAGACCGAGGCCCAGTCCGTCCAGGAGGCCGCCGGCCCGCGCCCCACCGTCACCGTCCGCGACGCCGAGGGCCGCCCCGGCCGGTGGTCGGCCCGGTACGCGGCCGGCTGCGACGGCCGCCACGGCGCCGCCCGCCGCTCCCTGCCCGCCGGCACCCGCCGGTACCACCGCGACCACGGCGTCAGCTGGCTCGGCCTGCTCGCCGAGGCGCCCCCGAGCATGGACGCCGTCGGCTACGCGATGCACCCCGCCGGCTTCGCCGGCCACATGGCCCGCACCGCCGACATCACCCGCTACTACCTCCAGTACGAGCGCGGCACCCCGGCCGACGCCTGGCCGGAGGAACGGATCCGGGCCGAACTCGACCTGCGGATGCGCACCGCCGAACACGGGCCGCTGCACCACGGCCGGATCGTCCAACGCACCGTCATCGACCTGGAGTCCGACGTGATCGAGCCGCTGCGGCACGGCTCGCTGCTGCTCGCCGGGGACGCCGCGAGCCTGCCCGCCCCCGCCGCCGCCAAGGGCGCCAACCTCGCCGTCCTGGAGGCCGAACTCCTCGCCGAGGCACTGATCGAGGACCTCGCCCACGGCGACTCCCGGGCGCTCGACCGGTACTCCGCGCGCTGCCTCGCCCACATATGGCGGGCCCAGGACTTCGCCCACTGGATGATCCAGTTCCTGCACTCCCCCGCCGGACCGGACGGGGAATCGTTCTTCCACGAATCCATGCGGCGCTCGCGCGTCGAATCCCTGCGCACCTCACGCACCCACCAGGACTGGTTCGCCGAGAACTACGTCGGCATCTGACCGGCCCGCCCACCGGAACGAGGACTCCTCCCATGACCGCGACTCCCCCGGACGACACGGCCCGCCTGCGCGCCACCGCCGACTTCGTCAGGGAGCACGACACCGCCGACCTGTTCCCGCTCCTGCTGCCCGGTCTCGACGGCCCGGAACGCCGGGCCCTGGCCGAACGCTGCCGCTTCTCACACGCCGCCCTCCTCCTCCTGCCCCCGGACGCCGCCACACTCCACGCCCAACTCGCCGCCTGTGGGCTGGACTTCGATGCACCCCCGCAGCCCAGCGTGGTGGTCCGCGGCCGGCTGGCCCGCCGCCACGGCCGCACCGAGGCCGACCTCGACGTCAGCATCCTGCGCCCGCCGGTGCCCGGCCCGGGCGGCGAGCGGACCGTCGAGGTGTTCGCCCTCACCGTGCCGCCCGGCTCGGACCTCGCCGACCTCGCCGCCCACGAACGCGCCCACGACCACGAGGCGCACCTCGCCTTCGAGGTCACCGACCCGGACCCACTGGCGCTGCGCGGCCTGTGCGCGCTGCTCGCCCGGCACGGCGCCACCCCCGACGGCGGCGGCCACAACCCCCACGAGGACTCCACCGTCCTCTACTTCACCGCCCCCACCGGCGCCCGCACCGGTTACCGCCGGGTGGAGCTGCACGCCCACGGTGACCACCGCGCGGTGCTCGCCGACCACCTGGGCCAGGACCCCGCCCAGCACTCCGCCGAGACCCTGCTCCAGCAACTGACCGGCGCCTGGACCACCCAGGCCCTGGCGGTCAGCGCGCGGATCGGGCTGCCCGACGCCCTGGACACCCGGACCGGCACCACGGCGGCGGACCTCGCCGCCACGCTCGACGCCCACCCGCAGAGCCTGACCACCCTGCTGCGCTACCTCACCATGCTGGGCATCGTCGCCGAGGACCAGGACGGCTACCGGCTCACCGGCACCGGCGCGCTGCTGCGCGCCGACGCCCCCGGCTCGATGCGGCCGCTGGCGCTGATGTACGGCGGACCGTTCTACCGCTCCTTCGCCGAGCTGGAGCACACCGTGCGCACCGGCGGGGCCGCCTTCGACCACCTCTTCGGCGAGAACCACTTCGACCACTTCGCCCGCGACCCCGAACTCGCCGAGCTCTTCGACCAGTCCATGGCCGCCAGCTCCCGGATGTTCGACCCGCTCCCGGCCCACCCCGTCATCACGGCGGCCGCCGGCACCGCCGGCACCGTCGTGGACATCGCGGGCGGCAACGGCGAACTGCTCGGCCGTCTGCTGTCCGCCCACCCGGGGCTGCACGGGACCCTGCTGGAACGCCCGCACGCCGTCGAGGCGGCCCGCCGCCGACTCGACGCCGCCGGGCTCGGCGGGCGCTGCGGCTACGTACCGGGGGACTTCGCGGACGTCCCCGGCACGGCGGACGTCTACCTGCTGTCCCGGGTGCTGCACGACTGGGACGACGAGCGCTGCGCCGAGATCCTGCGCCACTGCGCCCGCGCCATGCCCGCCCACGCCGACCTGCTGATCGTCGAACGGCTGCTGCCCGACGACGGCTCGGCCTCGCTGGCCACCGCGTGGGACGTCCACATGATGTGCAACACCGGCGGGCGTGAACGCCGCGCCGACCACTACGCCCGGCTGCTCGCCGACGCCGGGCTCCACCTGCTCGGCCACTCCCCGCTGCCGCTGGGCGCCGCCGTCCTGCACGCCCGCCGGGCCGCCGTCCCGGCCCCGGGCGCCCCGGCGCACCCCGCCCCGGCCCACTCCGGGCGCTGACGCACCGCTGCCCCGCCGCCGATCGGGCGGCGGGGCACACGTGTCGCAGGGCGCGTGTCGGACCCGCCCTAGCAGCCGGGCCGTCTCGACTCGACGTAGTCCACGACCTGCATCATCCCGAGGTCCTCGTGCTGGAGCTGGTGGCAGTGGGCGACGACCCGGCCGGTGAAGTCCTCGTACCGGACCAGGAAGGTGACGGTCTCCCCTGGCCGGCCGCCGGCCAGGTCGACGGTGTCCTGCCAGACCGGCGGGTCCAGCCGCACGCCGTCGCGGTGGGTCACCAGGACGTGGTTGGTGTGCAGGTGGAAGGGGTGGTGGAAGGCCGCGCTGGTCTCGTCGGTGCGCAGCGTCCAGCGCTCGACGGTGTCCAGTTCCAGGGTGTGGTTGACGTAGCCGGGGTCGAACAGGCCGTAGGCCACGTCCCGGGTGAGGTCGCCGCCCGGGTCGGCCGCGGGGGTCGGGTGGCTGCCCAGCATCCGGAAGGCGTTGGCGAACGGCCCGGTGAAGACCTTGGGGTCGACGTGGAAGACCACCTCGCGCTCCGCGTCCGGGTCGGTGAGATCGCTCTCGTCCAGGAAGGGCTTGCCGGCCGGCAGCTCGGTCGGCAGGTCCATCGGCGGGTCGACGGGCTCGCCCGTCACCTCGACCGTCATCAGCGGCTCGGCGACCCCGTCCGCCCGCAGTTCGTAGCTGCCCGGATCGCCGCCCCGGACCAGGACGTCGGCCCGGTTGCCCATGCTCAGGCGGACGGTGTCGGTGGCGACCACGGCGGGGAAGGTCACGCCGTCCTGGGCGATCTGGTGGAGGGTCTGGTCCTGCCCGCCCCCGGTGAGCCGCAGCGGCAGCGCGGTGAACGCGGTGGCGCAGACCAGCCGCCAGCGCTGCACCTCGCCCGGGCGCAGGGTGACGGTGGGGTTGACCGCACCGTTGACGGTCAGCACCGGCGGCACGGCGGCCAGCGCGTTCCCGGACGAGAAGTCGGGGACCTCGCCGTCCTTGAGCCTGAGCTCGTTGACGCACACCACGAGGTCGGCGGCCGCCGCGATCTCGGGCACCTCGTCGACGTCGCCCCGGACGATGAGCACCCCGGCCATCCCGCCGACGAGTTGGGTGGAGGTGGCCCCGTGCAGGTGCGGGTGGTACCAGAAGGTGCCCGCCGGGTGGTCGGCCGGGATGTCGATGGCCGTCACGTACCGCGGCTCCGGGGCGCCGGCCTCGACCTCCTCGGCGGTGCGCGGCGCGAACACCCGGAGCACGTTGTCGGCGTCCCCGGTCGGGTCGACGTGCAGGCCGTGGGTGTGCAGGTTGAAGCTGTTGAAGCCGTGCGGCCGGTTGTGGTCCCCGCTGTGGGGTGCGTTCGGCGGCAGGCCGTTGACCTGGGTCAGCCGCAGGGTGTCCCCGGCGCTCACCCGCAGGGTCGGGCCGGGGATCGTCCCGTTGTAGGTGCGGGTGTGGACCGTCCCGTGGCCGGGGACGTCGGTGTCCGTGAACCGCACGTCGAGCGTCTCCTCCAGCACCGCCCCCGGGCCGCCGGGCACCCGTCGAGCGGTCCGTACGGCCGGCTGCGGGAAGGGGAGGGGCGCGGCCGCGGCGTACCGCCGGGAGAGGATCCCGTCGGACGCCACCAGCAGGACGGCGGCCGGGATCGCCCTGAGCATCGATCGACGACTGAATCCGACATTTTCGCTCATGGTCGGGCAATCTAGATCAGCTCACCGGGGACACCGGTCAAGCACACCGCGCGCCCGCCAGACATTGCCCATTCATGACCGTCCGCTCGATGGCCCTCGGCTTCGCAGCCCTCGGTTTCACGGCCCTCGGTTTCACGGCCCTCAGCCGGACCAGACGGTCACCGTGGCTTCCAGCTGGTAGTCCGCCGGTTCGATGGAGTCGATCTTGATCAGGGCGGTACGGCCACCGGGGGACTTCAGACAGACCAGCGACCCGACGTTCACGTGCGCGGAGGTGCCCGGGTGGCTCGCGGCCCAGTCCGAGCAGGCGGCGCCGGAGGGCGGCGCCTGGCCGGTCCAGATGCCGAAGCTGTCGTGGTCGTTCTGGATCTCGTCGTACAGGATGGCCGAGGTCGCGCTGAACCCGGTCGCGTAGATGCCCTGCGGGAACCCGGGGTGGCGCCCCGGCGGGGTGAGGTCGAAGTCGGCCCCGCCCTCCATCGTGATGGCGACCTGGCCGCTCCAGGCCACGGCGGGCCCGGCCGAGGACGGCGCGGGCGGGTTCGGCGCGGCGGTGGCCACGGCCGTGGCGGCACCGGT
>NZ_MECK01000266.1 GCF_014596465.1 Streptomyces sp. CBMA123 | reverse complement strand
GGGCGGGCGGCGCCGGGGGCTCGGACCGCAGCAGGAGTTCGGCCGCCGCCTTGGCCCAGAGCGCGAGGTTGTCCCCCTCGGCGGTGATGGTGCCCTCGATGTCCGCCGCGTAGGAGGTGATGCCGTTGACCGGCAGCAGCCCCTGGGCCCCGCACCGTTCGCGGGCTTCGATGATCAGGTCCCGGGCCCGCCAGGTGACCCAGCCCTTGGCGAGGGCGGTCTGCCGCTCGGCGTCCGCGGAGTCCTCGGGGTCGGCGGGGTCGTGTCCGGCCCAGCGCTCCACGGCGGCGCGGTGCAGCGCGGTCATCGCGTACACGGTGGCCAGTCCTTCCAACAGCGGTCCGTGGTGGCTGCGGTGGGCCCAGACCGGGATGCGCCGGTCGGGGCGGGCACCGGTGACCTCGCGGTGCTGCGCGTAGCGGACGGCGGTGGCGAGCACCGCCCGGGCCGCGCCGATCGCCGCGGCGCTCATGCACAGCTTTCCGACCGTCACCCGGCCGATCGCGGCGAGGAATCGTTTCCGCTTGCTGCCGAGCGTGCTGGTGAACGTGCCGTCGTCGGCGAGCCGGCCGTGGGCCCCGGTGAGCAGCGCCTCGTACGGTACGCGGACCCGGTCGAAGGAGGTGAGGCAGTGGTCGACCGGGCTGCCGGGGCGCTGCGGCAGCGGCTGGACGGTGATCCCGGGCAGTGGGCGGCCGGCGTCGTCGCTGAGCGGGACGAGCAGGAGGAAGATCCCGTGGTCCCGCCCGTCGACCCGCAGCCGCGCGGCGACCACCGCGGACTTCGGGCCGCCGGCCGGGCCGGTGTTCGGCATGAACTTGCGGGCGGTCCGGCCGGGAGTGTGCAGGGTGAAGCTGCGGTCGATGCGGTCGTAGTCCGCCACGGTCTCCAGAGCGGCGGCGTCGTTGCCGTGCCCGAGTTCGGTGCACAGGAAGGTGCCGGTGCGGTCCATCCGGAGGTAGTCGTCCAGGGGGCGCTTGGGCGAGGGGTCGTGGTCGAGCAGGGTGCCGAGGAAGAGGTTGTAGTGGATGCCGGCGAGGACGGTGAGCCCGCCGTCGACCACCGCGGTCCACTCGTGCAGGGCGGCCAGCCGCCGCGGGTCGGCGGCGAGCGCGCCCGGGTCGGTGTGCGCGTTCAGCAACCTCAACCGCCGGTAGGACGCGGCGATCTGGTCGGCCTCCGGGTCCTCGGGGCGGCGGTGTAAGGCGGGGTTCTCGGTGAGCTCGCGCCAGGGGCCGTGGACGTGCTGGCGGTCGGGGCCGAAGAGGAGTCGGGAGAGTTCGGCGGATGGCGGTGTCATGTGATGATCAAGGACTGGACGGGGCAGAAGTTACGGCCTTGTGATCAGGATCACCGGGCTCGTACGGGGATGCGGACACGCGCGGTCGAGGGGCGCCCCGGTGGTGTCCCGGGGCGCCCGGAGCCGGCTACGGCCAGACGACGTAGCGGTCGTCGTACTCCCCGCCGGCGCGCCGAGGCCCGGCTGGTCAACGTGGCCGCGGGCGCGGCGATCGGCATCCTGGCGGGCCTCTGCGCCTGGCCGCGTGGCGCCGGCCAGGACCTGCGTCGGCGCACCGCCGCGCTGCTGGACGACAGTGCCGAGGCGGTGCGGGAGACGGTCGCCCTGGTGACCGGCACCGGCCCGGCCACCCGGGCGCTGGGCCGGGCCCTCCACTCCGCCCTGCTCACCGAGGCGCTGTACGCCCAGTACCGCTGCGAACGCCACGACCCGGCCGAGAACGGCCCGAACTGGCAGGCCGCCGTCCTCGTGGGCCAGCACACCGTCCGCGGTGCCGAACCCCTGCTCGCCCGCATCCCACCCGGCACGGCGACCCCCCATGGAGCACTGCTGCGCCAGACCGACGACGTCGCGGCGGCCTTCCGCCGCGAGGCGGCGGCCCTGCGCGCCCACGAGCCGGCGGGCGCCGCCCGTCCGGCCCTCGACCGGGCGCACGGCGGTCCGGTCGGCGGACTCAGCGGACTCAGCGGACTCGACGAACTCGGCGGAATCAGCGGAATCAGCGGACTCGGCGGACCGGAGGTGCCCGAGGCCGCACAGGTGTCTCCCTACGCCGTGGACGTGACCGTCTGGCTCGCCGGCCTGCTCGACGACCTCCGGCAGATCCACGACGGCCGACCGTCACCAGCTGCCTGACGCGGGCAGCCGTCACCCGGCGGCCGGCGACGTCGAGGGCTGGTGCTTCGGCGCGCCACCGCCCCCGCCGCCGGACGGGTGGATTGCGCGGGGGATGGCGCGCGGCGGCGGCCGGGGGTGCCGGGGGCCGTTCACACTCCCGCCGTGAGGCGGACGGCGGCACCGCCGGTCCGGGGCCGCGCCGCCCGGACGAGGGAGGACCCTGATGGATCGTCACGGCACAGCCCGGCAGACTGCCCGCGGCCCCGGTGGGGTGGGAGCCCGGCCGGGGCCGCGGGTCGGGGCGCCGGTGGTGGCGGGCCTGCTGCTGAGCGGCCCGCTGCTCGCCGGGTGCACCTCGGCGGCCGCCACCGACCCCGAGGCCGCGCCGACCCCGGGCCCCTCCTCGGCCCCGGCGACCGCGCCGCCCGTCCAGCCGCCGCCGCAGCTGACGGAGCAGCAGGTGAACGCCGCGGTGGGCCGGATCGACGGCTATGTGCAGGACGGGTTGGCCAGGACCGGCGTCCCGGGGGCGGCGATCGCGATCGTGTACCAGGACAAGGTGATCCACGCGAAGGGCTTCGGCGTCCGGGAGTTGGGCAAGCCGGACCAGGTGGATCCGGGCACCGTGTTCCAGCTGGCCTCGGTCTCCAAGCCGATCTCCTCGACGGTGGTGGCCGGGGCGGTCGGCCAGAAGGTCGCGAACTGGGACGACCCGGTGACCGCCCACGATCCGGGCTTCGCCCTGGCGGACCCGTACGTGAGCAGCCATGTCACGATCGCCGACCTGTTCTCGCACCGCAGCGGGCTGCCGGACCACGCCGGTGACCTGCTGGAGGACCTCGGCTACCAGCGCGACTACATCATCCAGCACCTGCGGGACCAGCCGCTCAGCCCGTTCCGGGCGAGCTACGCGTACACCAACTACGGCCTGACCGAGGCGGCGGTGGCCGTGGCCAAGGCCAAGGGGGTGGCCTGGGAGGACCTGGCGGCGGACGTCCTCTACAAGCCGCTGGGGATGGACTCCACCAGCTCGCGGCGCTCCGACTACGACAAGGCGGCCGACAGGGCGGCGGCGCACGTCAGGACGGACGGCGGCTGGCAGGTCAGCACGACCGAGGACGCTGACTCCCAGTCGCCGGCCGGCGGCGTGAGTTCCACCGTGCAGGACCTCGCCCGGTGGATGCGACTGCAGCTCGCCGACGGGAAGTTCGAGGGCCGCTCGGTGATCGATCCGACGGCCCTGAACGAGACCCGGACGCCGCACTACGTCAGCAGCCCGCCGAGGGCGGCCGCGGCCACCGCGAGCTTCTACGGCCTGGGCTGGAACGTGAACACGGACGCCGAAGGCCGGCTGCGGCTGAACCACTCCGGCGGCTTCGAGCTGGGCGCGGCGACCACGGTGACCCTGCTGCCCTCCGAGCAGCTGGGGATCGTGGTGCTCACCAACGGCCAGCCGACCGGGCTGCCGGAGGCGGTGGCGGAGGAGTTCTTCGACGTCGCCCAGCACGGCCGGGAGACGGTCGACTGGCTGGGCTTCCTCGGCAAGGTGGTGCCCGCCGCGGTGGCCGGCCCGGTCTCGAAGACCGACTACAGCAAGCCGCCGGCCGGCGCGGCCCCGGCCAAGCCGAACTCCGCGTACACCGGGACGTACGCCAGCGGCTACTTCGGGCCGCTGACCGTGACCGAGCAGGGCGGCGGGCTGGTGATGACGGTGGGGCCGGCCGAGCTCCAGTACCCGCTCCAGCACTTCGACGGTGACGAGTTCAGCTTCCTGAGCAAGGGTGAGAACGCGGTCGGCCGCTCCGGGGTGACGTTCACGGTGGGCGCGGACGGGCGGGCCGGCAAGGTGGTGGTCGAGCAGCTCGACATCGACGGCCTGGGGACCTTCACCCGTACCTGACCCCCCCCAACGCCGAGTTCGCGCCGTACCCGAACGTGGCCGCCGGCTCCTGACGGTCCCGCGCGGCGCGGCGGTCGCTCCACCGCCCCGGAGCTGCGGCGTTGTCCGGCGCGGCGGGCCTCCGGTGGGCGGTGGAGCCCCCTTCGCGCGAAGTTGTCTGACCAAGTTCGGCCTGTGTTCGCCCGCGCGACCTTCCCCGGGCGGCGCGGAACCGGTACCTATGTCCCGCTCGTGGTGCACCGCCACGGCACCCACCCTCACGCAACCAACGGGACGAGGTACCCCCATGCGACTGCGCTGGAGCCCCTTCGGCGGACTGCTCGCCACCCTCCCGCTCGTCGGCGCCCTGGTCGTCGGCGTCCCCGGCACCGCCCAGGCGGCGGGCGGCAGCGGCAACCTGATCGTCAACGGCGACGCGGAGGCCGGCGGCTACTGCACCAACGACTGGAGCGCCGCCACCACCGTCCCCGGCTGGACGGTCCAGGCCGGCGGAGTCAACGCGATGTGCTCCACGGCCGGTTCCTTCGGCCTGCCGAACGACGGGCGGGCCCCCGGCAAGGCCTTCTTCGCGCCCGGCAACTTCGGGGACGGCTCGATGAGCCAGACCGTCGACGTCTCCTCGGCGGCCACCGCGATCGACGGCGGCGGCGTTCACTACAACCTCGCGGGCTGGCTGGGCGGTTGGACCACCTACGGCGGCTACGCCGCGGTGAGCCTGCACTTCCAGGACACGAACGGCAGCCCGCTCGGCGCGACCGCCAAGCTGCCCACCGTCTCCGCGACCGACCGTGGCCTGAGCACCAAGTTCCTCTCCCGCAGCGCCACCGGGGCCGTCCCGGCCGGGACGCGCTCCATCCAGGTCGAGGTGCAGTTCCTGTCCACCACGAGCGAGACCGGCTACCTGGACAACCTCTCGCTCACCCTCGACACCCCGGTCGCCGCGCCCGCGCCGGCGGCCCCGCCCGTCTCCCGGGTCCCGGGCTACGACCACGTGTTCACCGTCATGATGGAGAACACCGACTACGCCCAGATCATGAACGACCCGGCGGACACCCCGTTCATCCACAGCCTGATGGCCCAGGGCGCCACCCTCACCGACGCCCACGGCGTCTACCACCCCAGCGACGAGAACTACCTGGCCGTCGCCGGCGGCGACACCTACACCAAGGGCGCCACCTACTGGCCCAACATCAACTCCCCGCAGCGCAACCTCGGCGACAGCATCGAGGACGCCGGCAAGACCTGGAAGGCCTACGAGCAGGGCATGGGCACGCCCTGCAACACCACCACCCAGTACGACGCCAAGTACCAGCCCGACGACGCGCCGTTCATCAACTACACCGACATCAGCGGCAACCCGGCCCGCTGCGCGGCCCACCTGTTCGACACCACGCAGCTGACCACCGACCTCAAGTCGGCCGCCACCACCCCGGACTTCTCCTGGATCGCCGCCGACGACTACTACGACGGCGAGGCCTCCGGCAACGGCAACGCCACCAGCCTCCAGGTGCAGGACGGCTGGCTGAAGCAGACCCTCGCCCCGGTGCTGTCCTCGCCCGCCTGGACCCAGGACCGCTCCCTGCTGCTGCTGACCTGGGACGAGAGCTCGGGCGAGGCCTACAACCACCTCGCCACCATCGCCGTCGGCTCCCAGGGCACCGTCCCGGCCGGCACCAGCAGCCCGCTGCACTACGACCACTACGGCATCGGCCGCACCATCGAGTCCGCCCTCGGGCTGCCCGGCCTCACCGCCAACGACACCTACGCCACGCCGCTGAACGCCGCCTTCGCGCCGTCCACCGCGACCGGCCCGACGCTGACCGGCGACCTCGGCGCAGTGGCCGACGGCGGCAACCTCACCCTGCGCTACGCCCTGCCGACCGCGGCCCAGGCCGGAGCCAAGAACTGGGTCGGCCTCTATCCGGCGGGCGTCACCCCGGGCAGCCGCTCCGCGCTCACCTGGTCCTACGCGCCGAACCAGAGCGGCGCCCTCACCTTCGCCACCGGCAAGCTCGGCGGACCGGGCCGGTACGACGCGTACTACCTGGCCAACGACGGCTACTCGGTGCTGGCCGGCCCGTTCACCGTCACCGTCGGCTGACGCCCGACCGCTGAAGGGGCCCGCCCGGTGGGCGGGCCCCTTCGTCAGTGGGCGGTGCCGGGGTCCGAACCGGGCGGGGTGACCACAGAACGCTGCGAA
This sequence comes from Streptomyces sp. CBMA123, assembly GCF_014596465.1. Classification (GTDB taxonomy): domain Bacteria; phylum Actinomycetota; class Actinomycetes; order Streptomycetales; family Streptomycetaceae; genus Kitasatospora. The sequence goes on along the minus strand of NZ_MECK01000266.1, from coordinate 877 downwards.
AACGCTGCGACTTCCCGAGCGGGCCGCGGTTGCGCGACGGTCGGAGCGTGCAGGCAATCACCGACCGGCCGCTCACCGGCCCCGCTGCCCCCGGCTGCTCACCGGCCCCGCCGCCCCCGACCGCGCGTCGGCCGAGCGGCCTCCGGCGCCCCGTCGTAGGCTCGCGGCCGTGACCGCCCCGCCCGCCCCCGCCCCGGCCGGACTGACCACCGGGGCCCTCGCCCGACGGCTCGGCGTCTCGCCCACCACCATCCGCTCCTGGGAACGCCGCTACGGCATCGGCCCCGCCCACCGCGCCCCCGGGCGGCACCGGCGGTGGGAACCGGACGACGTGGCCGTGCTGGAGGAGATGTGCCGGCTCACCGCCCGGGGCGTCAACCCCGCCGAGGCAGCCCGGGTCGCGCTGACAGGTGTCCGCCCCACCCCGCCGAAGCCCAGGACCGGGACGGCCTCCGGCGGCAACACCCTGCCCGTCGGCACCGTGCGCCCCGAGTGCCGGGGCCTGGCCCGCGCCGCCGTACGCCTGGACGCCCCCGAGATGGCCCTCATCCTGGGCCGCAGCGTCGACGAACTCGGCCCGGTCACCGCCTGGACGGAGGTGATGACCCCCGCGCTTCGGGCGGTCGGGCGCAAGTGGTCCACCGAGGGCGAGCGCTACGTCGAGGTGGAGCACCTGCTGTCCTGGCACGTCTCCGCCGTCCTGCGCCGGGCCGCCGACCGGGCCGAGCCGCCGCCGGGACCGGCCGCGCTGCTCGCCGGGATGCCCTCCGAGCTGCACGTCCTCGCGCTGGAGGCGCTCGCCGCGGCCTTGGCCGAGCGCGGCCTGCCGTTCCGGATGTTCGGCCCCGCCCTGCCGCCCGAGGCGCTGCTCGCGGCG
>NZ_MECK01000265.1 GCF_014596465.1 Streptomyces sp. CBMA123 | reverse complement strand
GTCGCGAGGGCGTCCAGGAAGGCGTTGGCCGCCGCATAGCCGGCCTGGCCGGCCGTCCCGACGACTCCGGCGGCGGAGGAGCAGAGCACCAGGGCGACGGGGGTGGGGAGGTCGCGGGTGGCCTGGTCCAGCCACCGGGCGGCGTCCGCCTTCGGGCGCAGCACGGCGACGAGGCGGTCGGGGGTCTGCGAGCCGACCACCGCGTCGTCCAGGACGCCGGCGGCGTGGACGACGACGGTCAGCGGCGCCTCGGCCGGGACGCCGGCGACCAGCGCGCGCACCTGCTCGCGGTCGGCGGCATCGCACTGGACGGCCTCGGCGTGGGCACCCAACTCGGCCAGTTCGGCGCAGAGTTCGGCGGCGCCTGGCGCCGCCGGGCCGCGCCGGGAGGCGAGCAGGAGGCGGCGGATGCCGTGCCTGGTCACCAGGTGGCGGGCGATCAGCCGGCCCAGCAGTCCGGTGCCGCCGGTGATCAGTGCGGTACCGGCGGGATCGAGCACCGGGCCGTCGGTCGCGGGCGCGGCCGGGGCCAGGCGGGGCACCCGGACGGCCACGCCACGGACGGCGAACTGCGGTTCGTCCGCCGCCACCGCCTCGGCCAGGGCGGCGCCGACCGCTCGGACGCAGGCCTCGGGGGTCGCGTCGGCGGGCAGGTCGAGGTCGGCGAGGAGGAGCCGGCCGGGGTGCTCGGTCTGCGCCGAGCGGACCAGTCCGCCGACCGCGGCCTGCGCCGGGTCCACCGGCTCGTCCTGTTGGGTCGCGACGCCGTACCGGGTGGCCACGACCAGGCGGCGGTCCTCGAAGCGGGGTTCGGCGAGGAAGGCCTGGACGGCCGTCAGCACCCGGGTGGTCGACCGCCGGACGCTCTCGGTGTCATCGGCGGCCTGGTCGGCCATCGGCAGGAGCAGCAGCCAGTCCGAGGATTCCGGCAGCGCCGTGAGGTCCGCGACCGGCGTCACGCGGACGGGCTCCGCGCCCCGCGCGGGCAGGTCGCGCCAGGCGATCCGGAACAGCGCTCCCCCGTCGGCCGGTGCCTGCGACCGGGGTGTCTCCGGCCAGTACCGCCTCCCCCGGAACGGGTAGGTCGGCAGGTCGACCCGGCGCGCGCCGGGCGGGATCAGCGGCGTCCAGTCGACGGGCACGCCCCGGACGAACGCCTCCGCGAGCGAGCGGGCGAACCGGCCCCGGCCGCCGTCGCCGCGGGTCAGCGTCCCGCAGACCGCGGCCGCCGGACCCGCCCCGGTGTCGGCGAGGGTCGCCTCGATCGCCGCGCCCAGCACCGGGTGGGCGCTGATCTCGACGAAGGCCGCGAAGCCCTCGTCCGCGAGCGCCCGTAGCGCCGGTTCGAAGCGCACCGGCCGGCGCAGGTTGCGGTACCAGTAGTCGGGCCCGACCGGGCCGGTGAGCCACGCGCCGTCGACCGTCGAGTACCAGGGCACCGCCGGGGCCGAGGACCGCACCCAGTCCAGGAGCCGGAGCAGCTCAGATTCCAGCTCCGCCACCTGCGCGGTGTGGGAGGCGTAGTCGACCGGGATCATCCGCACGTCGATGCCGCGGCCCGCCAGTTCGCCGTGGAAGTCGCTGAGCGCCGTGCTCGCCCCGCCGACCACGGTGCGCTCCGGCCCGTTCACCGCGGCGATCTCGACTCCCTTGCCGCAGGCGCGGATCCAGTCCCGGACCCGGCGTTCGGGCAGCGGTACGGAGAGCATCCCGCCGCTGCCCGCGAGCCGCTCGCCGATGGCCCGGCTGCGCAGGGCGACCGTCCGGGCGGCGTCCGCCAGGGTCAGCGCGCCCGCCACGCAGGCCGCCGCGATCTCGCCCTGGGAGTGGCCGAGCACCGCCGCCGGGCGGACGCCGTAGGACTCCCAGAGGGCGGCGAGCGAGACCATCACGGCGAAGGACACCGGCTGGGCGACGTCCACCCGGTCCAGCGGCGGGGCGTCCGGCGCGCTGTGGACGACGTCGGCGAGCGACCAGTCGACGTACGGGGCGAGGGCCCGCTCGCAGGCGGCCATCCGCTCCGCGAAGACCGGCTCGGCCTGCCACAACTCCCGCCCCATTCCTGCCCATTGGGTGCCCTGGCCAGGGAAGACGAAGACCACGTCCTGGTCCGTCCGGTCGGCCGGTACGGCTCCCGTGACCAGTCCGGGCGCCTCCCCGCCCGCCGCCAGGGCCCGCAGCGCCGCGCGGACGGCCGCCGGCTCCGCCGCCACCACGACGGCCCGCCGCTCGAACAGGGTCCGCCCGGTGATCAGGGACAGCGCCGCGTCCTGCGGGCGGACCCCGCCGTCCAGCAGCTCGGCCAGCCGCCCGGCCTGGGCCGCCAGCGCCTCCAGTGTCCGCGCGGACACCGGCAGCGGCACCAACGGCGGCACGAGCGGCGGCACGAGCGGTGCCGACTCACCGTCAGAGGCGTCCGCCCGCTCTGGCGGGGCCTGTTCCAGCACCACATGGGCGTTGGTCCCGCTGATCCCGAAGGAGGAGACCGCGGCCCGGCGCGGGCGCCGCCGCTCGGGCCAGCGGCTGGTCTCGGTCCGCAGCCGCACCGCGCCCCCGGACCAGTCGACCCGGCTGCTCGGCCGGTCGACGTGCAGGGTACGCGGCAGCACCCCGTGCTGCAGCGCCAGCACCGTCGCGGCCACGCCGACGGCGCCGGCCGCCGCCTGGGTGTGGCCCAGGTTGGACTTCACCGAGCCCAGCAGCAGCGGCTCGGCGCGGTCCGGCCCGTAGGCCGCGATCAGCGCCTGGGCCTCGATCGGGTCGCCCAGCACGGTGCCGGTGCCGTGCGCCTCCACCGCGTCGACCTCGTCCGGGCCGAGTCCGGCGTCGGCCAGGGCCCGGCGGATCACCCGCTGCTGGGCGGGGCCGTTGGGCGCGGTGAGGCCGTTGGAGGCGCCGTCCTGGTTGACGGCGGAGCCGCGCACCAGCGCGAGCGGGCGGCGGCCGGCCCTGCGAGCGGCCGAGAGCCGTTCCAGCACGAGGACGGCCGCGCCCTCGGCCCAGCCGGTACCGTCCGCGGCTTCGGCGAACGGCTTGCACCGCCCGTCAGGGGCGATGGCGCGCTGACGGGAGAACTCGACGAAGGCGTCCGCCGTGGCCATCACCGTCGCGCCGCCGACCAGCGCCATGGTGCACTCGCCGGTCCGCAGCGAGCGCAGCGCCAGGTGCAGGGCCACCAGCGAGGAGGAGCAGGCGGTGTCCACCGCGACGGCCGGGCCGTGGGTGCCGAGGACGTACGCGACCCGGCCGGCCGCGATGCTGGTGGCGCCGCCGGTGACCCGGTAACCGTCGGCCGCCCGGGAGACCGGGACGCGCTCGGTGTAGCCGTTGGCGAACACGCCGGTGAACACCCCGACGTCCTGGCCGCGCAGGGCGGTGGGGGCGATGCCGGCGCGTTCCAGCGCCTCCCAGGTGGTCTCCAGCAGCAGCCGCTGCTGGGGGTCCATCGCGGCGGCCTCGCGCGGGGAGATGCCGAAGAAGTCGGCGTCGAAGAGCGCGGCGTCGTCGAGGAAGCCGCCGTGCCGGGTGTCGGAGCGGCCGGGGGCCTCGGGGTCGGGGGCGCCGAGGGTGGCGAGGTCCCAGCCGCGGTCCTCGGGGAAGCCGGAGACGGTGTCCCGTTCCTCGGTGAGCAGCTGCCACAGTGCCTCGGGGGTGGTGATGCCGCCGGGCAGCCGGACGGCCATGCCGGTGATCACGACCGGGTCGTCCTCGGCGGCCTCGGGGGGCGGCGGCTGCTCGTCCGCTGGAGTGGTTTCGCCGAGGCGGGCGCGCAGCAGCTCGACCACGGCGGCCGGGGTCGGGTGGTCGAAGGCGAGTGTCACGGGCAGGGTCAGGCCGGTCGCGGCGGCCAGCTGGTCGCGTAGCAGGACGGCCTTGAGCGAGTCCATGCCGAGTGCGGCGAAGCTCGTGGTGGCGCCGTAGCGGCGGCCGGGCGGGAAACCGAGGGCCGTCTCGGTGGCGGCGGCGACCAGGGCGGCCAGGCCGTCCCGGCCGGTCGGGCGCGGATCGGTCGGGCAGGGATCGGTCGGGCAGGGGTCGGTCGGGCGCGGGGCCGGCGGGGCGTCGTCCCCACTGGGCAGCAAGGCCCGCAGCGCCGCCTGGTCCGCCTTCCCGGCGCCGTTGCGCGGGATCTCCTCGACCAGGTGCAGCCGGACCGGGAGCTTGTGCGGAGCCAGCCGGTCGGCGGCGAACTCCCGTAGCGCCTCCAGGGTCGGGGCGTCGCCGGGCTCGGCCACGGCCACCGCCACCACGGTCTCGCCCCACTCCCGGTGCGCGGCCCCGAGCACGGCGACCTCCCGCAGACCGGGGCAGCCGGCCAGGGCCCGTTCGACCTCGGCCGGGTAGACCTTCTCGCCGTTCTGGATGATCACGTTCTTCAGCCGGTCCACCAGGTACAGGCAGCCGTCGGCGTCCAGCCGTCCCAGGTCGCCGCTGCGGAACCAGCCGTCGGCGTCCCGCAGGGTCTGCTCGCCGCGCCAGTAGCCGGGTGAGACGTGCTTGCCGCGCACCCACACCTCGCCCGGCTCGTCCGGCCCGGCGACGTCCGCGCCGGTCTCCGGGTCGACGATCCGCAGCTGGGTGAAGGGCATCGCCCGGCCCGCCGAGCCGGCCTTGGTGACGGTGAGTCCGGCCGGCAGGTAGCTGGCGAAGCAGGCGGTCTCGGTCAGTCCCCAGGCCTGCTGCAGCATCACCCCGCGCGCCGCGTAGTCGAGCACGAGCCCGGCCGGTACGGGCGCGCCGGCCACCACGGCGCCGCGCAGCGCGGAGAGGTCGGCCTCGGTGAAGCCGGGCTGGCGGGCGAGCAGGGCGTACATCGAGGGGACGGCGAAGAAGGTGTCGACCTTCAGCTCGACCAGGTCGCGCAGGGTGCGCTCGGGGTCGAAGCGGCGGCGCAGCACGGTGGTGCCGCCGTGGCCGAGGTTGCGCAGGGTGAAGCAGTTGAGCCCGCCGATGTGCGACAGCGGGGTGACCACCAGGTTGACGTCGTCCTCGCGGGTGGCCATCGCCGCGTCGATGTTGGCGGCGTTCCACCAGATGTTGCCGTGGGTGAGCCGCACGCCCTTGGGGCGGCCGGTGGTGCCGGAGGTGTACAGCAGGACGGCGAGGTCCTCGGCGTCCAGCGGCGCGGGCGGGCGGGGCGGCTGCGCGGCGGCGGCCAGGGCGGCGGCCAGCGGCGTCCAGTGCGCGTCCGGCGCTTCGGTCACCGGGCCCGGCGGTGCGGTCACGGGGGCGGCCGGGTCGTCGTCCACCAGCAGCAGCTGCGCCCCCAACGCCCGGTCCACCAAGGGCGCGTGGCCCGGCTCGGCCACCACCGTGCGGGCTTCGCAGTCCCGCAGCAGCTCGGTCACCTCGGCGGCGCCGAGCCGGTGGTTGACCGGGACGAAGGCGGCGCCGAGCCAGCTGCAGGCGAGGTACGTGACCAGCAGGGTCGGGCTGTTCAGCCCCAGGTAGGCGACCCGGCTGCGGGCCGTCACCCCGCCCTCGGCGAGCACCTCGGCGAGCCGCCCGGCCCGGTCCAGCAGCTCGGGGTAGCCGATGACGGCTTCCTCGTAGTGCAGGGCCGGGCCGGCTCCGGGCCGCTGGGCCGCGCGGCGCAGCGCGTCGATCGGGGTGATCTCCAGATGCATGGTCGTCCTCCTGGTCGGGCGGGGCGCGGTCAGGCGGTGGGTACGGGCGGGCCGGCGGGTCCGGGCGGTCCGGCGGGTCCGGCGCCGGCCGGGGGTGGCGGGAGCCAGCCGGTCCGGACGAAGAAGTCCACGTAGCGCCGGAACAGCGGCAAGTCGATCGGCGGGCAGGCGATGCCGGTGCCTGCCAGGGCCCGTTCGGCGACGGAGACGTCCATCAGCGGGTGGACGGCCTCGTGGCCGGCGATCCGCTCGAACGGGTCGAGCAGCGGGGTGAGCGCGTTGCCCGGGTCGGCACGCACCGCGCGCCGCCAGGCCGACAACTCCACCTCGGGCAGTGAATACCCCAACTCCCTCAGATATCCGGTCAGTTCACCGTACCCCTCGGTGCTGGTGTTCTGCAGGTGGAAGGTCCGGCCGGCGTTCCCGCGCTGTCCGGCGAGGGTGGTGATGGCCGCGCTGATGTAGTCGACGGGGGCCAGATGAACGGCGCCCGCGGCCGCCAGCCCGGCCGGGACGGCCCCGGCCTGGACCAGGCCCTTGAGGCTCAGCCAGAAGAAGTCCCTGGTCTGGCAGGCTCCGTGGACCTGGTCGCCGCAGATCACGTCGGCCCGGTAGACCGTCACGGGCAGTCCGCGCTCCTGGGCGATCGCCACCACCTGCTCGGCCACCCACTTGCTCTGCGCGTAGCCGTTGGCCAGCGCCTGTGGCGGGCCGGTGGGGGCCGACACGGCGCGCGGACCGGGCACCGCCGCCTCGGGCGTGAACACGGCGGTGGAGGAGACGTGGTGCACCGGCACCGTGCGGTGCCGGGCGGCCAGCCGGAGCACCTCCCGGGTGCCGTCCACGTTGGCGGCCCTGAGTTCGGCGTACGGGCGCAGCCAGTTGACGGCGGCCCCGGCGTGGTGGACCACGTCGACGATCCGGGCCAGCCGGTCGAACTCCAGCTCGGTCAGGCCGAGTCGGGGCTGCGCGAGGTCGCCGACCACGATCGCGAGCCGGTCCTGGTCGATCTCGTCCCACACCCGGTACCAGCGCAGCCGTTCGCGCAGCCGTTCGGAGGCCGCGGCGGGGTCGGCGGCGCGCACCAGGCAGTGGACGGTCGCCTTGGTGGAGCGCATCAGGTCGCGCAGCAGGAAGGCGCCGAGGAAGCCGGTCGCGCCGGTCAGCAGGACCTCCCGGGGCTCGGCGGCCTCCGCGACCACCTCGGCGGCCGGGCGCACCTCCTCGTCCAGGCGGACGTCGGCCGCGAAGTCCCAGGCCCCGGTGGTCGCGGCGGTCGCGGCGGTCGCGGCGAGTGCCGCCAGCAGGTGGTCCGCCAGCGCGGCCGGGGTCGGGTGGGTGAACACCGCCCCGGGCGCCAGCCGCAGGCCGGTCAACGCGTCCAGCCGGTTGCGCAGGTGGACGGCGGCGAGGGAGTCGAAGCCCAGCGCGGGGAAGGCGTCCTCGGCGCCGGGGGGAGGGCAGGTGGGGGGGAGCGGAAAAGGGGCGGGTAGGGAA
>NZ_MECK01000264.1 GCF_014596465.1 Streptomyces sp. CBMA123 | reverse complement strand
GCGGCGGGCGCCGCGGACGAGTCCGCGCAGCAGCGCGGGCACCGTGCCGGGCATCCGGGCCGGGCCGGTGGCGCGGCCGATGGGGACGAGGTACGGCTCGTCGACGCCCATGGCGGCGTCGAGCAGGGCGAGGCCCTGGTCCTCGGTGAGGGGCGGGACGCCGGTGGCGCGGATGCGGTGCAGGTCGGCTTCGGTGAGCGTGCCCGTCATACCGGCCGTGGGCACCCAGGCGCCCCAGCCCAACGACTGTGCGGCCAGGCCCTGTTGGCGGCGCCAGATCGCCAGCGCGTCGAGGTAGACGTTGGCCGCCGCGTAGTTGCCCTGACCGGCGCTGCCCATGACACCGGAGATGGAGGAGAACAGGACGAAGGCCGTGAGGTCCTGGTCCTTGGTCAGCTCGTGCAGGTTCCAGGCGGCATCGACCTTGGGGCGCAGGACGGTCGACAGCCGCTCGGGCGTCAGCGCGCTCACGACGCCGTCGTCCAGCACACCCGCCGCGTGCACGACGCCCGTGATCCTCCGGCCGTGCAGGGTCTGCGCGAGCGCCTCCCGGTCGGCGGCGTCACAGGCGACCACCTCGACGTGAGCGCCCGACGCTCGCAACTCGTCCACCAGCTCGGAGGCGCCCCCGCGCCGACTCAGCAACAGCAGGTCGTGGACACCGTGTTCGGTCACCAGGTGCCGTGCGACGAGCCGGCCCAGACCGCCGGTGCCACCGGTGATGACCACGGTGCCCGAGCCCCAGCCCTTCGAGGGTTCGCCGGCCATGTCGGCCCTGGCCAGCCGGCCCACCCGGACGGCTCCGGCACGGGCGCTGAACTGGAAGTCCCCACCCTCCAGTCGGGCGGCGAGGACGGGCAGGGCCGCCTCCACGTCCGACTCGCGCTCGACGTCGAGCAGGGCGAACCGGCCCGGGTTCTCCGCCTCGGCCGCCCGGACGAGACCCCAGACCGCGCCGCCGACGAGGTCCGTGACCTCACCGCCCGGCACCGCCCCCCGGGTGGTGAACACCAGGCGCGCGTCAGCGAACCGCGGCTCGGCCAGCCACTCCTGCACCAGGCCCAGCGCCCACGCCGTCACCTCGTGCACCGCCTCGGGCGACGAACCGCCCGCCACAGGAACGAGCACGACATCCGGCACCTCGCCGAGCGACGCCAGGTCCTCCCCCAGCGTCACCGCCCCCACGGGCCCGCCCGCACGCTCCGGCGCGTCCACCCAGTCCAGCCGCAGCAGCGCCCCGGCCAGTCCGGCCCGCTCCGCCACGGCCGTCGGCTCGCCCAGCGTCAGCGATCCCGCCGACAGCACGGGCCCGCCCGCCGCGTCCGCCACCTCGACGGACACCGCGTCCGTCCCCGTCCTGGCGACCCGCATCCTGACCACGGCCGCGCCGGTCGCGTGCAGCACCACCTCGTGCCAGTCCGTGGGCACCAGCCGCGCGCCCTCGTCCGCGCCGGTCAGGGCGGCGATCTGGACGGCCGCCTCCAGCAGCGCCGGGTGCAGCCCGTACGGCGCCGCGTCCTCGGCCCGGCCCGGCAGGACGGCCTCGGCGAACACCTCGTCGCCCCGCCTCCACACCGCTTGCAGCGTGCGGAACGCCGGGCCGTGGTCCAGCGAGTCGTGGCACAACGCCGGATCCACGGCCTCCGCGTCCGCCGGGGGCCACGCGGAGGCGTCGAGGCTGACCTCGCGCTCGCCGATGGCCAGCATGCCGGTGGCGTGGCAGGTCCACGGACCGTCCGCCGCGTCCTCCGGCCGGGCGTAGCAGCTCAGCGGGCGCGTCCCGGTCTCGTCCGGGGCTCCGGCCACCAACTGGACGACGACGGCGCCGTCCTCGGGCAGCCCGAGCGGCTCGGCGAGGGTCAGCCGCTCGACCCGGTCGCAGCCCACCTGGTCGGCGGCCCGGACGGCCAGCTCCAGGAACCCGGTCGCCGGGAAGACGGCCGCGCCGCCCACCCGGTGGTCGCCCAGCCACGGCTGCGCCTTCAGCGACAGCCGGCCGGTCAGCAGCACGCTGCCCGAGTCGGCCGGGGAGACCACCGCGCCCAGCAGCGGGTGCTCGGCCGGCCGCAGACCCGCGCCGGTCACGTCGCCGGTGCGCGCGGCCCGGGCGGGCCAGTAGCGCTCGCGCTGGAAGGCGTAGGTCGGCAGGTCGACGCGCCGGGCGCCGGTGCCGTCGAAGACCCGGGCCCAGTCGACGGGGACGCCGACGACCTGGAGGCGGGCGAGCGCGGTCAGCAGGGCGCCCTCCTCCGGCCGGTCGGCGCGCAACGCCGGGGCCGCGACGTGGTCGGCGCCCTCGTCGAGGTTCTGCGCGGCGAGGGCGGTGAGGACGCCACCGGGGCCGAGCTCCAGGTAGTCCGTCGCACCGGCGGCGTCGAGGGCGCGGACGCCGTCGGCGAAGCGGACGGCCTCGCGGACGTGGCGCACCCAGTAGTCGGGGGTGGTGAAGTCCTCGCCGAGGGCGCCGGTGAGGTTGGAGACCAGCGGAATCGAAGGCGCCTGGTAGGTCAGCCCGTTCAGGACCTCGCGGAAGTCCTCCAGCATCGGGTCCATCAGCGGGGAGTGGAAGGCGTGCGAGACCTTCAGCCGCGTGGTCTTGCGATCGGCGAAGTGCGCCTCGATCGCCGCGACGGCCTCTTCAGCCCCCGAGACGACGACCGACGACGGGCCGTTGACGGCCGCGATCGACACGAAATCGCCCAGCAGGGGCAGGACTTCGTCCTCCGTCGCCTGCACCGCCAGCATCGCGCCACCCGCCGGAAGCGCCTGCATCAAGCGGCCCCGGGCGGCGACCAGCGTGCACGCGTCCTCCAGCGAGAACGCCCCGGCCACATGCGCGGCCGCGATCTCACCGATCGAATGGCCCGCCACGAACTCCGGCCGCACGCCCAGCGATTCGAGCAGCCGGTACAGCGCCACCTCGACCGCGAACAACCCGGCCTGGGCGTACTCCGTCCGGTTCAACAGCTCCGCATCCGCTCCCCAGACCACCTCGCGCAAGGCCGGGTCGAACTCCGAACACACCGCGTCGAACGCCTCCGCGAAGACAGCGAAGCGCTCATACAACTCCCTTCCCATCCCGAGCCGTTGCGAGCCCTGCCCGGAGAACAGCAGCGCGAGCCTCCGCTCCCCCGCCGCGCCGCGCGCCACCTCGGCACCGTCCAGCAGCACCGCCCGGTGCCCGAACCGCGACCGCCCGGCCAGCGACAGCCCGACGTCCACCGGCGAGCCGTCCAGTCCGGCGAGCCCGGCCAGTTGCGCGTCCAGCGCGGCCTCCGACGCGCCCGAGACCACCCACGGCACGACGACCGGCCCGACGCCGGGCGCCACACCCGCTGCCGCGGCCCGATCCGCCGCCGGCGCCTGCTCGACGATCACATGCGCGTTCGTCCCGCTGATGCCGAACGACGAGACCCCTGCCCGCCGGGGGCGCCCGGCCTCCGGCCACTCACGTGCCTCCGTCAGGAGCTCCACCGAGCCCGCCGACCAGTCGACGTGCGAGGACGGCGCGTCGACGTACAGCGTCTTCGGCAGCACACCCGCCCGCATCGCCTGCACCGTCTTGATCACACCCGCGACACCGGCCGCCGCCTGGGTGTGCCCGAGGTTGGACTTCACCGAGCCGAGGAACAGCGGGAGTTCGCGGTCCTGGCCGTAGGTCGCAAGCAGCGCCTGGGCCTCGATCGGGTCGCCGAGCGTCGTGCCCGTGCCGTGCGCCTCGACGGCGTCGACCTCGGCGGCCGACAGCCCGGCGTTGGCGAGGGCCTGGCGGATCACCCGCTGCTGGGACGGGCCGTTGGGCGCCGTCAGCCCGTTGCTGGCACCGTCCTGGTTGACGGCGGAACCGCGCACGACGGCCAGGACCGGGTGCCCGTTGCGGCGGGCGTCCGAGAGCCGCTCCAGGACCAGCACACCGGCGCCCTCCGACCAGCCCGTCCCGTCGGCACCGTCCGCGAACGCCTTGCAGCGGCCGTCCGTGGCCAGTCCGCCCTGGCGGGTGAAGCCGAGGAAGCTCATCGGCGTGGACAGGACGGTCACCCCGCCGGCCAGCGCCAGGGTGCACTCACCGCTGGTGAGGGACTGCGCGGCCAGGTGCATCGCCACCAGCGAGGAGGAGCACGCGGTGTCGATCGTGAGCGCGGGGCCCTCCAGGCCGAAGCAGTACGACACCCGGCCCGAGATCACGCTGTTGGCCAGCCCGGTGCTCGCGTGGCCCTCCACCTCCTCCCGCGAGTTCATCACCAGCGAGGCGTAGTCCTGTCCCGTCGTGCCGACGAAGACGCCGGTCCGGCTGCCGCGCAGCGCCGTCGGGTCGATGCCCGCCCGTTCGAACGCCTCCCAGGAGGTCTCCAGCAGCAGGCGCTGCTGCGGGTCCATGGCGAGGGCCTCGCGCGGCGAGATGCCGAAGAAGCCGGCGTCGAAGTCCCCGAGGCCGGCGACGAACCCGCCCCGGCGGGTGGCGCTCACGCCGTGGCCGGTGCCGAAGAGCGCGTCGAGGTCCCAGCCCCGGTCGGTCGGGAAGTCGGTGATGCCGTCGCGGCCCTCGCTCAGCAGCCTCCAGAGGTCCTCGGGTGTCCGCACGCCGCCGGGCAGGCGGCAGGCCATGCCGACGATCGCGATCGGCTCCCCGGCGTCGGCGCGGGTGGCGGCCTCCGGAGCCACCAGGTCGTGCTCCTCGCCGAGGAGTTCCCCCCTCAGGTGCGCGGCGAGGGCGTGCGGGGTCGGGTAGTCGAAGACCATGGTCGCCGGGAGCCGGAGCCCGGTGACGTCGGCGAGGCGGTTGCGCAGCTCGATCGCGGTGAGGGAGTCGAACCCGAGGTCCCGGAACTCCCGTCCGGGGTCGACCGCCTGGCCCGAGGCGTGGCCGAGGACGCCGGCCGCCTCCGTGCGGACGAGGTCGACGAGGTGACGTGAGCGGTCGCCCTCGCGCAGCTCGTACAGGCGCGCGGCGAAGGCCGTGCCGGTGGTGCTGACCGCCGTACGCCGCCCGGCGGGCAGGAGGGCGCGGAACAGCGTCGGCACCTCGCCGCGCGGGCGGGCGCCGACGGCCATCCGGCCGGTCGCGACCAGGGAGGGCGCGTCGACGGCCATGGCGGCGTCCAGCAGGGCGAGCCCGTCCTCCTCGGTGAGGGGCGGCACTCCGGTGGCGCGGATGCGGTGCAGGTCGGCCTCGGAGAGGGTCCCGGTCATGCCGGCGGCGGGCACCCAGGCGCCCCAGCCCAAGGACTGGGCCGGCAGGCCCTGCCGGCGGCGCCAGTGCGCCAGCGCGTCCAGGTAGACGTTGGCCGCCGCATAGTTGCCCTGACCGGCGCTGCCCAGCACACCGGAGATCGACGAGAACAGGACGAAGGCCCTGAGATCCTGGCCCTTGGTCAGCTCGTGCAGATTCCACGCCGCGTCCACCTTCGGGCGCAGGACGGCCGACAGGCGCTCGGGCGTCAACGCCGTCACCACACCGTCGTCCAGCACACCGGCCGCGTGCACGACACCCGTGACCGTCCGGCCGCGCAGCGCCTCCGCGAGCGCCTCCCGGTCCGCCGCGTCACAGGCCACCACCTCGACGTCGGCGCCCAGCTCCCGCAGCTCCTCCAGCCACGCGCCGGCGCCCCCGCGCCGGCTCAGCAACAGCAGGTCGTGGACACCGTGTTCGGTCACCAGGTGGCGCGCGACGAGCCGGCCCAGACCACCGGTGCCACCCGTGATCACCACCGTCCCCGCGCCCCACCCCGCAGGTGACCCGTCACCCGCAGCGCGGGTCAGCCGAGCGACCCGCACGGCGCCCGCGCGGACCAGCACCTGCGACTCGCCGGTCGCCAGCACCGCGTCCAGCGGCAGTCCACCGTCCGGGTCCGGGTCCGCGTCCACGAGGACGAACCGGCCCGGGTTCTCCGACTCGGCCGCCCGCACCAGGCCCCACACGGCGGCGCCGACGAGGTCGGACACCTCGCCGCCCGCCATGGCACCGCGCGTGACGAGGACGAGGCGCGCGTCCGAGAACCGTGGCTCGGCCAGCCACTCCTGCACCAGGCCCAACGCCCACGCCGTCACCTCGTGCACGGCCTCCGGCGTCGAACCACCCGCCACCGGGACCACCACGACACCCGGCACCTCACCGCCGAGCTCCGCAAGCTCGGCGACCTCCGCGAACGGGACGCTCACCGGCCGGGCGGGCGCAGCGGCGACCCACTCCAGCCGCAGCAGCGACCCGTTCACCCCGTGCGCAGCGGCGGCCGGCTCGCCCAGCTCCACGGACTCCGCCGACAGCACGGGCTCGCCCGCCGCGTCGGCGAGGACCAGCGACAGCGTGTCCGCGCCCGTCCGCGCCAGCCGGGCCCGCACCACCGTGGCACCCGTGGCGTGCAGCGACACCCCGGACCACGCCACCGGCACGAGCCCTCGGCCGTCCGCCCGCAGGACGGCGGCCGGCAACGCCGGATGCAGACCGAACCCGGCGGCCGAGCCCGCCAGTTCGGCCGGGAGCCCGGCCTCGACGAAGGTCTCCTCACCACGCCGCCAGACACCGGCGCCGTCCTCGACCGCGCCGGCCGGCGGCCAGACCGCCGCGTCGAAGTCGGCGGCGCAGGCTCCCGTGGTCAGCACCCCGGTGGCGTGCTCGGTCCAGGGCTCGTCCAGCCCGCCGTCGGGGCGCGAGAAGAACGTCACCGTCCGCGCGCCCGACTCGTCCGGCGCGCCCGCCCGGACCTGGAGCATCGTGCCGCCGCCCGCGCCGGCCAGGGCGAGCGGCCGGGTGACGGCGAGCCGCTCGACCCGGTCGCAGCCGACGTGGTCGCCGACCCGGATCGCCAGTTCCAGGAATCCGGCCGCCGGGAAGACGTCCGCGTCCTCCTCCCACGCAGCCGTGCCGGGCGAGAGCCGGCCGGTGAAGACGACGCTGTCCGTGCCCGCGAGCGGCACGGCCGCCCCGAGCAGCGGGTGGTCCGCCGCGAGCAGACCGGCGGAGGCGACGTCGCCGACAGCACTGCCCAGGGCCGGCCAGTAGGGCTCGTGTTGGAAGGCGTAGGTGGGCAGGTCGACGCGCCGGGCGCCGGTGCCGTCGAACAGCCGCGCCCAGTCGACGGGGACTCCGGCGACGTGCAGCCGGGCGAGCGCGGTGACCAGGGTGTGTTCCTCGGGCCGGTCGCGGCGCAGCAGCGGGAGTGCGGGGGTGTCCGGGTCCTGTTGGGCGAGGGCGGCGAGGACGCCGT
>NZ_MECK01000263.1 GCF_014596465.1 Streptomyces sp. CBMA123 | reverse complement strand
CCCCGACGCGGCCCCCGCCGACACCACCACCCCGGCCCTCGCCCAGGCGTACGCCTTCTACCGGCGCGGCGCGGCCGGCACGACGCCGCCGACGCGCCGGACCGCGGCCCCGCCCGCCGCCGAGTTCCACCAGAGCGTCGCCCACCTCACCGACCACCCCGTCGTGCTGCGCGCGCTCGGCCTGCTGATGGACCTCGCCGTCCCCGTCGCCGGGCTCACCCCGGTGGACGCGACCCACCCCGCGGAGCTGAGCGTGCTGCCGCGCTGGCCCCACCCGGACCCCGACCCGTCCCCGGGCTGGAGCGGAGCCACCCAGAGCGACCTCTGCCCCACCACCGCCTACACGCTCAGCGGCACCCGCTTCGTCCCCGCCTCCGTCGACGGCCCGACCTCCACCGGTTTCAGCAACGGTCTCCTCCCCCTGGCCGGTGCCGGCCCCGCGCCCTCCGGGAACGCCCGCTTCGAGCTGCTGCCCTTCGACGTGGACGGCGCCGCCCTGCGGCTGGTCAGCGCGGCCCGCTCGGACGCCACCGCGGCCCCGCCCGGGGAATCCTCCCCGGTCCCACCCGGGGCGCTGCCCGCCCTGCACTCGGCGGGCTTCGCCCTGCTCGACCTCTCGCGCGAGGACGAGCACCGCAAACAGCTCCAGCGGGCGCAGCAGCGCGGCACCCCGAGCGGGCTGCTCGCCTCCCCCCTGCTGGCGGACTCCCTGCTCGGCGGCTACCGGATGGACGTGTACGACAGCACGAGCCGGACCTGGCACTCGCTCTGCCGCCGCCGGGTGCACTACACCGTCGGCGGCGTGCCGCTGCTGCCGAACGGCCTGCTGGACGAGGGCTACCTGCGGCCGGGCTCGGTGGTCACCGGCTTCGGCGACGCCGACGCGCTGTACCTGCACCAGATCGTGGCGCGCTGGGACGGCTGGAGCCAGGTGGCCTCGCGGCCCGAGCGGGTGACCGGCACCGGGGACACCATGCCGCCGCCGGGAGCCCCGCCCCTCGACACGGTGGTGGAGTGCGACCCCGGCTCGCTTCCGCGCCTGCGGTTCGGCCGCACGTACAGGTTCCGGGTCCGGATCGCCGACCTGACCGGCGGCGGCCTGCGCGCCGAGGAGGTCGGCGCCGGCGAGGCGCAGACGAACCCCGTCCCCTACTGGCGCTTCGAACCGCTGCCGCCCCCGGAGCTGGTGCCCACCCGGGAGTGGGACGACGGCGACGGCCACGACCGGATGGTCATCCGCAGCGACCGCGGCACGACGGCGGACGCCTATGCGGCCCTGCACGGCTACCGCCCCTACGACCTGCGGCAGTTGCTGCCGCCGAAGTGCTCGCTCGCCCTGGCGACGCAGTACGACGGCGCCTTCGACTCCGCGCTGGGCCCGGCGGCGCCGGACACCGTGGTGTCCGCGCTCTTCGACGTCGCCACCCTGGCCGACGGCGAGCTCACCGACATCCCGGGCTCGCGGACCGTCGCCGCCGGACCGGCCGCGCCGGCTCCGTACGTCATCGTGCCCGAGACCGACCCGCCACTCCCCTGGCTGGCCGACCGGAGCAGCGCCTGCGCCGCCCTGAAGGCCCGGCCCCGGCCGATCGACCCCGTCAACGGGCGGCCCGGCGCGATCGTCCCGGCCGACACGGACGTGCTCGCCATCTGGCAGGGCACCTGGCCCGGGCTGCGGACCGCGTCCATCCGGCTGGAGGCGGCCGCGAGCGGCTGCACGGTCAGCCAGGCGGGCCCGAGCCACGTCACGGTCGCGCTCGGCCCGACCGAGCAGGTGACCTTCGACATCCCGTCCTGCCCCACCTTCGACGACGTCCCGCTGTTCGGCATCGGGTTCTGGCAGGGCATCGACCCGAACGTGCCGCACGGCCAGGCCTACCAGGACGTCGCCGCCGGCCGGAACCGCCTGATCACACCGCCGCGCACGGTCACCCTGGTGCACGCGGTGCAACGCCCCCTCGTCGACCCGCACGGGCAGCTGACGGCCCACCGGGCGCCCGGCGACCGCGACACCGTCCTCGGCCCGGAGAACCTCGCGATCGACATCCCCAGCACCGGGCGGATCGACCTGCACGCCGAGTGGACCGACCAGGACGACAACCCGCCCACGGCACCGACCACCACCCGGCGGACGGCGCACGTCGGCTCGTACGAGGTCCAGCACCTGGCGCAACTGGAGGCGTTCCCGGTGATCCGCCAGGAGTTCGGCGACACCCGCCACCACCACGTGAGCTACGCCGTGACGGCCGTGTCCCGCTTCGAGGACTGCTTCACGCGCGTCCTCGCCACCGACCCCGGCGCCTGCACCGTCTCCGGGCAGCTCACCGACCTCGACGTGCCGAGCACCGTGCGTCCTCCCGCCCCCCAACTGCTCCGCTGCGTACCGTCGTTCCGCTGGACCCGGAGCACCGACGGGCAGCAGTCGCTCACCCGGCTGCGGGCGGGCGGCGGCCTGCGGGTCTTCCTCGGACGGCCCTGGTACGTCTCGGGCGACGGCGAGGCCCTGGCCGTGCTCACCTTCCCGTCCGGACCGGTGCCCTCCGACGCCCTGCGGTGCGTCACGGTCGCCGGCCGCGACCCGATCAGGGACACCGGGGCGCCGCCCGCCGTCCTGACCGCCGCCCAGGTCAACGCGGTGCAGCGGGCCCAGGTCACCCTTCCCGAACTCCAGCGCCAGCTGGACGCCGCCCTGTACCAGGTCGAGTTCGACGCCGAGGGCGACTGCTGGTTCGCCGACCTGGACCTGGCGCCGGTCGTCGCCGCCTCCTACTTCCCGTTCGTCCGGCTCGCCCTGGCCCGCTACCAGCAGTACACCCTCACCGGTCTCCCCGCCGTCTCACCGGTGGTGCTCACCGAGCCCGTCCAACTCGCCCCGCAGCGGCAGCTGACCGTCACCCGGAGCCCGGGGCGGGCGGGCGTCACCCTGGAGGGCCTCGGCCCCGGACCGGGCGGGGCCGGTACCACCGTCCGGACCGAACTCCAGGTCCAGGACCCGGGGGTGCCGGCCCCCGACGGCGTCACCGGCTGGTCCACCGTACTGACGTCCTCCGCCGTACTCGGCCAGACCGCCGCGATCAGCGTCCCGGACACCGGGCAGCGGGCCCAGCGCCTGGTGGTCCGGGAGTTCGAGACCTCACCCGTGCCCGCCGGCAGTGCCACAGGGCGACCGGTCTTCCTCGACGTCGTACCACTCGGAACGTGGTGACGGACGCCCCCGGCGCCTCCGCGACGAAAGGAGCGATCATGGTGGACATCTTTCCCGACACCGGCCAGATCCGGCTGGCGCACCTCGCCTCCACCGGGGTGCTCCCCTTCGTGGTGGACCCGCCCGCGGCGGCCTGGGCCCTGCTGGTGGTGGCCCTCGGACCGAACTGCGCGCCCGTGGGCGCACGGCCACCGCAGATCGAGATCCAAGCACGGAACGGGCCGCTCGCCAGCGTCCCCGAGGCGCCCGCCACCGCCTCGGTCGTCGACCAGGCCTTGGCACCGGTCGGAAGCGCCTCCTGGCACCGGCTCGGCTTCGACGTCTTCGCCGTGCAGATCGACATCACCGATCCGAGCGACCGCCCCTGGGCCGTGCGGTTCACCAACACCGACCCGGTGGAACTCGGCTTCGTCTGGTCCACCGCGTCGAGCCCGGAGCGGGCCCAGCAGCCCCGGATCGTCATGGACACCACCCCGATCCAGCGGACGGTGTTGGTGGGCACGGCCCTCCCGGACATCGTGATCCCGATCTCCAACATCGGCACCGGGCCCCTGACCATCAACGGTGCCGCCGACCAGCCCATGGGCGCCGGCTACGTGCTGAAGGACTTCCCGCTCCCCCTCCAGCCCAACGGCTGCGACCACCTCACGATCGGGATCACCGCCGCGTCCCTACCCCCCGTCACCAGCACGGTGGACGCCACCTTCGTCCTGGACTGCAACGATCCGGTGGAGCAGGAAGTCACCCTGCAGCTGGCCCGCACCGAGAAGGACAAGGAGAGCAAGGAGCACAAGGACGTCGGCAAGGAGAACAAGGACGGCAAGGACCGCAAGGAACACAAGGACGACAAGGACGACAAGGACACGTCCAAGGAGCATCCTGCCGACCTCATGCAGTCGGCGTCCCCGGCCGGTCAACCGCCCGAGCACTTCATCCCGCCGGTGCAGCGCCCCGACCTCTCGGACAGCGCCCTCCGGGACGAACCCCCCGAGCCGAAGCCGGCCGAAGGGTAGGTGCCGCATGTGGCTGGTGCTCTGCGATCCGGCGGACCAGCCGGCGCTGTGGGCGTACCAGGGGTTGCGCGAACGCGGGCTGGAACCGCTGGAACTGCTCTCCGCGCAGGCCCTGCTCGGCTCCACCCGGACGGCGCACCGCGTCGACCCGGACGGCGCGAGCTTCGAACTCGTCCTGCCCGACGGGCGGGTGCTCGCCAGCCGGGACGTCGAGGGTGTGCTCAACCGGGTGGCCTGCGCGCCCTTCGGGTACCTGCCGTTCGACACCCACGCCGACGCCGTGTACGCCGCGGAGGAGTTGCACGCGCTGCTGCTCAGCCTGCTCACCTGCCTGGCCCCGGTCTCGGTCAACCCGCCCGTCGGGTACGGCCTGTGCGGGGCCTGGCGCTCGGACCCGGAGTGGACCGCGCTCGCGGCCAGGGCGGGGCTGCCGGTCCCACCGGCCGTGATCTCCAGCGACCCCGACACCGCGCCCCGAGCCGCTCCTCCACCACCGGATCCGTCCGGTCGCAGGGACGTCCTGGTGCTCGGCGAGCAGATCTTCGGCGCGCCCGTGCCCGGGGACGAGGAGGGGTACGTCCGGCTCGCCCGGCTCGCCGAGGCCGACCTGCTCGGCATCGCGCTTCAGCACGACGGCCGGCGACCGGCCGCCTTCGCCGGGGCGACGCCGATGCCCGACCTCCGCCTCGGCGGCGACGCGTTCCTCGACCACCTGCTCAAGCACCTGACCGGGCTCCGGTCGGACCCGCCGTGATCATCGTCTGCGGAATCGCCAGCGAGTCGCCGGTCGCCCGGGTCACCGCCGAACTCGACGCCCTCGGCCTGCCGTACTCCGTGCTCCACCAACGACGCTTCCAGGAGCTGCCGTTCGAGCTGGAGGCCACCGGCAGCGGTGTCCGGGGACGGCTCCGGCACAACGGCGGCTCCATCGACCTCGCCGCCGTCACCGGCGTCTTCGCCCGGCTGATGGACTGGCGCAGACTCCCCGAGGTCCGGGACGCGGACGAGGAGACGCAGCGCCGCTGCGGGAGTTGGCACTCCGCCCTCAGCACCTGGCTGGAGCTCGCCCCCGGCTGCGTGATGAACCGGGATCGCGCGATGGCCTCCAACATGTCCAAGCCGCACCAGGCGCAGCTGATCCAGCGCTCCGGGTTCCGGGTGCCGGAGACCCTGGTGACCAACGACCCGGACCTCGTCCAGGAGTTCCGGGCGGAGCACGGTGCCCTGGTCTACAAGTCGATCAGCGGGGTCCGCTCCATCGTCCGGCTCCTCGATCAGCCGGCCGTCGACCGACTGCCGCTCATCCGCTACTGCCCGGTGCAGTTCCAGCGCTACCTCACCGGCACCAACGTCCGGGTCCACACCGTCGCCGGAGAGGTGTTCGCCACCCGGATCGACACCGACCGGGTGGACTACCGCTACGCCCACAGCGACGGCGGCCACGCCGAACTCTCCCCCTGGCAGCCCCCCGACGACCTCGCCGACCGCTGCCTGCGCCTGGCCGGGCAGCTGGGGCTCGCCCTCGCCGGCATCGACCTGATGCTGGCCGACGACGGCGAGGTCTACTGCTTCGAGGTCAACCCCTGCCCGGCCTACACCTACTACGAGGCCCACACCGGCCAGCCGATCGCCCGCGCCATCGCCCTCGCGCTCACGCGAGGCTGAGGAGGACTCCGATCGCCTGACTCGCAGCCTGCGGAACATCGGCGGGACGGCCCGGTCCGCGGCGTCCTCGCCGCCGATCGCCCTGGTGCGGATCGGTCCGTTCCGTCCCGAGGTGCGCGTCCTTGCTTCCTTGGCCGCTGTTTTCACGATCGTGGCAGCCCAGCGGGGTGTCGACGGACGGCCGCCGGGCCGCCCGGCGGGGCCCGGCCGCCGCTACGCCTCGGCGAGGCGGGCGGCCAGGGCGTCCAGGCCGAGCGAGCCGTGGGCGAGGACGCGGGTGTGCCAGGCCCGGAGGTCGAAGGCGGCGCCCTGACGGCGGCGGGCGGCCTCCCGGCCGTCCAGCCAGACGCGTTCGCCCAGCTTGTAGCCGATGGCCTGGCCGGGCCAGCCGAGGTAGCGGTCGATCTCGCTGCTGCGGCGCGGGAGTTGGCTGCCGTGGTGGGCGGCCATGAACTCGTCGGCGAGGGCCGGGGTCCAGCGTTCGCCGGGGTGGCCGCTCCATTCGCTGGTGGCCGCGTCGGCGGGGACGGCGAGTTCCAGGTGCATGCCGAGGTCGACGATCACCCGGATGATCCGCAGCATCTGCTTGTCGAGGTAGCCGAGGCGCCGGGCGGGGTCGGTCAGGAAGCCGAGTTCGTCCATCAGGCGCTCCGCGTACAGCGCCCAGCCCTCCTTGTCGGCGCTGACCGCGCCGAGGGTGATCTGGTAGGTGCTGAGGCGGTCGGCGCAGGCGGTCCAGCGGGCGGTCTGCAGGTGATGGCCGGGGACGCCCTCGTGGTACCAGGTGCTGACGAGCTGCCAGGTGGGGAAGGACCGCCGGCCGAGGGTGGGCAGGTAGGCGCGGCCGGGCCGGCTGAAGTCGAGGCTGGGGCCGTTGTAGTAGGGCGCGCCGGAGCTGCCGGGCGGCGCGATCCTGGTCTCGACCCGGCGCAGCGGGCCGGCGATGTCGAAGTGGGTGCCGTCGAGGGCGTCGATCGCCTCGTCCATGACCTGCTGGAGCCAGGCGCGGACGTTCTCCTCGCCCTCGACGGCGTGGCCGTGCCGGTTGAGGTGGTCCATCGTGGCCCGGATGCCGGCGCCGGGGAGGATCCGCTCCGCGACGGCCCGCATCTCGGCGACCGTGCGGTGGAACTCCTCCCAGGCCCAGGCGTACGCCTCGGCCGGGTCGATGTCGGCGCCGTTGGCCCACCGGGCGGAGCGCAGGTAGCGTTCGCGGCCGACGGCGTCCGGGGTGCCGTCTGCGGCGGGCAGGTAGGTGTCGTTCAGCCAGTCGCGGAAGGCCGCCGCGGCAACGGTCGCGCGTTCGGCGGCGGCGTCCAGTTCGGGGCGCATCGGAAGAGCGTC
>NZ_MECK01000262.1 GCF_014596465.1 Streptomyces sp. CBMA123 | reverse complement strand
GCCGCTCCGCGAGGTCGCGGCCGGCGTGCGGGGCGATGGCCGGGACCAGCCGCGCCGGGGCGCTGCGGGACCGGTCGCAGGCCTCGCCGGCCGCCCACAGGGCTTCGAACGGCACACCGGGGCGATCGTCGCGCAGGGCCGCCTCGATCAGGGCGAAGGCGTTCTCCCGGTCAGCCTCGGTGCCACGGGCCAGCAGGTCCTCGACCACCTGGGGCAGCAGTTCGTGGTGGTACATGCTGGACCGGTCGACGGTGAGCTCGGCGGTGGGCAGCACGGCCAGCGTGGCGGTGTGGTGGGCCCCGCTCCACGCCTCCCCGGCCCGCACGGCGACCAGGACAGCGGCGAGCCGCAGCGGGCGCGGGGTGGCATCGCCGAGCAGCGCCCGGGCGTGCGCGGCGGCGCCCGCAGGGTCCAACCGGCCGATGGCGATCAGCAGTTCGGCCCGTACGGCGGCGTCCTCCTCGACCGTCCAGCGGCGGCGCAGCGCGGGCAGTGCCGTCCCGGTGTCCCGGGTGCGGCCGACGACGGAGGCGGCGAGACCCCGAACCTCCGCCTCGTCGTCCGCCAACAGCGTTGTCAGCAGCGGAAGTTGACCGGCCACGGCGGCCCGGACGGCGCCATCCGGGATCTCCCACTCGTCGTCGGTCTCGGCCAGCCCGCCGAGCATCCACAGGACTTCGACCACCTGGCGCCCAGCCGCCGCGATCCGGGCCAGGAACGGCACGGCGTCCACGCTGGCCGGGTACACCGTGCCCTGGTGCAGGATGCTGGAGTACAGCTCCTCGCGCGCCTCATCCGCCTCCTCCCCGCCCTCGGCGAAGGCCCGCAGCAGGTCGGGCAGGTCCTCGGCGGAACCGTAGGCGTGCGAGACGGTGGCCCAGGGGTGGGCGTCGAGGCCGGCGAGGGCGTCTGCGAGATCCATGGGCGTGATCTTCGCAGCCGGCACCGACAGCGCCGTCGATGCCCTGTCCATACCGTCCCGGCCCACAAGGGAGCAGGGGGTCGACGCCACCGGGTCGTCCAGAAGGGCCGCGCGTCGGGATCGGAGCCAGGAGCGCTCGGCCGCCATCTCGGCCGCGTCACCGCGGTGGAGGAAGGTCGCCCACGGTTCCTGGCCCTGGCCGCCGAGGCGTTCGATGCGGGCGGCTTCGCGGGTCTGGAGGGCGTCCAGGGCGTCGAGCACGGCAGCGGGCCGGGCACCGTAGGCGGTGCAGAGGGCGTGCAGGCGATCGCGCAGGGCGTGGTCTCCGGTGACGCCGGCGCGTCGCTGCTGCTCGGCGGAGCGCAGGGGGACGGCGTACCAGGCGAGTTGGGCGAGGTCGTCGACGGGGTCGCCGGGGGCGGCGAAGTCCCCAGCGTAGCCGGTCAGACGGGCGGCATCAGGTCGCTCTCGCTGACGGTGTACGTCAGCAGGGGGTAGCTGAAGTCCGTCTCCGTGTTCTCGCGGCGTCGTAGCCGGTAGAACTCGCGCTGCTGCTCGTCGTCGGCCGGCACCAGGCGCGTACCTTGCGGGAGGTACGGCTGTCCGTCGCGGAACCGGAGGAAGGTCTTCGAGGTACGGAAGGTGACGCCCAGCCATCGGTTGTCCGCCGCCGGGACGGGCTTGTCCAGGACGATTCTGTGCCTGAGCCGCCGGTTCGAGTCGAGGGAGAACGCGACGACGCTGTTGTGGGCGAGGGGGATCTCGACCTTCTCGACCTTCTCGATCTTCTCGGCCTGCTCGCCCTCGGACTCCTTCGACTCGAAGATCAGCTTCCTCGGCGGGCCCGCATCGGGATGCTGATAGCAGGAGAAGACGGCGATGAACGAATCCTCCGCCAGATCGAGGGCCTGGTCGCAATGGCCGCCCATGGTGGTGTAGGCGTTCGTGTAGCTCTCGATGAGGGCGTTGTTGAAGCCGACTGGCAGCCCCGCGTGTTCCTGGATCCGCTGCGCCAGCCGTTCGTGCACCATCCGGAAGCGCTGCGCCGGGCTGCCGTAGCGGGTGGTGGTGCGGACCAGGGGTACCCCGCCCGCCGCGTCGACCTTGGTGAGCACGGCGCCCTGTCGGCCCTTTCCCACGTCTTCCCAACGGACCGACGCGGACAGTTCCGCGAAGGGATTCCCCTCGGGCGGAAGGTCGAAGGAGAGGATCGCGTCCGAGATCCTAGATCCGGGGAGCAAGGTAGTCCCCCGAGTTCATGCTGAAGAGGAGTTCCTCGCCGTAGTCGATGAAGGCCGAGGTCCGGTTCTCCTCCGCGTACAGCCTGCGCAGCTCGTCCATGCCGTCCGGCGTCGGCGGCTCCAGCTTCACCCGGTCTCCGGCCACGTCGAGGAAGGTCTGGCCGTCCTTGTGCACGGCTTCGGCGTTCGAGCAGCGCACCACGTATCCCAGGCGGGTCGGGAGCAACTCGGCGTCCAGCATCGAGGACCGGATCTCATGCGTGTACAGGCGGTTGGTGGACAGCGGCATGAAGAACACGGAGCCGGGGTGGAGGGTCACGGTGAACTGCGCGGGGAGCGGGACCCCGTCGCCTGCCGCGGTCGGGTCCTTGAGGCGGAAGTGGAGTTTGGTCAGCCCGCTGACCTTCTTCACCCCGTAGTCGAAGGCGTCTTCGGCCAGGGGCTGCAGCTTGTCGAGCCCGTCGTAGAAGGTGCAGAACGCCATCACGCCGTTGACGGGCATGTCCTTGGTCTTGTCGGCGTGGGCCGAGATCTTGGCCTTGGACTGCTTGCGCTCGGCCGTGGCACGGGTGTTGTGGTAGATCTGGGCGAGCACGTGGTTCAGCGGCGCCTGGTTCCGGAAGACGGCGGCGGCCTCGCGGTTCAGAGCCTCCACGATGTCCGTGTCGGTCGGGCCGAAACCCTCGGTCGGCCCCGAGAAATTCGTGGAGCACCGGAGCAGGCGGAAATGCAGTTCGTCACCGCTTCGCGTGACGGGCGTCAGATAGATTCCGCTGCGACGAGCCGCTCCGGGCTTGGTGGACTCCGTCAGGGACTGGAACTCGTGCTCCGCACGGATCCGGCCGAAGTGATCGGTGTCGAGTCCGAAGAAGCGGCGGTAGTACACGCCGACGCCGTGGACGCGGATCGGAACTCGGCCGAGGTCGACGAGCGTCCACGTCGTGTCCGCGTCCTCGTGGTAACCGTCCGACAGCTCCCGGATGACGAATACCCGGGCGGCCGACCGCAATTGAGGGCCGCTGATCCCGGATACATCGCCACACAGGTAGACGGTCTTCTGCGCGAGGTCGGGCGCACCGGAGGCAAGCTCCTCCGGCGTGATGGTGGACCCGAAGAAGTCCCTGATCAGGTCGTTGTCCCGCAGCATCGAAGGCGCGACCAGGATGTTGCTCGCGTCGTCGATGCGGGCTTCCGTCGGCTCTGTTGTGTGCATCACGCTGTCCCTGTCATTCGCAGATCTCGGTGGCTTGCCCGAAAACCGTGGACACGGCTACGGCCCGCACTCTTTCATGTGCGTGGCGAAGCGCGAACGAACGAAAGGAGACGGACCGTTGAATCCCGATGCTCTCACGGGGGCTCGACGGCGGGCAACGGATTTCGCCGTGCGGGCAGTGGGTGCCGGCAGTGTGTGCGGGCACGGTATTCCGTCGTGGTGATCAGGGGCTCGACACCTCGTGACCACCGGAAGCCGAGCGTGTGTGACTGACTGCTTCAGCCGGCGAGTCGAGCACCTCGCCCGGCAGCCATGGCCGGGAGCGGCCGCCGACCGGCGGGCAACGTCGCGCATGACCGGAGCGCAGTCCAGGACCGCGCTCCCCGACTGCTGCCATAGCTCCCCGGACGGGGAAACCACCGGCTGCCGTCCGACCGGAGGGCTCCGGTCGTCGCGACGGGCGGGGCCGGGCAGCGGCCGCGCGGGCGGCCCGGAACGGCGGCGCTTTCCGGCATGGGTGGAATCGCGACACCGTCCGTTTCGCGGGCCGGGCGGCGCTCGGGCAGGGTGGGGCTCGACCGTTCCGCCGAACCGAGAGACCTCCATGATCTTCATCACCGCGAAGTTCCCCGTCCGCCCCGAGCACAGCGCCCGGTGGCTGGACATCGTCCACGACTTCACCGAGGCCACCCGCGCCGAGCCGGGCAACCTGTTCTTCGACTGGTCCCGCAGCGTGGACGACCCGAACGAGTACGTGCTCGTGGAGGGCTTCCGCGACGGCGAGGCCGGCCGGGCCCATGTCGAGTCGGCGCACTTCCGGCAGGCGATGGAGACGCTGGCCGGCGCGGTCGCCGCCAAGCCGAGGATCATCAGCGTCGACCTCCCGGACCGCGAGGGCTGGGACCTGATGGGAGAGATCACGCCCCGCGAGGCCTGAGCCCGGGCCTGCCCCGACTCTGAAGCTGAACCTTAGGGTGAGACCGGGGGCCGGTAGCGGCCCCCGGTCCGGCCACCGGCACACTGGACGGATCACCCAAGGACGATCCGGAGGAGCACCCGTCATGGCCGGTCAGACCGGGCCGCGCGCCGCGGACCGCACCCTGGAGGTGCTGGAACTCGTCGCGGAGGCGACCACGCCGCTCCCGGCCAAGGCCCTCGCCCGCAGCCTCGGCTGCGCCCTGTCGACGGTCTACACCCTCCTCGCCCCGCTCACCGAGCGCGGCTACCTGGTGCGCACGGACGGCGGCTACACCCTCGGCTACCGGGTGTCCGCCCTCCACCGCGCGTTCCAGCGGCAGACGGGCCTGACCGGCGGCATCGACGGCGTGCTCGCCCGCATGCGGCACGCCACCCGCGCCTCGGCGAACTACGTGGCCTACCAGGGCGACGGCCTGGTGATCGCGGACGTGCGCACCGTCTCCGCCGACGGCGACGAGCGGCCCGAGCTCACCGTCGGCGTCGACCCGCGCTCCCACGCCTACGCCCACGGCAAGGTCGCGCTGGCCGCCGCCGGCCCGGCCGCGCGCCGCCGCTACCTCGAACAGCCCGGCCTGCGCCGCTTCACCGCGCACACCATCGCCTCGGTCGAACGGCTCGACGAGGAACTGCGCCGGATCCGCCGGACCGGGGTGGCCCTGGACGTCGAGGAGGCCCGCCCGGGCCTGGCCTGTCTGGCGGCGCCCGTCCTCGGCGCGGACGGCACGGTGGTCGGCAGCGTCTCGCTGGCCGTGCGCCCCGAGGACCTGCGCGCCCGCCGGCCGCAGCTGATCGCCGCCGTCAAGCGGGCCGCCGAGGAGGCGGCCCAGGAGGCGGCTCCGCTCCACCGGGCCTGACGATCGACACGGCGGGCGCGGCGCGCCCCGGGCCGGTCAGCCGGAGACGCCGCCCCGCTCCACCGGCCCCGGCACGAGGGGCGCGATGACGTGCTGGCTCGGGTTGGTGCCGTGGTCCTCGTTGTCGTCGTCGTTGTTCACCGAAGCGGTGACGGAACTCGTCAGCCAGGAGACCACCCCGAGGATCAGGAAGAGGACCAGCAGGCCGCGCCCACCCCCGCTCAGCACCAGCGGGCGGGTGGCCGACACCCGCTCGGGCTCGCTGCCCGGCTCCTCGCCGAACAGCCGCTTGGGGTAGGCGGAGGTGAGCATCACCAGGTAGGCGGTGTACCGCATCTGGTAGCGCAGGATCGCCGTCGTCGCCTCGTACAGCGACTGCGGCATCCGGCCGAGGACCAGCACCACCAGCCAGATGACGATCGAGACCATCCACCAGCCCGCGTGCAGCAGGCCCTGCACGATCGACGCCGGGATGACCAGGATGATGCGGAACAGCACGGCCAGCCGGTTCAGTTCGCCCGGTTGCAGGCCGACCTGCACCGGGTACTCGGGGGCCCGGAACCGGAACGGCGGGTAGCGGTCCACGGTGAGCATCAGATAGGCGGTGACCCGGGTCTCGTACGGGACGAACGCGGTGAGGTAGTCCGCCGCGAACCCGGGCAGCCGGCCGAGGACCAGCGCCCCGAACCAGCCGATCACGGTGACGAAGAACGCCACCACCGACAGCGCCCAGAGCACCACGAACTGCGGGACCAGCAGCAGGAGGCGCAGCAGCACCGTCCAGCGGTCCTGCCGGCCGGCCGCCGGCATGTCCAGCACCGGAAGCCACTCACGGCTGACGGGGGCGGGGGGAGCCTGCCACATCCGGGCCTCCACGGTCTCGGGACGACGGGACCCGGCAGTCGGGCACTGCCGGGTCCCTCCGAAGATCGCAGCCGCCCGCCCGCCCCGCGCGCCGTGCTGCGCCGGACGGGTCTGCCGACGACCCCACCCGGGGGACGGCCCCGCCCTCCGTACGCCGGTTGCCCGATGTCCGGTGGATCGGGAGGGCCGGCCCGGTGGAGCCGTCAGTAGAACAGCTCGGGGCTGAGCTGGTAGTCGTAGCCCGTGCCGCCGGGCCAGTAGAAGCGCACCTCGGCCTTGTAGTCGTGGCCCGAGCTCGGGTTGGTGAGGACCCAGGTGAAGGTGTACGGGCCGGTGTGACACGGGAAGGTGGTGTCCAGCGCCTTGCCGCGGGAGGTGTAGTCCCAGAGGATCACCTCCTCGTTGCAGTTGCCGTTGCCGAAGTTGCTGTACGCCGACGCGGTGACGTGGCCGTTGCCCGCGCTCACGCACGCCCGCTCGTAGTCGGTGCCGCCGCAGCCGCCGCCGCTGGACGCCGCGGCGGTGCCCGTCGCGAACGGTCCCGGCACGTCGTGCAGGGCCGGGCCCGACCAGAGCGCGAGCGCGCCGGAGAGCAGGGTGCGGGCCCGTTCCGGCTGCCAGTTCCGGCGGGCGGTGGCGGCGTCGGCGAGCCCGGCCAGGAAGGCCGTCCGGTCGATCGTGCCCGGGTCGACGTCCAGCCGGTAGCCCTTGCCCTGGTGCCGCAGCAGGCTCGGGCCGGCCCGCTCGGGGCCCACTCCGTCCAGCACCTTGCGGAGCCGGTAGACGTGGCCGGGCAGGGCGCCGGCCCGGTCCGGGGCGTCGTCCCCTCCTCGCCCCACACCCCGTCGATGATGTCGCCCACCGGGACGGTCCGGCCCTCGGCGGCGAGGAGTACCGCGAGGACCGCCCGGTCCCGGGCCCGGTTGAACCGCAGCTCACGGCCCGCGGACCAGGCCCGCAGCGGCCCCAGGCAGGTGAAGCGCAGCTCTGGCACGGCCCTCTCCCAGCACACGGCGGCCAACGCTGCGTCATCCTATGCGCACAGAGCGCGAGTTGACCGGAGATGCCGGAGTCCCGGCCGACCGCCGGTGGGGCGCCGTCGGCCGGGGGCGCGACGCGGCTCCGCACGCCGGGCGGCACGCCGGGCGGCGTGCGGCCGGGT
>NZ_MECK01000261.1 GCF_014596465.1 Streptomyces sp. CBMA123 | reverse complement strand
CCCCCCCCCCCCCCCCCCCCCCCCCCCCCCCCCCCCCCCCCCCCCCCCCCCCCCCCCCCCCCCCCCCCCCCCCCCCCCCCCCCCCCCCCCCCCCCCCCCCCCCCCCCCCCCCCCCCCCCCCCCCCGCAACAGACCCCACACCCCGCCCCCACCCCTAGCTAGACCCCTACCGCGCCGCGGCCCGCCCCGCCGCCTCGAAGTCCCGCAGCGCCCTGGCCAGCCGCTCCGACTGCATCCCCGCCGCCAGCGAGCGCGCCAGCCCCGCCGTCCGAGCGGCCTCCCGCTGGTCGCCGAGCCGCCGGTGGGTCTCGGCGAGACGGACCATCAGCAGCGCCTTGGAACGGGCCCGTCCCGGCCCGAGCCCGGCGACGGCCTCGGCCAGCAGCGCCTTGGCCATCCGGTACTGGCCGAGCGCCAGCCGCCCCTCCCCGACCATTCCGGCGAGGTCGGCCCGGGCCTCCTCGGCGCCGGGTACGCCGTCGAGTTCGGCGAAGGCCCGGGCGGCCACCGCCTCGGCCTGTTCGGCCTCGCCGCGGCGGCCGTGGGCGCGGGCGATCCGGCCGAGCTGGCGGGCCCGGGTGGTGGGGCTGAGCACGGGGCCGTGGGCCTCCAGGGCGGTGCGCAGCGCGGTGACGGCGTCCAGGCCTCGGCCGCCGCTGCCCTGGGTGGCGAGCACGACCAGCGCGCCGAGCCCGGCGACCCCGAGCCGGGGGTCGCCGCTGACGTGGGCGGCGCGTAGCGCGGCGACGAAGGCCCGTTGGGCGGCCGCGTCGTGGCCGAGGTCGTACGCGGCCCAGCCGGCCAGCCGGGCGAGCCGGCTGGCGGTGCCGTACAGCTCGCGGCCGAGTCGTTCGTCGTACGCGCCGAGTTCCAACAGCTTGGCCAGCATGGCGAGTTCGGCCCGGGTGGGGCCGAGGACGAGGCCGCCGCCACAGGAGCGTTCGAGGCGCAGCTTGCTGCGGTAGGACAGGCCGAGTTCGCCGGCCAGGGTGGGGTCGACGCGCAGCGCGCCCTCGCCGCCGCCGACGGGTGGCGGCGGGGAGGAGAGCCGTTCGGCGGCGTGGTCGAGGTCGGCGCCGCGGAACAGGTCGGTGAGGCGGACCGGCCCGGCGTCGGTGGCGGCCTCGCGCAGCGCGGTCTGGGCGGTGTCGGCGGTCCACGGGTCGGTGAGCAGCCGGGGCGAGAGGATCTTGGCGCCGCGGTGGCCGCCCATCCGGCCCCAGAGCTGCTCGTAGGTGACGGCCATGCCGAGGGTGCGGCTGAGCACCTCGCAGACGGTCTGGTCGTGCGGGCTGCGCGGGACCATGCCGCGGTCGCGCCACTTGTACGGGGCGGTGGAGCTGATCGCCAGTCCGGGCGGCAGGGCGAGGCTCACCTCACGGGCGAGCCGTTCCGGACTCCAGCCGAGCTGGTGCAGTATCCGGGCCAGCTCCTCGTTCCGCCTTCGCTGCAGATCGGCCATGGCACGACGGTAGCGGTCTTTCCGGTCCGCCCGCCGGTGGCATGCACACAACGGCGAAGAGCCGCCCCCCGTGACCGGGTGGCGGCTCTCGACGACTGTGGAGCTATGGGGAATTGAACCCCAGACCTCTTGCATGCCATGCAAGCGCTCTACCAACTGAGCTATAGCCCCTTGACCTGCGATGTCACCGGGTTTCCCGTCGTTTCCGTCCGGTTTCCCTCGGCGACATCGACTACTTTACACGGTCCGGGGGGTGCTCCTGAAATCCGTTTCCCGAGGCAGCCGCGGGTAGCGCGCCCGACGCTCACCCAGCAGCCGAAGCACCCGGCGAAGCGAAGCGATCAGCGAAGCGAGGCCCCCGGCAAGGTGAAGAGGTCAGCGAGGCGAAGAGGTCAGCGAGGCGAAGAGGTCAGCGCACCACCCGCCGGCCGCGCTCCGCGAAGCCCACGCCGACGAGCACCACCACCGCGTTGGCCGCCAGCGTGACCAGCAGCGCGTGCCCCGAGTCGGCGGCGGGCGCCGGCAGGTCCACCTGCCCGAGGAACACCGAGCCGAGCACCGCGACCCCGACCACCTGTCCGAGCTGCAGGACGGTCACCGTCACCCCGCTGGCGTCGGCCGCGTCCTCGGGCGCCACCCCCGCGAGCGCCCGGGCGAACAGCGGCGCGTACGCGCAGCCGGCGGCCAGGCCGAGCGCGGCCGTCTCCGCCAGCACCACCGCCCCGATCCCGGCGCCGCCGCCGAGCAGCACCCCCAGCAGCAGGTACCCGCCACCGAGCAGCACCCCGGCGAGCACCGGCAGCACCGCGTGCAGCCGGCCGGGCAGCCGGTGCCAGCGCAGGCTGGCCAGGCCGAAGCCGACCGCGACGGGTGCCGAGCAGAGCCCGGCCCGCAGCGCGCTGTGGCCGAGGGCCGCCTGCTGGTGCAGGGCGAAGGCGAACATGAAGCCCGCGTAGGCCGCCATGATCGTGAACAGTCCGGCCGCCGCCGGGCGCAGCCCGGGGGCGCGCAGCACCCGCCCGGGGATCAGCGGGTGTCCGCCGCGCCGGGCGACCCCGCGCTCGACGACCACGAACAGGCCGAACATCAGCACGCCGCCCGCGAGCATCGCCCAGCCCCAGGCCGGCCAGCCGAGTTCGTTGCCGAGCACCAGCGGCACCACCAGCAGGCCGAGCGCCGTGCCCAGCACCACCAGTCCGGGGAGGTCGAAGCCGCGCGAGGGGTCGCCGGGCAGTCGCGGCAGCAGCCGGGCGCCGGCCGCCAGCAGCGCCAGCCCGATCGGCACGTTGACCAGGAACACCGGCCGCCAGCCGGTGCCGAACAGGTCGGCGCTGACCAGCACCCCGCCGAGCACCTGCCCGAGCGCGACGCCGACGGCCAGCACCGCCGAGTAGAGGCCGATCGCCCGGGTGCGGGCGGTGCCGGTGAAGGTGCGCTGCAGCAGGCTCATCACCTGCGGCACCATCAGCGCCGCGCCCGCGCCCTGGAGCAGCCGGAAGGCGATCAGCCAGCCGGTGGTCGGGGCGAGGCCGCAGGCCAGCGAGGTGGCGGTGAAGGCGGCCAGGCCCAGTTGGAACAGCCGGCTGAAGCCGTACCGGGCGCCGAGCCGGGCGCCGGTGATGAGCAGGACCGCGTAGGCGATGGAGTAGCCGGCGATCACGAGTTGCAGGGCGGCGCCGGAGGCGCCCAGGTCGGTGCGGATGGTGGGCACCGCGACGTTGACGATGGAGGCGTCGAGCACGGCCATGAACTGCCCGCACAGGATGAGCGCGAGGAGCAGCCCGGGCCGTACGGCCGGGTCCCCGGTGGTACGTCCGGCCGCGCGGGGCCGGGTCTGAAGATCCGTCATGGCCACCAGCCTGGGGCGGGCCCGGTACTGGTGGTTAGAGCCTGCTGATCCTGGTACTGGCAGCACCTGTACCGCCCGCGCGCCCTGCGGCACGATGGACGCCATGACCGTGCTGGAGGAACCCCCCGTCGTGACGGGCGGCCGCGAGCGCCGCCGGACCGAGCTGGCCCGCTTCCTGAAGGCCTGCCGGGCACGGGTCGCCCCCGAGGACGTCGGCCTGCCGCCGGGGCTGCGCCGCCGCACGCCGGGGCTGCGGCGCGAGGAGGTCGCGCAGCTCGCCGGGGTCGGGGTCACCTGGTACACGTGGCTGGAGCAGGGGCGGCCGATCAACGCGAGCGAGCAGGTGCTGCTGGCGGTGGCCCGGGCGCTGCGGCTGGACGGCACCGAGCGCCAACACCTGTTCCGGCTGGCCGGGATGGCGTCGTCGGCGCTCGCCGCTCCGGCCCCGCCGGAGCTGAGCCCGGCGATCCAGGTGATCCTGGACTCCCTCGCCCCGCTGCCGGCGGCGGTCTCCAACACCCGTTTCGACGTGCTGAGTTTCAACCAGCCGTACCGCTCGCTGTTCGGCACCGAGCGGATGCGCCCGTCGCACGGGGTGTTCTTCAACAGCCTCTGGTGCATGCTGACCGCGCCGGAGTGCTGCAACCCGTGCGAGAACCCGGAGGAGACCCTGTCACGGATGGTGGCGGTGCTGCGCTCGGCGTACGGCCGGCACGTCGGTGAGCCGGCCTGGGAGGAGCACGTGCAGCGGCTGTCGGCCCGCAGCGAGCTGTTCCGGGAGCTGTGGGCCCGCCAGGAGGTGGCGCCGCCGAAGACGCTGCTGCGGATCTTCCGTCACCCGGAGCTGGGCGTGCTGCGGTTGAACGCCACCTACCTGACGATGCCGGGCGTGCCGGAGTGCTACATCGTCGTGTACGTCCCGGAGGATCCGGCCGACCGGGAGCTGGTCGAGCGGCTCGGCTCGCTGCCCCCGGGCAGTTGGCCGCACACCTGCGCGCGGTGAGCACCCCGGGCCCCGATGCCCGAGAAGGCCGAGGTGACCGAGAAGGCCGAGAGGACCGGAAACGCCCCGAGAACCGGAAACGCCGAGAGGCCGCCACCCGGTGGGTGACGGCCTCTCGAACCACTGTGGAGCTATGGGGAATTGAACCCCAGACCTCTTGCATGCCATGCAAGCGCTCTACCAACTGAGCTATAGCCCCGCGACACTGGCGACCTGGCTCCGGAACTCCGATATCCACGACCGCCGATGCGGAGTGGAGCTATGGGGAATTGAACCCCAGACCTCTTGCATGCCATGCAAGCGCTCTACCAACTGAGCTATAGCCCCGCACTCACCGGATCTCCCGCTTCCCTTCCGGGCCGCGTTCCTTCCCTGCGAACGAGGAAGACTCTAGCTGGTCAGGCCCGGAACTGCGAAATCCGCCCCCTCCGGGCCCCCGCGAAGCCCCCGCCGCCTAGTGCCGACGCGTGGGGATCAGGTGTCGTCGCCGATGACCGGCTGCGGGAGCGTGCCCGCGTTGTGCTCCAGCAGCCGCCAGCCGCGCGCCCCCTTGCCGAGGACCGACCAGCAGCAGTTGGACAGCCCGCCGAAGCACTCCCACAGGGGCGGCTCCAGGCCGAGCAGCTGCCCGAGCATGGTCCGGATGGTGCCGCCGTGGCTGACCACCACCAGCGTGCCGTTCTCCGGCAGCTTGGCGACGGCCTCCAGCACCACGGGCACCGAGCGCTCGGCGACCTCCACGGACAGCTCGCCGCCGCCACGGCGCACCGGCTCCCCGGCCGCCCAGGCCGCGTACTCCTCCGGGTGGCGCTCACGGATCTCGGCGTTGGTCAGCCCCTGCCAGGAGCCCGCGTACGTCTCCCGCAGGCCCTCGTGGTGCTGCACGTCCAGCCCGGTGACCTTGGCCAGCTCCTCGGCGGTGCGCCGGGCGCGCTTGAGGTCCGAGGAGATCAGCAGGTCGGGGTGCAGGCCCGAGAGCAGCCGGGCCGCCCGCTGGGCCTGCAGGACGCCCTGGCCGGTCAGTTCGATGTCCGTGGTGCCCTGGAAGCGCGATTCGAGGTTCCAGGAGGTCTGGCCGTGCCGCCAGAAGACGATGCGCGGGCCCCGCCCCTCGCGGCTCAGTGCAGGTCCTCGGGCTTGCCGAAGTCGTCGGCCGGGGCGACGGCGTTGCCGGCGTCGTCGGTGACGGCGTCGGGGCGGTTGCGGGACTCCATTGCGTCCGCGGGCAGCGGCAGCTCGGGGCAGTCCTTCCAGAGGCGGTCGAGCGAGTAGAAGGAGCGCTCCTCGGAGTGCTGGACGTGCACGACGATGTCCAGGTAGTCGAGCAGGATCCAGCGGCCGTCGCGCTCGCCCTCGCGGCGCACCGGCTTGATGTCCAGCTGCTCGCGCAGCTGGTCCTCGATCTCCTCGGCGATCGAGCGGACCTGGCGGTCGTTGTTCGCGGAGGCGATCAGGAAGGCGTCGGTGATCGACAGCACCTCGCTGACGTCGAAGGCGATGATGTTGTGCGCGAGCTTGTCGGCCGCCGCCTGGGCGGCGACGGTGATGAGCTGCTGGCTGTGGTCGGTGACGGTCACGGTGTACTTCCGGCTCGGCGGTTTGGGAGGCCCCGGCGCGGTGGCCGGGGTCGCCTTCCAGGATCTCACGCCGTCCCCGCGGCC
Source organism: Streptomyces sp. CBMA123 (assembly GCF_014596465.1). GTDB lineage: Bacteria > Actinomycetota > Actinomycetes > Streptomycetales > Streptomycetaceae > Kitasatospora. The sequence goes on along the minus strand of NZ_MECK01000261.1, from coordinate 1,369 downwards.
TCGGAACGCATTTCCGGGGCCGCGGGGACCGCACGAGCGGGGGCGCCGCCGCCTACTGGCTCTTCGGCGGCTGGTAGTCCTTGCCCAGCACGACCACCAGGTCCGCGTTCTGGGCGTCGCCGACCTTCTTCACCGCCGTGTCCGGCAGCCCCAGGCTGGTCGCCAGGGACTTCGCCGCGGCCTGCCGGGCGTCGTCGGTGTAGCGGATCTCACTGGTGGCCTGCGGCGCGGACTTGGCGCCGCCCGGGATGAACGTCAGGCCCGAGTTGACGATCTGGACCTGCGCGGCGGCGCCCGCCGCGTCGTTGCCGGAGGCGTCCTGCAGCGCGACCCGGGCGGGGGCGTCGCCGGCCGCCGCGGACTTCACGGTGCCGCCGAGCACGTCCTTGACCTGCTTGCCCGCGGTCGCCTCGTCCAGGGTGCCGTCCGGCTTGACGGTCAGCGCGGTGGTGCCGAAGTGGCCGTCCTTCGCCTGCTGGGCGAGCTGGGCGAGCACCCCGGCCAGGGCGTCCTCGGGCAGCGAGGGGTCGAGCACCGCGTTCATCCGGTGCACGTCGTCCTTGGCGTCCTTGAACGCGGTCGGCATGGTGCGCACCACCGCGTCCATCACCTGCCCGAACCGGGCCAGCTGGGCGTCCCGGTTCTCGCCGGGCGCCTGCAGGGTGGCGTACGCGACCGCGGCCTTGCCGCTGAGCAGGGTGTTCTTGCCCGCCGGGGAGAGCAGTTTGCCGTCCGGCTTGCCGCCCTCGTAGGTCTCGGCGTTGGTGTCCACCCGGACGCCGCCGAGCTGGGAGACCAGCAGTTCCAGGTACGGGGTGTCCAGCCGCCAGGTGCCGGCCACCGGCGCGCCGAGCACGGTGGACAGGCCGTCGCGGGTGGCCGAGGCGCCGATCGCGTCCATGGCCTGGCCGACCGTGGTCACCGGCGGGTCGGCGGGACCGGGCAGCCGCAGCACGTCGGGCAGCAGCAGCACCGTGCCCTTGTGCCCGGAGACGTCGTCGACCAGCAGCGCGCTGGACACCTTGCCCTGCAGGTCGCGCAGGTGGACGACGTTGACCTGCCGCCCGCCGGCCGCGGTGGCCGCGGTCGGCTTGTCCCCGGTGAACCACAGGTAGCCGCCGACGCCGCCGGCCGCGAGCGCCAGCACCACGCCCAGGCCGACCAGCCGGTTCTTCAGCTTGCGGCGCCGCTCGGCGCGCACCTCGCTGCGGGACTCGGCGAACTTCAGCCAGTCGATGACGTCCTCGGTCTCCTCCGCCTCCTCGTCGACGAAGGTGAACTCGCCCGTGGTATAGCTGTCCTTGGGCGCCCGGGCCTTGCCCGGCCGGGCCCCGGCGACCTGCTCGGAGGGCGCCGCCGACTCGGCCTG
>NZ_MECK01000260.1 GCF_014596465.1 Streptomyces sp. CBMA123 | reverse complement strand
CCGGAGCGCGTCCCGGCCGGGCTGCGCACCACCGCCGGGTACATCTGGCGGCTGGGGCTGCTCGGGGTGGCCGCGTACCTGGTCGTCGAGGTGCTCGGCGAGCTGGAGATGCCGGTGATAGCGCTGTTCGTGGCGCTGGTGATCACCTCGGTGCTGCGCCCGCTGGTCGACCTGCTCGCCCGGGTGCTACCCCGCTCGCTCGCCGTGCTGGTGGCCTTCATGTGCGCGATCGCGCTGGTCGGCGGAGTCCTGGCGCTGGTGGGGACGAACGTCGCCGACCAGTGGAACCAGATCGGCGACGAGCTGCGCGGCGGTCTCGGCCGGATCGACCACTGGCTCACCGGCGCCCCCTTCCATCTGCGGTCCGGCACCGTCACGGACCTGCGGACGAAGATCGGCGCGTTTGTCTCGGCCCACCGCTCGGCGCTGCTGACCACCGCGCTCAGCGGCGCGAGCCGGGCCGTCGAGCTGGTCACCGGGCTGGCCCTCGCGGTGTTCTGCTCGGTGTTCTTCCTGCACTCCGGCGACCGGATGTGGGCCTGGGCGCAGCGCCAGCTCCCGGCCCGGGCCCGCCCCGCCTGGAGCCGGGCCGGACAGGCCGCCTGGCAGACCTTCGCCGGCTACACCCGCGGGGTGCTGATCGTGGCGGCGGTCAACGCGGTGCTGGTCGGCATCGCCTTGGCCGTCCTGCGGGTGCCGCTGGTGCTGCCGCTGATGGTGCTGGAGTTCGTGGCTGCGCTGGTGCCCCTGGTCGGCTCCCCGATCGCCCTGGCGGTGGCCGCGCTGGTGGCGCTGGCCGCGCGCGGGCCGGTGGTCGCGCTGCTGGTGCTGGCCCTGATCGTGGTGATCGGCCAGATCGAGGGCCATCTGCTGCATCCGCTGGTGCTGAGCTGGTCGGTGCGCATCCACCCGGTGGCGGTGGCCCTGTCGGTGATCGGCGGCGCGGTGCTGGCCGGGGTGCTGGGCGCGGTGGTCGCGGTGCCGGTGGTGTCGGTGGCCTGGGCGGTGCTCACCGAGCTGCGGGACCACCGTGCGCGGGGGCGTCCGCCATCAGGGCGCGATGCCCCGGCGGTGGGCGAGCACCCGCGCCGGTCCCCGCGCGACCGCTGACGTCCGTCCCGGCCCCTCCCACCACCCGGCTGCCGCTGGGGCTGCCCCCTGACGTCCCCGGCGGCTCGCGCCCTAGGCTGGCCGCAACGTCACGGCACGGGACGATCGCACGGGGAAGGGGACGCCGATGTGGGCGGACGGGCTGGTGGAGATCACTTCGGAGGACGAGCTGCGGGAGATACTCGGGGCGCCGACCCCGCGGGACGCGGGCAAGGTACGGACGTCGCTGCACGAGCACGACCGCGCGTGGCTGGCGGCCTCGCCGTTCTGCGTGGTCTCCACGGCCGCGGCCGACGGCAGGTGCGACGCCTCGCCGAAGGGCGATCCGGCCGGCTTCACCCTGGTCCTGGACGACACCACGATCGTGGTGCCGGAGCGCCCCGGCAACCGGCGTACGGACGGCTTCCGGAACGTCCTGGGCAACCCCCACGTCGGCCTGCTGTACGTGGTCCCCGGCCGCGGCGACACCCTGCGGATCAACGGCCGGGCCCGCCTCGTGCGCGACGCGCCGTTCTTCGACCGGCTGGTGGTCAACGGGCACCGGCCCCCGGTGGCGCTCCTGGTCGAGATCGAGGAGGTGTTCTACCACTGCTCCAAGTCCTTCCTGCGCTCCGCGCTCTGGAAGCCCGAGTCCTGGGACCCGCAGGCGGCCCCGTCCCGGGCGCGCATCGCCAGGAGCCTGGAGCGGCCGGACGAGGCCCTGGCGGACCTGGAGCAGTACTACGGCCCGCAGTACGGCGCCCGGCTCTACGGCTGAGCCGAGGGGGGTGCCGGGGCGGCCCCGCGAGGTCCGGGTGACACTGGTCGAGGGGCCCGGAGGCGCGGCCGCCCCGCTCTGCCCCCGCCCCGCCGTTCGCCCCGCCCGAGGAGACCCGCCATGGCCGACCACTCCCCCGCCCACCTGCTCGCCGCCATCGAACTCGGCGCCTCCGCCCGGGCCCACGGCAACCACCCCTTCGGCGCGCTGCTCACCGGCCCGGACGGGGACGTCCTGCTGACCGCCGAGAACACCGTGCTGACCGACCACGACGTCACCGCCCACGCGGAGCTCAACCTGGTCCGCGAGGCCTCCCGCACCCTGGCCCCGCACCAACTCGCCGAGGCCACCCTCTACTCCAGCACCGAGCCGTGCGCGATGTGCGCCGGGGCGATCTACTGGAGCGGCATCCGTCGGGTCGTCTACGCCCTCGCCGCGCCCGAGCTGAACGCCATCGCGGGCGCGGACCCGGACGAGCCGGTCCTCGACCTGCCCTGCCGCGCGGTCTTCGCGGCCGGCGGCAGCACGGTGGAGGTGGCGGGCCCGTTCCTCTTCGAGGAGGCCTCCGCCGTCCACGTCGGCTACTGGGGGTAGCCGACCGCGCCGGTTGCTCCGGTGGGGTGCTCCGCGCTCGCTCGGGAGCAGTATCGGGAGGCCCTGCCCGGCCGGTCCGGGCGTTTCGCACTAGGTTGCCCGCTATGGACGGAAACCAGGGCCACGACCGGCGGGTACCCGCGAACCCGCCCGCGCCCGCCGAGCACGCCGTACGGGCCGTCGACGGGCGGCTCCCGCTGACGGAGGCGGGTCGGCTGCTGCTCCGCAAGGCGTTCCCCGACCACTGGTCGTTCCTGCTGAGCGAACTGGCCCTGTACAGCTTCGTCTTCCTGCTGCTGACCGGGGTGTTCCTCACCTTCTTCTTCACCCCGAGCATGGGCGACATCGACTACCAGGGCCCGTACCTGCCGCTGCGCGGGGTGCGGATGTCCGAGGCCTACGCCTCGACCCTGCGGATCAGCTTCGAGGTGCGCGGCGGCCTGCTGGTCCGTCAGATCCACCACTGGGCGGCCCTGCTGTTCGTCGCCTCGATCTGCGCGCACCTGCTGCGGGTGTTCTTCACCGGCGCGTTCCGCCGCCCGCGCGAGCTGAACTGGGTGATCGGGGTGACGCTGCTGACCCTCGCCCTGCTGGAGGGGTTCTCCGGCTACTCGCTGCCGGACGACACGCTGTCCGGCACCGGGCTCAGGATCGCCGAGGGCGTGCTGCTCTCGGTGCCGCTGGTCGGCACCTACCTGAGCTTCTTCGCCTTCGGCGGCGAGTTCCCCGGGCACGCGGTCATCCCGCGGCTGTTCACCGTGCACGTCCTCCTGGTGCCCGGTCTGCTGCTGGCGCTGATCGGGGCGCACCTGACCCTGGTGGTGGTGCTCAAGCACACCCAGTGGGCGGCGCCGGGCCGGACCAACCGGAACGTGGTGGGGCTCCCCTTCTTCCCCCAGTTCCTGACCCGCACCACCGGCCTGGCCTTCACCGTCGGCGGCATCCTGACGCTGTCCGCGCTGGCCGCGGAGATCAACCCGATCTGGCGCTACAGCGCGTACCGGCCGGACATCGCCGGGGCGGGCGCCCAGCCCGACTGGTACATCGGCTTCATCGAGGGGGCGCTGCGGCTGATGCCGGCCGTCGAGACCGGGGTGCTCGGGCACACCATCGCGTGGAACGCCTTCCTGCCCGCCCTGGTGGTGCCCGGCCTGCTGTTCGGGGTGCTGTACGCCTACCCCTTCGTGGAGCGCTGGCTCACCCCCGGTGGCGGCGAGCACCACCTGTGCGACCGGCCGCGCAACAAGCCGATCCGTACGGCGCTCGGGGTCGCCGGGGTCACCGGCTACACGGTGCTGCTGGTCGCCGGCGGCAACGACGTGATCGCGTACGTCTTCGGCGTCTCCGTCAACTCCCTGACCTGGGTGCTGCGGGCGGCGTTCTTCCTGGCGCCGGCGCTGGCGTTCCTGCTCACCCGCTGGCTCTGCCTCGCCCTCCAGGACAGGGACCGCTCCCGGCTGCTGGAGGGCGACGCGACCGGCCGGATCGACCAGTCGATCGAGGGCGGCTTCGACGGGCACCGCAGGCCGGTGCCGGCGGCCGAGCGGTACGCGATGCTGGTGCGCGACGCCCCGCGGCCGGCCGAGCCGCTGCCCGGGGCGCCGCGCACCGAACGGGCCCGGGCGGCACTCGGCTCCTGGTACCACGGCGACCGGGTCGACCTGCCCGCCACCGAGCAGGAGGCCCGCGCCGTCGCGGCCGTCCTCACCGACCCGGTGCACCCCGCGCGGCCGACGGCCCAGCGGCCCGCGCTCCCGGAGGGACGCGGGCCGTTGGGCCGGCTGTTCCACAGGTTCAGGCCCCGCCGTCGCCGCGGTCGTGGTACTGGAAGATGAAGCCGAACACGGCGAAGCCGAGCAGCACCGCCCCGCAGACGATCAGCCAGCGGGCGAACACCAGGCCCAGCGCGAAGACCGCCAGGCCCGCCGCCGTGAGCACCGGGTAGCCGCTGCGGGCCGGGAAGAAGCCCACCGGCCCGGCGGACTCCACGATCTCGGCGTCCTTGCGGTCCTGGGGCCGCCCGCCGCCGCGCCGCTGGTGCTGGACGAACCAGAACAGCGCGACCAGCCCCGACATCAGGAACGCCACCGTCAGGATCGCCTTGCCGGCCGGCTCCCGCGCCCAGAACCCGTAGACCAGCCCGGTCACCGCGAAGAACACCGTCATGACGGCGAACAGCCACCCCTCGGCCTTCATCGCGCCTCCCCCCGTCCGCTCCGGCCGCCCTGCGGCTGCCCGGAGCCGCTCGACGAGCCGTCCGGCGGCACCTCCGGGTGGTGCAGGTCGAAGGCCGGCGACTCGGAGCGGATCCGGGGCAGCACCAGGAAGTTGTGGTGCGGTGGCGGACTGGAGGTGGCCCATTCGAGGGAGCGGCCCCAGCCCCACGGATCGTCCTGCTCGACCCGGGTGCCGTGCCGGGTGGTGGTCCAGACGTTGTAGAAGAACGGCAGGTTGGAGACCCCGAGCAGGAAGGCCCCGACCGAGGCGACCACGTTGAGCGTGGTGAAACCGTCCACCGCCAGGTACGTCGCGTAGCGGCGGGGCATGCCCTGGGCGCCCAGCCAGTGCATCACCAGGAAGGTGGTCTGGAACCCGATGAACAGGATCCAGAAGTGCACCTTGCCGATCCGCTCGTCGAGCATCTTCCCGGTGATCTTCGGCCACCAGAAGTAGAAGCCCGCGAAGGTCGCGAACACCACCGTCCCGAACAGGACGTAGTGGAGGTGGGCCACCACGAAGTAGCTGTCGGTGACGTGGAAGTCGATCGGCGGCGCGGCCAGCAGCACCCCGCTCAGGCCGCCGAACAGGAAGGTCACCAGGAAGCCGACCGACCACAGCATCGGGGTCTCGAAGGACAGCGAGCCGTGCCACATCGTGCCGATCCAGTTGAAGAACTTCACCCCGGTGGGCACCGCGATCAGGAAGGACATCATCGAGAAGAACGGCAGCAGCACCTGCCCGGTGGCGAACATGTGGTGCGCCCACACCGACATCGACAGCGAGGTGATGGCGATGGTCGCGCCGATCATCCCGTAGTAGCCGAACAGCGGCTTGCGGCTGAACACCGGGATGATCTCGCTGACGATGCCGAAGAACGGCACCGCGACGATGTACACCTCCGGGTGGCCGAAGAACCAGAACAGGTGCTGCCACAGCATCGCCCCGCCGTTGGCCGGGTCGAAGACGTGGGCGCCGAACTTGCGGTCCGCCTCCAGCAGCAGCAGGGCCGCGGTGAGCACCGGGAAGGCCAGCAGCACCATGATCGAGGTGAACAGCACGTTCCAGGTGAAGATCGGCATCCGGAACAGCGTCATGCCCGGCGCCCGCAGGCAGGTGATGGTGGTGATGAAGTTGACCGAACCCAGAATCGTCCCGAGACCGGCCACCACCAGGCCAAGGGCCCACAGGTCCGGCCCCGTTCCCGGCGAGTGCTCCGGCCCGTTCAGCGGCGCGTAGGCGAACCAGCCGAAGGCGGGGGCGCCGCCCGCGGTGAGGAAGCCGCTCAGCACCATCAGGCCGCCCAGCAGGAAGGCCCAGTAGGTGAAGGCGTTCAGCCGGGGGAAGGCCACGTCGGGCGCGCCGATCTGCAGCGGCATGATCGCGTTGGCGAAGCCGGCGAAGGTCGGGGTGGCGAACAGCAGCAGCATGATCGTGCCGTGCATGGTGAACATCTGGTTGTAGCGCTCGTTCGACAGGAACCCGGTGTCGGGGCCCAGCAGCTGCGTCCGCATCAGCAGCGCCATCAGACCCCCGACCAGGAAGAACCCGAAGGCCGTCGCCAGGTAGAGGTTGCCGATCACCTTGTGGTCCGTGGTGAACAGCCAGTGCAGCAGCCTGCTGCCCCGCCGCACCCGCAGCCGGACGCGCGGCGGCGCGCCGGTGCCGACGGTGGAGTCGACGGTGGTGTCGGACGCACTCATGGAACCTCCGCAGCGGAACCGGATGACACCCCCCGGCAGCGCCTCGGACCCCGTCCTCCCCGGACTGGTCGGCCCCGCGCACCGGGAGCGACCCTAGCGGCGGCGGATCGGTGCCCCGGGGCGCCACGCGGCACCGGCGGGCGCGCGCCGCCCCCGCTGCGCCGTCGGTGTGCGGATCCACCCGGTCCGGGCACACGCTGGTGTGGGCGGACCCACCAGTGTGGGCGGACCCGCCACCAGCACACCGAGCCGGGAGGAACCCGTCATGGCCGCACAGATCACCTACCGGCGGATCTACGAGGACGCCTCGCCCCGGGACGGGCAGCGGGTGCTGGTGGACCGCGTCTGGCCGCGCGGGATGAAGAAGGAGGACGCGCACCTGGACGAATGGCTGCGCGACGTCGCCCCGTCGACCGGACTGCGCCAGTGGTACGGCCACGACCCGGAGCGCTTCACCGAGTTCCGCCGCCGCTACCTCGCCGAGCTGCGCGACACCGAGCACCGGGAGGCCGCCGGGCACCTGCGCGAGCTGGCCGCCCACGACCCGCTCACCCTGCTGACCGCCACCAGGGACGCCGACCACAGCCAGGCGGCCGTGCTCGCCGACTGGCTGGCGAAGAGGCAGCACTGAACGGCGGGATCCGGCGATGGCGGCCGGGGCCATGACGACCACAACGATGACGGCCGGGGCGATGACGGCCAGGACACGGACAGGTGGCACGACATGACGGCGATCGTCGTCCTGTTCGAACTCGAACAGGACGAAGCCCTCGGACCCGACGGCGTGGAGCCGGTGGTGCTCGCGGTGCACGCGGCGGGCGGCGACCCGGACGTGCCCGAGGACCCGCTCCCCCGCACCCTGTGCGGCCTCGACACCGACCCGATGGAGCACTCCCACTACCGGCCGGCCCGCCCGGGCGAGCCCTGGTACCCGCCCGCCCTGGCCGACCGGCGCTGCGCCGCCTGCGAGGCCGCCCTGCGGGCCCGCTGA
>NZ_MECK01000259.1 GCF_014596465.1 Streptomyces sp. CBMA123 | reverse complement strand
CGGCGGGCGGCGGGCGGCGGGCGGCGGGCGGGGTGGGGGAGGGGAGGGGGAGGGGGAGGGGGAAGGAGACCCCAACACGACTTCGCGCGCTTGTGAACAAAGGGTCAAGCAAGCGTTCATCCCCCCACCACCCCTCCGAGTGAGCCGCTATAACACGTCAACATGGCGCCCAGAAATTTGCCATCAACGGAGCATAGTTGATATAGAAACGCACCCCTGACCAGCCGCTTCAAAGATAAATGCGACTGCTTGTGACCATTTGACTCCTTTGCGTTGACAACTCTGGGCATGTTCACATTCGCCACCATTCACATGGTGGCGTAGATCACAAAGATGACGATGAACTGCGTGTCGCAGATCACAAGCCACCGGGCATAGGATGCGCTCGTTCCAGGCTTTGTGAACTGCCTCACATGAGGTGGATCCCGGGAACTGGAACGCGGGTTCACCTCAGCGTGACCCGCTGGTTCCGATCTGCAGTCAAGGACGACTGGACGGAGGGAGCGGAGGCTATGAATGCCTACGCGCCGATCCTCGTACTCGGTGCCATCGCGGCGGCGTTCGCGGTCGGTTCCGTCGTGATGGCCTCACTCACCGGCCCCAAGCGCTACAACCGGGCCAAGTTGGAGGCGTACGAGTGCGGCATCGAGCCGACCCCGCAGCCCGTGGGCGGCGGTCGGTTCCCGATCAAGTACTACCTGACGGCGATGCTCTTCATCGTCTTCGACATCGAGATCGTCTTCCTCTACCCCTGGGCGGTGACCTTCGACTCCCTGGGGATCTTCGGGTTGGTCGAGATGCTCCTGTTCATCGCCACCGTCTTCGTCGCGTACGCCTACGTCTGGCGCCGCGGCGGCCTGGAGTGGGACTGAGCCGGGGGTGGCGCCGCCGCCCCTTGTGAACGAGTGGACAAGCTCGAACGGGCCGGACGTTCCCCGGGGCGCCGCCGGGCGCTCCCGGGCGCACCGTCGGACACCCCGCCGGACGTACCAGAGGACTTGAGGGCATTGAGAGGGATCTGATGGGAATCGAGGAGAAGCTGCCGAGCGGTTTTCTGCTCACGACCGTGGAGACGGCCGCCGGTTGGGTGCGCAAGGCGTCACTCTTCCCGGCCACCTTCGGTCTGGCCTGCTGCGCGATCGAGATGATGACCACCGGCGCCGGCCGTTACGACCTGGCCCGGTTCGGCATGGAGGTCTTCCGGGGCTCCCCCCGGCAGGCCGATCTGATGATCGTGGCGGGCCGGGTGAGTCAGAAGATGGCCCCGGTGCTGCGCCAGGTGTACGACCAGATGGCCAACCCGAAGTGGGTCATCTCGATGGGCGTCTGCGCCTCCTCCGGCGGGATGTTCAACAACTACGCGATCGTCCAGGGCGTCGACCACATCGTCCCGGTGGACATCTACCTGCCCGGTTGCCCGCCCCGCCCGGAGATGCTGATGGACGCCATCCTGAAGCTGCACGACAAGATCCAGCACGAGCCGCTGGGCGTGAACCGGCGCCGGGCCGAGGAGCTCGGCGAGGCCCTCGCCCTCAAGGCCACCCCGGTCAGCGAGATGCGGGGGCAGCTGCGATGAACGAGCAGGTACCCGAGACCCGCCGCGAGCAGCCGGTCCGCGAGATCCCGGTCGAGGTGGTCGGCCGCCGCCAGGGCATGTTCGGCGCCCAGGGCACCGGCGACACCTCCGGTTTCGGCGGGCTGGCCGCCCCGATCGTGCTGCCCGGTCCGAGTGAACGCCCGTACGGCGGTTGGTTCGACGAGGTCGCCGACGAGTTCGAGGGCGCCCTGGAGGAGCAGGGCCTGGACCCGGCCGAGGTCATCGAGAAGACCGTGGTCGACCGCGGCGAGCTGACCTTCCACCTCGACCGCGTCCACCTCCTGAAGGCGGTGCGCATCCTGCGCGACGACCCGGCGCTGCGCTTCGAACTGTGCCTGGGCGTGAGCGGCGTGCACTACCCCGGCGACAAGGGCCGTGAGCTGCACGCGGTCTACCACCTGCGCTCGATCACCCACGGCCGGCTGATCCGGCTGGAGGTCACCGCGCCGGACGCCGACCCGCGCATCCCCTCGGTGGTGAGCGTCTACCCGACCAACGACTGGCACGAGCGCGAGGCCTACGACTTCTTCGGCCTGGTCTTCGACGGTCACCCGGCGCTCACCCGGATCATGATGCCGGACGACTGGCTGGGCCACCCGCAGCGCAAGGACTACCCGCTCGGCGGCATCCCCGTCGAGTACAAGGGCGCCCAGATCCCGGCACCCGACCAGCGGAGGTCGTACAGCTGATGGACACTCAGCACTACGAAGGCGCCCACGGACCGGCCCAGGACGGGGCGGAGGAGGCGCAGGCCCGCGACACCACCGAGGGCCGGGTCTTCACCGTCACCGGTGGCGACTGGGGCGAGGTGGTCGAAGCGCTCGGCCGGGCCGACGACGAGCGCATCATCGTCAACATGGGCCCCCAGCACCCGTCCACCCACGGCGTGCTGCGGCTGATCCTGGAGATCGACGGCGAGACGGTGAAGGAGGCCCGCTGCGGCATCGGCTACCTCCACACCGGCATCGAGAAGAACATGGAGTTCCGCAGCTGGGTCCAGGGCACCACCTTCGTGACCCGCATGGACTACCTGACCCCGCTGTTCAACGAGACCGCCTACTGCCTGGCGGTCGAGAAGCTGCTCGGCATCACCGACGACGTCCCGGACCGGGCCAACGTCATCCGGGTGATGATGATGGAGCTCAACCGGATCGCCTCGCACCTGGTCTGTCTGGCCACCGGCGGCATGGAGATCGGCTCCACCACCCTGATGATCTACGGCTTCCGGGACCGCGAGCTGATCCTGGACGTCTTCGAGCTGGTCACCGGTCTGCGGATGAACCACGCGTACGTGCGCCCCGGCGGCCTCGCCCAGGACCTGCCGCCCGGTGCCGTGGACCAGATCCGGGAGGCGGTGCGCACCTTCCGTTCCCGGATGCACGAGTACGACAAACTCGCCACCGGCAACCCGGTGTTCAAGGCCCGCCTGGTCGACGTCGGCTTCCTGGACCTGGCCGGCTGCCTGGCCCTCGGCGCCACCGGCCCGATCCTGCGCGCCGCCGGCCTGCCGCACGACCTGCGCAAGACGGACCCGTACTGCGGTTACCAGGACTACGACTTCGAGGTCGCGACCGCCGACACCGCCGACTCCTACGGCCGCTTCCTGATCCGCCTGGAGGAGATGAAGCAGTCGCTGGGGATCGTCGAGCAGTGCCTGGACCGGCTGCGGCCGGGCCCGGTCATGGTGGCCGACAAGAAGATCGCCTGGCCGGCCCAACTGGCCGTCGGCCCGGACGGGATGGGCAACTCGCTCGACCACATCCGCAAGATCATGGGCACCTCGATGGAGGCCCTGATCCACCACTTCAAGCTGGTCACCGAGGGCTTCCGGGTCCCGGTCGGCCAGGCGTACGCGGCGGTCGAGTCGCCGAAGGGCGAGCTGGGCGTGCACGTGGTCAGCGACGGCGGGACGCGCCCGTACCGGGTCCACTTCCGGGATCCGTCGTTCACCAATCTGCAGTCGATGGCGGCGATGTGCGAGGGCGGCCAGGTGGCCGACGTGATCGTCGCGGTGGCCGGGATCGACCCGGTGATGGGAGGCGTGGACCGGTGACCAACGTCGAACTGGGACTGCCGGCGCTGCCGGCTCCGCCCTATCCGGAGGAGGTGCGCGCCCGGCTGGCCGAGGACGCCGCCGAGCTGATCGGCCGCTACCCCCAGGCCCGTTCGGCGCTGCTGCCGCTGCTGCACCTGGTGCAGGCCGAGGAGGGCTTCGTCAGCCCGACCGGGATCCGGTTCTGCGCCGAGCAGTTGGACCTCACCACCGCCGAGGTCACCGCCGTCGCCACCTTCTACACGATGTACCGGCGGCGTCCGGCCGGGAAGTACCACGTCGGGGTGTGCACCAACACCCTGTGCGCGGTGCTCGGCGGCGACCAGATCTTCGCCGAGCTGCAGGAGCACCTGGGCGTCGGCAACAACGAGACCACCGAGGACGGCGAGATCTCGATCGAGCACATCGAGTGCAACGCCGCCTGCGACTACGCCCCCGTGGTGATGGTCAACTGGGAGTTCTTCGACGACCAGACCCCGCAGAGCGCCCGGCGACTGGTCGACGACCTGCGGGCCGGCCGCGAGGTGCGGCCCACCCGTGGCGCCCGGCTGTGCGGCTTCAAGGAGACCGCCCGGATCCTGGCGGGCTTCCCCGACGAGCGCCCCGGGGCCAACGACGAGTCCGGCGCCGGCGGTGCCCCCTCGCTGGCCGGTCTGCGGCTGGCCCGCGGCGAGGTCCTGCCCGGCACCGGCGGCACCAAGGTGGTCGCCCCCCGCCACGAAGGCACGGGCACCGGCACCGGCACGGGCGGCGGCACCGAAGCCCATGGCACCGGCACCGGCACCGGCAGCGAAGCCCACGGCGCCGGCCAGGAAGGGACCGAAGCGTGATGACCTCCGCCGAGCCGGCCGAGAAGCTGCTCACCCCCGTCCTGTCCGACTCCTGGGACGACAGCCGCCCCTGGACGCTGGCCACCTACCGCCGCCACCACGGCTACGAGGGCCTCAAGGCGGCCCTCGCGATGCCCCCGGACGACGTGATCGCCCTGGTCAAGGACTCCGGGCTGCGCGGCCGCGGCGGCGCCGGCTTCCCCACCGGGATGAAGTGGCAGTTCATCCCGCAGAACGACGGCAAGCCGCACTACCTGGTGGTCAACGCGGACGAGTCCGAGCCGGGCACCTGCAAGGACATCCCGCTGCTGTTCGCCAACCCGCACGCGCTGATCGAGGGCATGGTGATCGCCTCCTACGCGATCCGCTGCGACCACGCCTTCATCTACCTGCGCGGCGAGGTCGTCCCGGTGCTGCGCCGGCTGCACGCGGCGGTGGCCGAGGCGTACGAGGCGGGGCTGCTGGGCCGGAACGTCCTGGGCTCCGGGGTGAACCTGGACATCACCGTGCACGCCGGCGCCGGCGCGTACATCTGCGGCGAGGAGACGGCGCTGCTGGACTCGCTGGAGGGCCGGCGCGGCCAGCCGAGGCTGCGGCCCCCGTTCCCGGCGATCGCCGGTCTGTACGCCTGCCCGACGGTGGTCAACAACGTCGAGTCGATCGCCTCGGTGCCGCCGATCCTGGCCCGGGGCAAGGAGTGGTTCAAGAGCCTGGGCACCGAGAAGTCCCCGGGTTTCACCCTGTACTCGCTCTCCGGCCACGTCACCAATCCGGGCCAGTACGAGGCCCCGCTGGGCGTCACGCTGCGCCAGCTGCTGGACCTCAGCGGCGGCGTGCGGGCCGGGCACCGGCTGAAGTTCTGGACCCCGGGCGGCTCCTCCACCCCGATGTTCACCGACGAGCACCTGGACGTCCCGCTGGACTACGAGGGCGTCGGCGCGGCCGGTTCGATGCTGGGCACCAAGGCGCTGCAGGTCTTCGACGAGACCACCTGCGTGGTGCGGGCGGTCACCCGCTGGACGGAGTTCTACGCCCACGAGTCCTGCGGCAAGTGCACCCCCTGCCGGGAGGGCACCTACTGGCTGGTCCAGCTGCTGAAGCGGATCGAGGCGGGCGGCGGCGTCGAGGGTGACCTGGAGAAGCTCCTCGACATCGCCGACAACATCAACGGCAAGTCCTTCTGCGCGCTGGGCGACGGCGCGGCGAGTCCGATCGTCTCCTCGCTCCAGCACTTCCGCGCCGAGTACGAGCAGCACCTGGCCGAGCGCCGCTGCCCGTTCGACCCGGCCGCCTCCACCGTCTGGGCCGACGGCCCCCGCCCCGGCCACCAGTCCGCCACCGAGAGGGAGGTGCACGCGTGACGATCACTGAGCCAACCGCCTCCAAGAACGACGACACCGCGGTCGAACTGGTCACGCTCACCATCGACGGCGTCGAAGTGAAGGTCCCCAAGGGCACCTTGGTGATCCGGGCCGCCGAGACGATCGGCACCCAGATCCCGCGCTTCTGCGACCATCCGCTGCTGGATCCGGCCGGCGCGTGCCGGCAGTGCATCGTGGAGGTCGAGGGCCAGCGCAAGCCGGTCGCCTCCTGCACCATCCCGGTCGCCGAGGGCATGGTGGTGCGCACCCAGGTGAGTTCGCCGGTGGCCGAGAAGGCGCAGCGCGGCGTGATGGAGCTGCTGCTGATCAACCACCCGCTGGACTGCCCGGTCTGCGACAAGGGCGGCGAGTGCCCGTTGCAGAACCAGGCGATGAGCAGCGGCGCGGCGGACTCCCGGTTCGAGGGGATGAAGCGCACCTACCCGAAGCCGCTGCCGATCAGCAGCCAGGTGCTGCTGGACCGGGAGCGCTGCGTGCTGTGCGCGCGCTGCACCCGCTTCTCGCAGCAGATCGCCGGGGACCCGTTCATCGACCTGGTGGAGCGCGGGGCGCTGCAGCAGGTGGGCACCGGGGAGGGGGACGACTTCGAGTCGTACTTCTCCGGGAACACCATCCAGATCTGCCCGGTGGGCGCGCTGACCTCGGCGGCGTATCGGTTCCGCTCGCGCCCCTTCGACCTGGTGTCCTCGCCGAGCGTGTGCGAGCACTGTTCGGCGGGCTGCGCGCAGCGCACCGACCACCGGCGGGGCAAGGTGCTGCGCCGGCTGGCGGGTGAGGACCCGGCGGTGAACGAGGAGTGGAACTGTGACAAGGGCCGGTTCGCGTTCCGCTACGCCCAGCGGCGGGACCGGCTGACGGCCCCGCTGGTGCGGGTGGACGGCGAGCTGGTGCCGGTGTCCTGGCCGGAGGCGCTGGCCCGGGCGGCGGAGGGGCTGCGCGGGGCCCGTACGGGGGTGCTGGCCGGTGGCCGGGTGACGGTGGAGGACGCGTACGCGTACGCGAAGTTCGCCCGGGTGGTGCTGGGCACCAATGACGTGGACTTCCGGGCCCGGCCGCACAGCGGTGAGGAGGCGGACTTCCTGGCCGCGGCGGTCGCCGGGCGCGGGGTGGACGTGGACGGCACGGGCCTGAGCTACGAGCGGCTGGAGCAGGCGCCGACGGTGCTGCTGGCGGGTTTCGAGCCGGAGGAGGAGTCGCCGATCGTCTTCCTGCGGCTGCGCAAAGCGAACCGGGCGAGGGGCCTGAAGGTGTTCTCGGTGGGGGCGTTCGCCTCCCGGGGGCTGGTGAAGCTGCGCGGTTCGCTGCTGCCGGCGGCGCCGGGCACCGAGCCGGAGTGGTTCGCCGCGCTGGCGGCGGACGAGCCGTTGAACGACGACGCGGGGCGGGCGGCCGAGCTGCTGCGGCAGCCGGGTGCGGTGATCCTGGCGGGTGAGCGGCTGGCGTCGGTGCCGGGCGCGTTGACGGCGGTGCTGCGGCTGGCGCACGCGACCGGGGCCGCGTTGGCCTGGGTGCCGCGCCGGGCGGGGGAGCGGGGCGCGGTGGAG
>NZ_MECK01000258.1 GCF_014596465.1 Streptomyces sp. CBMA123 | reverse complement strand
TCCCCTCCCCCCCCCCCTCCCGCCCCCCCGCGCCCCCCCCCCCCGCCCCCCCCCCCCCCCCCCCCCCCGCCGCCCCGGTCACGCTCCCGCCGCCGGCCGTGTCCGCCCCGGTGACCGACGGCACCGGCCTGATCGAGCGCCAGCTCGCGCTGCTCGGCCAGTTCTCCGACCTGATGCGCGACCAGCTCGGCCTGCTGGCCGGGACCGGGACGGCGCCGCCCGCGCCCGTCCCGGCGGCGGCCCCCGTCGCCCTGCCACCGGCCGTCGCGACCGCCCCCGTTCCCGAAGTCGCCACCCCCGAAGTCCCCGCCGCCGAAGCTCCCGCGCCGTCCGCCCCGCAGGTGCACGGCCCCCGGGTGACCCTGTCCCGCGAGTCCGGCATGGCCGCCGGCGGCCTGACCGAGCCGCAGCGCGCCCATGTGGACGAACTGGTCGCCCGCTTCACCGCCCGCACCGCCGCCTCCAAGGCGGTCACCCGCCGCCACCGGCGCACCCTCGCGGACAGCCGCGCCGTGGTCGGCTTCCGCTCCTCGACCAAGGAGATGCTCTACCCGCTGGCGGCCCGCCGGGCCCGGGGCTCCCGGCTGGAGGACCTCGACGGCAACACCTACGTCGACATCACCATGGGCTTCGGCGTGCTGCTCTTCGGCCACGACCCGGAGTTCGTCACCGAGGCCGTCCGCGAGCACCTGGCCGGCGGGCTGCGGCTGGGCCCGCGCGGCCCGGAGACCGGCGAGGCCGCCGAACTGCTGGCCGAGCTGACCGGCACCGAGCGGGTCGCGTTCGCCAACTCCGGCACCGAGGCGAACGCCGGGGCGATCCGGCTGGCCCGCGCCTTCACCGGCCGGGACAAGATCGTCATGTTCGAGGGCTCCTACCACGGCCACTTCGACCACACCCTGGGCCGGACCGTGGGCCACGGCGCCGACCGGGAGACCGTCCCGGTGTCGAGCGGCATCCCCGGCAGCGCGGTCGCCGACCTGGTGGTGCTGAAGTACGGCGATCCGCAGAGCCTCCAGGTCATCGAGGAACTCGGCGACCGGATCGCCGCCGTGCTGGTCGAGCCGGTGCAGAGCCGCCACCCGGGGCGCCAGCCCGTCGAGTTCGTCCGCGCGCTGCGCGAACTGACCGCCCGCCGCGGCATCGTGCTGCTCTTCGACCAGATGCTCACCGGCTTCCGCCCCCACCTGCGCGGCGCCGAGGGCTTCTGGGGCGTGACCCCGGACCTCTCCACCTACGGCAAGGTGCTCGGCGGCGGCTACCCGATCGGCGCGATCGCCGGGCGCGCCGACCTCCTGGACGGCATCGACGGCGGCCACTGGGACTACGGGGACGACAGCTACCCGCCCCAGGACACCACCTTCTTCGGCGGCACCTACATCCAGCACCCGCTGGCGATGACCGCGGCGGGCGCAGTGCTGCGCCACCTCAAGGAGGCCGGCCCCGGCCTGCAGGAGCGTCTGAACGCCCGCACCGACGAACTGGCCGCGACCCTCAACGGGTTCTTCGAGGAGGAGGAGTTCCCGCTGCGGCTGGCCCACTTCGGCTCGCTGTTCCGGTTCGAGCCGCGCGCCGACGTGGAGCTGTTCTTCCCGGAGCTGCTGACCCGCGGGGTCTACGTCTGGGAGTGGCGCAACTTCTTCCTCTCCACCGCCCACACCGACGGCGACCTGGAGTTCGTGGTCGACGCCGTCCGGGAGTCGCTGCGCGGCCTGCGGCGCGGCGGCTTCTTCCCGGCCTCGCCCGGGGTGCGGCTCCCGGCCCCGCGCCCGGCGGCCGTGCTTCCGGAGCCCGGATCGGAGACCCGTACCGGCACCGAGCCCGTCCCCACCTCGTACCAGCCGGTCCGCGACCCCCAGCGCCCGGTGGACTTCAGCCTCTCCTTCTTCGGCGACTACCCCCTGGACTCCCCGGAGGACGAGAAGTACCGCATCGTCCTGGACAGCGCCCGCTTCGCCGACCGGCACGACTTCCACGCCGTCTGGCTGCCGGAGCGCCACTTCCACTCCTTCGGCGGGATCTTCCCCAACCCCTCGGTGCTGGCCGCCGCGCTCGCCCGGGAGACCAGCAGGATCCGGCTGAACGCCGGCTGCGCGGTGCTGCCGCTGCACCACCCCGTCCGGGTGGCCGAGGAGTGGTCGGTGGTCGACAACCTCTCCGGCGGCCGGGTGGGCCTGGGCTGCGCCAGCGGCTGGCACCCCAACGACTTCCTGTTCTTCCCCGAGAACTACGGCAGCCACAAGGAGTTGATGCACCGCCAGATCGACACCGTCCGGGCCCTGTGGCGCGGTGAGCCCTACCGCGGCCGCAACGGCAACGGGGAGCCGATCGAGGTCACCCTGCACCCGCGCCCGCTGCAGGAGCAACCGCCCATGTTCACCGCCGTCGTGGGCAACCCGGACAGCTTCCGCGAGGCCGCCCGCCACGACCTCGGGATCATCACCAACCTGATGACCCAGGACGTGGAGCAGCTCGCCGAGAACGTCGCCCTCTACCGGCGCACCCGGGCCGAGCACGGCCTGGACCCGGAGGCGGGCCGGGTGGTCGTGCTGGTCCACACCTACCTGGGCACCGATCCCGACACCGCCCGCGCGCAGGCCTACCGCCCGTTCTGCCACTACCTGCGCTCCTCGCTCTCGCTGTTCGGGCAGATGGCCAACAGCCTCGGCCTGACCCTGGACTTCGAGAACACCCGCGAGGAGGACCTGGAGTTCGTGCTGGAGCGCGCCTACGAGCGCTACTGCGCCTCGCGCGCCCTGATCGGCACCCCGGAGAGCGTGCGGTCCGTGCTCGCCGACCTGCGGGCGGCCGGCGCGGACGAGATCGCCTGCTTCGTCGACTTCGGGCTCGCCCCCGACCTGGTGGCCGCCGGCCTGCCGCAGCTCGACGCCCTGCGCCGCGCCACCGCGCACGGCGCCCCGCTGTCCTACGCGCAGCAGCGGATGTGGTTCCTGCACCGGATGCTGCCCGACGCCGCGCAGTACAACGAGGTCAAGGCCGTCGAACTGGACGGCCCGCTCGACCCGGAGGCGCTCGACGCCGCGCTGCGCGCCCTGGTCGAACGGCACGTCGGGCTGCGCACCGTCTTCCGGGAGCAGGACGGCGAACCGTTCCAGCAGGTGCTCCCGGCCCCCCAGGGCCCGCTGCTGGAGCGGGTCCCGACGGACGGGCCGTCGCGGGACGCGGTGGCCGCGCTGGTCGCCGCCGAGGGCGTCCACCGCTTCGACCTGGCCGAGGGCCCGCTGTTCCGCGCCCGGCTGCTGGAGACCGGGCCCGAGCGGCACGTCCTGGTGCTGTCGATGCACCACATCGTGATCGACACCCTGTCCACCGTGGTGATCACCCGGGAGCTGGGGGAGCTGTACCGGGCTGCCCGGGAGCAGCGGCCCCACCGGCTCCCGGCGCTCACCACCACCCCGGCCGCCGAGGCCGCCCGGGAGCGGGCCGCGGTGGCCGCCGGGGCGTACGAGGAGAGCCTCGGGTACTGGCGCAAGGTGCTCGGCGGCGACCTCCCGGTGCTGGCCCTGCCCACCGACCGGCCCCGCCCCGCCGTCCCGGACGGCCGCGGCCGCTCCTACGTCCGCCATCTGCCTGCCGAACTCTCGTCAGGCGTAAGGGACTTGGCCCGTAGCCGGCGCTCGACCCTGTTCATGGTGCTGCTCACCGCCTTCGCCGGGGTGCTGCAGCGCTACGGCGGCCAGGACGAAGTGGTGCTCGGCACCCCGCTGGCCAACCGGGCGGAGGGCACCGAGGACCTCGTCGGCTTCTTCGTCAACACCCTGGCGCTGCGCCTGGACCTGTCCGGGGAGCCGGACTTCGCCGAGGCGCTGGACCGGGTCCGCTCCAGCGCGCTGGACGCCTACGAACACCAGCAGCTGCCCTTCGAGGTCCTGGTGCAGGAGCTGAACCCGCAGCGGGACACCAGCCGCAACCCGCTCTTCCAGGTCATGGTCGAGTTCGAGAACCACGCGGTCTTCGACCTGGACCTGCCCGGGGTGACGGCCCGTCCGCTGGACCACGTGGTCGACCGCTCCGCGTTCGACCTGGCGCTGTTCCTCACCAACCTGCCGGACGGCATCCGCTGCCACGTGGAGTACGCCGAGACCCTGTTCGACCGGGCCACGGTGGACCGGCTGTTCGACGCCTTCGAGCGGCTGCTCACCGCCGCCGTCGCCGACCCGGCCCGACCGCTGACCGAGCTGACGGCCGCCCCGGCCGACCCCGCCCTGGAGTGCGGACCCGAAGCGGAGCGGGCGCCCGCGCACCCGCTCGCCAGGGTGGCCGCCACCGTGGCCGCCCAGCC
>NZ_MECK01000257.1 GCF_014596465.1 Streptomyces sp. CBMA123 | reverse complement strand
CCCGCAGCGCCCCGGCGACCGCCAGCAGCGCCGCCCCCGGGTAGGTGGCCGAACCGGCCGCCACCCCGACCACGCCGCGCCGGTACTTGTCGCTCTCCGCGCCCGGCAGCGGCAGCAGCGCCGCCACGTCCGCGTGCTGCAGGGCCGTCACCTCCGGCTCCGGCGGCGCCAGCCCGATGTCCACCAGCTGTACGGCGCCCGCGCAGGAGGCCCCCGGGTCGATCAGCAGCCCGGGCTTGTACGTGCCGAAGCAGACCGTGACGTCCGCGCGCAGTACCTCGCCGGGCACCTCACCGCTGTCCGCCGCCACCCCGCTGGGCAGGTCCACCGCCACCACCAGCCCGCGGCGCCCGGCCCGGGCGTACGGGACGGCCTCGGGGCGCAGCCCGCCCCGGCCGCCGATGCCGATGATGCCGTCCAGCACCAGGTCCGCGCGCGAGAAGTCGGCCAGGCCGACTTCCTGCTCCGCCGTCACCCGCCCACCGGCCGCCCGCAGAGCGGCCAGCCCACCCCGGTGTTCCTTGCCCGGCGCGAGCAGCACCGCTGTCACCCGCGCCCCCCGCCGGGCCAGCGCAGCCCCGGCGTACAGCGCGTCGCCCCCGTTGTCCCCGCTGCCCGCCAGCACCGTCACCCGGCTGCCGTACACCCGCCCCCGACGCCGGATCAGCAGCCGCGCACAGGTCGCCGCCAGCCCGGCGGCCGCCCGCTGCATCAACGTGCCCTCCGGCAGCCGCGCCATCAGCTCGGCCTCCGCGGCCCGGACGATGTCCACAGGGTGTGCATGACGCATGGGGAGAACTCCTTCAGCAGTCGGCTACCGCCGACGCTAGCCCGCGCCACCACCCCACGGCAGCCGGGCCTGCGGCACACTTTCGAGTGACACCCACGTCGATGCCCCACCGATGTCGGTCCGTACGCCCACCTTGTGGCTCGGCACGGACCCACACAGGAGGGAGAAGGGCCATGGTCGCCATGCCGGCAGTCGAGCGTCCGCTGGACCAGGACGGGCTTCTCCAGGCGTTTCTGGAGCTGGACACTCCGCCCGGATTCAAGGCCGAGCTCATCGAAGGGGAGATCACTGTGACGCCACCGCCGGACGGGCCGCACGAGGGCGCGTTCTCGAAGGTCGCCAAGCAGTTCTTCCGGAACGCCGCGATCGAACTGGACATCGCGGGTAACAAGGGCCTCATCACTCCCGGAGGCCGCTTCATCCCCGACGGCACGGTGGTCCCGGAGGACCACTTCGATCACTTGGACTCCTGGGCGCCGGCAGAAGGAGTCCTGCTCGTGTTCGAGATCACCTCGACCAACCCGCAGAAGGATCGCGAGCCGAAGCGCCGGGGCTACGCCGCCGCGGGCATCCCCTGCTACCTGCTGATCGACCGCACCGCAGGCAAGGTCACCCTGTTCACCGAGCCCGAGAACGGCGACTACAGGGCACTCTCCCAGACCGACTTCGGCAAGCCGATCGACCTGCCCGCCCCGTTCTCCTTCACGCTCGACACGGCGCCCCTGCGGTAGGGCACAGCCACCGCAGGGGCGCCACGAAGAGCCGGGCGGCTACTCGACGGTGACCGACTTCGCCAGGTTGCGCGGCTGGTCGACCTCGTGGCCCTTGGCCGTGGCCAGCTCGCAGGCGAAGACCTGGAGCGGGACGGTGGAGACCAGCGGCTGGAGCAGGGTCGGGGTGACCGGGATGCGGATCAGGTGGTCCGCGTACGGCACGACGGCCTCGTCGCCCTCCTCGGCGATCACGATGGTGCGGGCACCGCGCGCACGGATCTCCTGGATGTTGGAGACGATCTTGTCGTGCAGGATCGACCGCCCGCGCGGCGAGGGCACGACCACCACGACCGGCAGCCCCTCCTCGATCAGCGCGATCGGGCCGTGCTTGAGCTCGCCCGCCGCGAAGCCCTCGGCGTGCATGTAGGCGAGCTCCTTGAGCTTGAGCGCGCCTTCCAGGGCCACCGGGAAGCCGACGTGGCGGCCGAGGAACAGCACCGAGCGGGCGTCGGCCAGCGAGCGGGCCAGCTCGCGCACCGGCTCCATGGTCTCCAGCACCTGCTCGACCTGCTTCGGCGCGTCGCCGAGCTCGCGGATGATGGTGAAGATCTCGTCGCCCCACTTGGTGCCGCGCACCTGGCCCAGGTAGAGGGCGACCAGGTAGCAGGCGACCAGCTGGGTGAGGAACGCCTTGGTCGACGCGACGGCGACCTCCGGCCCGGCGTGGGTGTACAGCACCGCGTCCGACTCGCGCGGGATGGTCGAGCCGTTGGTGTTGCAGATCGCCAGCACCTTGGCGCCCTGCTCGCGGGCGTGCCGCAGCGCCATCAGGGTGTCCATGGTCTCGCCGGACTGCGAGATGGCGATGACCAGCGTGCCGGGGCCCATGATCGGGTCGCGGTAGCGGAACTCCGAGGCGACCTCGACCTCGCAGGGGATGCGGGTCCAGTGCTCGATCGCGTACTTGGCGATCATGCCCGCGTGGAACGCGGTGCCGCAGGCGACGATGACGACCTTGTCGACCGAGCGCAGGTCCGCGTCGGAGATGCGCAGCTCGTCGAGGGTCAGTCGGCCGTCGGTGCCGATCCGGCCGAGGAGGGTGTCGGCGACGGCCTTCGGCTGCTCGGCGATCTCCTTGAGCATGAAGTAGTCGTAGCCGCCCTTCTCGGCGGCGGAGGCGTCCCAGTCGACGTGGTACTCGCGCACGTCGGCCGGGGTGCCGTCGAAGTTGGTGACGGTCACGCCCTCCCGGCGCAGCTCGACGACCTGGTCCTGGCCCAGCTCGATCGCCTCGCGGGTGTGCGCGATGAACGCGGCGACATCCGAGGCGAGGAAGTTCTCGCCCTCACCGCGGCCCACCACCAGCGGCGAGTTGCGGCGGGCGCCGACCACCACGTCGGGCGCGTCCGCGTGGACCGCGACGAGGGTGAAGGCGCCGTCCAGCCGGCCGCAGACCACGCGCATGGCCTCGGCCAGGTCACCCTGGTACGCCTCGCCGAGCAGGTGGGCGACGACCTCGGTGTCGGTCTCCGACCGGAGGGTGTGACCGCGCTCGGCGATCTCGGCGCGCAGCTGGGCGAAGTTCTCGATGATGCCGTTGTGGACGACGGCCACCCGGAGGTCGTCGTCCAGGTGGGGGTGGGCGTTGGCGTCCGTCGGGCCGCCGTGGGTGGCCCAGCGGGTGTGGCCGATGCCGGTGGTGCCGCCGGGCAGAGGGGACTCGGCGAGCGACTTCTCCAGGTTGGCGAGCTTGCCCGCCCGCTTGTCCGTGACGAGACTCCACTGCCCCTCGGAGTCCTGCGCCTGCACCGCGACACCGGCCGAGTCATAGCCCCGGTACTCCAGTCGCTGCAGGCCCGCGATTACTACGTCGAGGGCGGACTGCGCGCCCACGTATCCAACAATTCCGCACATGCGTGCCAGCATAAGGGCGGTTCTGTGGCCGTTTTCCCGCCCCTCGCCAACGCTGCGTGACCGACACCACAGCCACGGTGAACACCGTGACGGCTCACAATGGAGCATGTGCTGACCGAACTGTGTACGCGGGGCGCCGCCGCGCCCGGCCCGTCCCCGTCCCCCTACGTGGACCTCAGCCGGGCCGAGTGGAGCGCGCTGCGCGAGCGTACGCCACTGCCGCTGACCGCCGAGGAGGTGGAGCAGTTGCGCGGTCTCGGCACGGCTCTCGACCTCGACGAGGTACGTGACGTCTACCTGCCCCTGTCCCGGCTGCTGAATCTGTACATCCACGCCACGCACGAGCTGCGCGGCACGCTGGGCACCTTCCTGGACACCCCGGACACCGAGCGCACCCGCACGCCGTTCATCATCGGCGTGGCCGGCTCGGTGGCCGTCGGCAAGTCCACCACCGCCCGCCTGCTCCAGGCCCTGCTGGCCCGCTGGCCCGAGCACCCCCGGGTCGAGCTGGTCACCACCGACGGCTTCCTGCTGCCCAACGCCGAGCTGCGCCGCCGGGGCCTGATGGCCCGCAAGGGCTTCCCGGAGTCGTACGACCGCCGGGCGCTGATGCGCTTCGTGGCGGACGTGAAGGCGGGCAAGGACCGGGTCACCGCGCCGGTGTACTCGCACCTGGTGTACGACATCGTGCCGGACCAGCGGCTGACGGTGGAGCGCCCGGACATCCTGATCGTCGAGGGGCTGAACGTGCTCCAGCCGGCCCTGCCCGGCACCGACGGCCGCACCCGCCTCGCGGTGGCCGACTACTTCGACTTCTCGATCTACGTCGACGCCCGCACCGACGACATCGAGCACTGGTACCTGGACCGCTTCCGCAAGCTGCGGCAGACGGCCTTCCAGGACCCGAACTCCTACTTCACCCGCTTCACCGAGGTGCCGGAGGAGGAGGCGATGGAGTACGGCCGCCAGGTCTGGCGCACCATCAACAAGCCCAACCTGGTGGAGAACGTGCTGCCCACCCGCGGCCGGGCCACCCTGGTCCTGCAGAAGGGCTCGGACCACAAGGTCCGCCGGGCGCTGCTGCGCAAGCTCTGAGACCCCCTCGAAACCCCACGGACGGGCAACACGGACGGCCCCCACCGGCCGGCTTCGAACCGAAGCCGACCGGTGGGGGCCTTCGCCGTACGGGGGCCTCAGCCCAGGTGGGTGCGCACTGCCTCGGCCAGGCGCTGCCCGACCGCCTCGGCCTGCGCCGGGTCGGCGGCCTCGACCATGACCCGGACCAGCGGCTCGGTGCCGGAGGGGCGCAGCAGCACCCGGCCGGTGGCGCCCAGCTCGGTCTCGGCCGCGGCGACGGCGGCGGCCAGCTCGGTGCTGGTCCGCACCCGGCTCTTGTCGACGCCCTTGACGTTGATCAGCACCTGCGGCAGCCGGGTCATCACGGCGGCCAGGTCGGCCAGCGGCTGCTTGGTGGCAGCCAGTCGGGCGCCCAGCATCAGGCCGGTCAGGGTGCCGTCGCCGGTGGTGGCGTGGTCCAGCAGGATGACGTGGCCGGACTGCTCGCCGCCCAGCGCGAAGCCGTGCTCCTTCATCGCCTCCAGCACGTAGCGGTCGCCGACGGCGGTCTCCACCAGGTCGATGCCCTCGCGCTCCATCGCCAGCTTGAAGCCGAGGTTGGACATCACGGTGGCGACCGCGGTGTTGCGGCGCAGGGTGCCGGCCTCCTTCATGGCGACGGCGAGGATGGCGATGATCTGGTCGCCGTCCACCTCGTTGCCCTCCGCGTCGGCGGCCAGGCAGCGGTCGGCGTCGCCGTCCAGGGCGATGCCGAGGTCGGCCTGGTACTCCTTCATCGCGACCCGCAGCCGGTCCAGGTGGGTGGAGCCGACGCCGTCGTTGATGTTGAGGCCGGTGGGCTCGGCGCCCAGGGTGTGGACGACCTCGGCGCCGGCCCGGGCGAAGGCCTCGGGGGCGACGTACGCGGCCGCGCCGTGGGCGCCGTCGATGACGACCTTGATCCCGTCCAGGCGGTTGGGCAGCACGCCGATCAGGTGGGCGACGTACTTGTCGAAGCCCTCGGTGTACTCGCGGACCCGCCCGACGGCCGCGCCGGTCGGGCGGTTCCAGTCCTCGCCGTCGACCGTGTGCTTGCGGTAGTGGGACTCGATCGCGTCCTCGATCCGGTCGTCCAGCTTGTGGCCGCCGCGGGCGAGGAACTTGATGCCGTTGTCCGGCATGGCGTTGTGGCTGGCGGACAGCATCACGCCGAAGTCGGCGCCGAGGGCGCCGGTGAGGTAGGCCACGGCGGGGGTGGGCAGCACGCCGACCCGGAGCACGTCGACGCCGGAACTCGCCAGGCCGGCGATGACCGCGGCCTCCAGGAACTCGCCCGAGGCGCGGGGGTCACGGCCGACCACCGCGACCGGCCGGTGCCCGTCGAAGGCGCCGGCCTCGCCGAGCACGTGGGAGGCCGCGACCGACAGGCCGAGCGCCAGTTCCGCCGTCAGGCCCTCGTTGGCCACGCCGCGTACGCCGTCCGTACCGAAGAGTCGTCCCACTGTCCCGTCCTCCATCACCATGCTCGGAACCCACCGATGATCCCGGCCGCCGCACGTTAGCCGGGGAACACGTCGCCCCGGAGTACACGAGGTACTCCGGGGCGACGGTTTGCGCAACCAGGGGGTGCGCCGCCAGGGCGGACCGCACCCCCGGGGACGCGATTAGCGCTTGCTGTACTGCGGCGCCTTGCGGGCCTTCTTCAGACCGGCCTTCTTGCGCTCGACGGCGCGGGCGTCACGAGTCAGGAAGCCGGCCTTCTTGAGGGCGCCGCGGTTGTTGTCCACGTCGGCCTCGTTCAGGGCACGGGCCACGCCGAGGCGCAGCGCGTAGGCCTGGCCGGAGACGCCGCCACCGCTGATGCGGGCGACGACGTCGTAACGGCCGTCCAGCTCGAGGAGCTTGAAGGGCTCGTTCACGGTCTGCTGGTGCACCTTGTTCGGGAAGTAACCCTCGAGGGTGCGACCGTTGATCTTCCACTGGCCGGTGCCGGGGACGATGCGCACGCGGGCGATCGCCTCCTTGCGACGGCCGAGGCCGGCGCCCGGGGTGGCCTCGCCGAAGCGGCCGGCCAGGGACTCGGAGGTGTAGCTCTCCTCGGAGGTGTACTCGCCCTCGACGGCCTCAGCGGCCTCGTCGAAGTCGACCTCAAGGGTTTCAGTGGTCTCGGCCACGATGTTCCTCAGCTCTTTTCAGTGTTGGGGGGCTTGGTGGCCGAATTACTGCGCGACCTGGGTGATCTCGAACGGCACCGGCTGCTGGGCAGCGTGGGGGTGCTGGTCGCCCGAGTAGACCTTCAGCTTCGAGAGCATCTGGCGGCCCAGGCTGTTCTTGGGGATCATGCCCTTGATGGCCTTCTCGACGGCCTTCTCCGGGTTGTTCGCCAGCAGGTCGTCGTAGCGCACCGAGCGCAGACCGCCCGGGAAGCCCGAGTGGCGGTAGGCCAGCTTCTGGGTCTTCTTGTTACCGGACAGGTGCACCTTGTCGGCGTTGATGATGATGACGAAGTCACCAGTGTCAACGTGCGGCGCGTAGATCGCCTTGTGCTTGCCCCGGAGGAGGTTGGCGGCCTGGGAGGCCAGGCGGCCGAGCACGACGTCGGTCGCGTCGATGACGTGCCACTGACGCTGGACGTCGCCGGGCTTGGGGCTGTACGTACGCACGGTCGTAGCCTTCGCTTTTCAGTGAGTGAGTCCTGACAGGAGCACCCGGACGGATGAGCAGCCTGGCCAACCTTGGACGCAATTCAAGGGGGGACCGCTGGTCGTCGACCTGATGTCTCCGGCGTACCGACCTCTCACGTGAGATAGAGCGAGCCAATACGCACATCAAGCGTCCAGGTTACCGGGCGGGCGGGAAGCGGTCAAAATCGCCGGCCGCCCACCCCGCGGTCACTCAGCGTTCGCGCTCGACCCGGGTGACGTCCCAGACCGGCTCGGCCGATTCGAAGACCCGCCCGTCCGCCCCGAACACCAGGAAGCGGTCGAAGGTCTTCGCGAACCAGCGGTCGTGGGTGACACACAGGACGGTGCCCTCGAAGGCCTCCAGCCCGGCCTGCAGCGCCTCGGCGCTCTCCAGGTCCAGGTTGTCGGTCGGCTCGTCGAGCAACAGGGCCGTCACACCGTCGAGTTCGAGCTTGAGGATCATCAGCCGGGCCTGCTGTCCGCCGGACAGCGACTCGAACTTCTGCTCCTCCTGCCGGTCCAGCTCGTACCGGCGCAACGCGCCCATCGCGGCGCCGCGGCTGAGCGCGTGCTCCTCCTCGATGATCGAGCGGACGGTGCGCCCGAACAGCTCCGGGTGGGCGTGGGTCTGCCGGAAGTGACCGGGGACGACCCGGGCGCCGAGCTTCCAGTCGCCGGTGTGGGCCACGCTGTCGTCGCCCGCGAGCAGCCGCAGCAGGTGCGACTTGCCGGCGCCGTTGGCGCCCAGCACCCCGATCCGCTCGCCGTAGAAGACCTCCAGGTCGAAGGGCTGCATCAGCCCGGTGAGCTCCAGCCGCTCCATGGTGAAGGCGCGCACACCGGTGCGCCCGCCCTTGAGCCGCATGGTGATGTTCTGCTCGCGCGGGGGCTCCTCCGGCCGGCCGGCCTCCTCGAACTTCTTCAGCCGGGTCTGCGCGGCCGCGTAGCGGGTGGCGAGGGCGTGGCTGACCGAGGCGGCCTGGCGCAGGGTCACCACGAGCTTCTTGAGCTTGGCGTGCTCCTCGTCCCAGCGCCGCCCCAGCTCCTCGAAGCGCGCGAACCGGTCCTTGCGGGCCTCGTGGAAGGAGTCGAAGCCGCCACCGTGCACCCAGACGCTGCTGCCGGCGGCACCGGACTCCACACTGATGATCTTCTCGGCGGTGCGGGAGAGCAGCTCGCGGTCGTGTGAGATGTACAACACGGTCTTGGAGGTCGCCTTGATGGCCTCCTCCAGCCAGCGCTTGCCCGGAACGTCCAGGTAGTTGTCCGGCTCGTCGAGCAGCAGCACCTCTTCGGGGCCGCGCAGCAGCGTCTCCAGGACGAGGCGCTTCTGCTCGCCGCCGGAGAGGGTGTTCAGGCCGCGCCACTGGGCCTTGTCGAAGGGCATCCCGAGGGCCGCCATGGTGCAGACGTCCCAGTCGGTCTCGTAGTCGTAGCCGCCGACGTCCGCCCAGTCGGAGAGCGCCTGGGCGTAGGCCATCTGCGTCTTCTCGTCGTCCTGGGCGATCATCGCCAGCTCGGCGGCGTCCACCGTCCGGGCGGCCTTGGCGATCCGCTCCGGGGCGACCGAGACCAGCAGGTCGCGCACCGAGGCGTCGGCGGGCAGGGCGCCCGGGGTGGCGCTCTGGTCCTCGCGGCCGGTGGTGCCGACGAACTGGCGCATCACGCCGAGCCCGCCGCTGATCGTCACCGTGCCGCCGTGCGGCTGGATGTCCCCCGCGATCATGCGCAGCAGGGTGGTCTTGCCGGCCCCGTTGGCGCCGACCAGGGCGACCGCGGCGCCCTCGCCGACCCGGAAGGACGCGTCGTCGAACAGCACCCGCCCGTCCGGCAGGTAGTACTCCAGGTGCGAAATCTCGACGTGTCCCATGGAAGGGATTGTCCCAAGCGGACGCCCCGGGCCAAAACGGATTACAGGGCGGCGGGCTGTCCGGGGAGCGTGCGCATCCGCCTGGCCTGCCGGTTCCGCTCGGCCAGCTGGTCGTCCGGCGGGTAGCCGACCTCTTCCAGGGTGAGCCCGTACGGTCGGATCACGTTGACGGCCGAGTTGCGGACCCCGCCGGCCAGCACCTCGCCGGGGAACTCCACCGGCCGGTGCCCGTCGCCGACCAGCAGCATCGCGCCGACCAGCGCCCGGACCATGTTGTGGCAGAAGGCGTCGGCCCGGACGGTGGCCACCGCCAGGGTGCCCTCCTGGCTCGCGTAGGCGTCCACCGGGACCCGCTCCCAGTGCAGCTCCAGCAGGGTGCGGATGGTGGTGGCGCCCTCGCGCTTCTTGCAGTACGCGGCGAAGTCGTGCTCGCCGAGCAGCAGCTTCGCGGCCTCGTTCATCCGGTCCACGTCGAGCGGCCGGTCGTGCCAGAGCACGTGCCCGCGCAGCAGCGGGTCGACCCCGCCGGGGTGGTCCGCGACCCGGTACGCGTACCGGCGCCAGATCGCCGAGAAGCGGGCGTCGAACCCGGCCGGCGCCTCGCCGACCCGGTAGATCCGGACGTCCCCGGGCAGCCGTCCGGCCAGCCGGCGGAGCAGCTTCTCCCGGTGCGCCTCCCACAGCTCGGCCGGCAGGTCGACATGGGCGACCTGGCCGCGGGCGTGGACACCGGCGTCGGTGCGGCCGGCCACGGTCAGCGGGAAGAGCTCCTGGCTGCGGGTGACGACCTGCAGCGCGCTCTCGATCTCCTCCTGGACCGTCCGGCGGCCGCCCTTCTGCCGGGCCCAGCCGGAGAACTCGGCGCCCTGGTAGGCGAGGTCGAGCCGGACCCGGACGTACCCGTCGGCCGGGCCGTCCTTCACCGGCGGCTGCTCGGCGCAATCGTTGACCACTTGCTCCCGCTCCTACGAATAAGGAACGGGCCCGCTCCCCCATCGCTGGGAGAGCGGGCCCGCATCACACCTGGAGGTGTCAGGCCTGCTCGGCGGCCTCGGCCTCGTCGGCCTTGGTCTCGACGGCGGCGGCCTCATCGGCCTCCTTGACGGCACGCTTGGCGGCGGCCTCGGCCTCGCCGACGGCGGTCTGCGCGACGGTCAGCGCCTCGACCAGCTCGATCACGGCCATCGGGGCGTTGTCGCCACGACGGGGACCGATCTTGGTGATACGGGTGTAACCACCCGGGCGGTTCTCGTAGCGCGGCGCGATCTCGGTGAAGAGGGTGTGCAGCACCGAGACGTCGGTGATGGTCTTGCGCACCAGGCGACGGTTGTGGATGTCGCCCTTCTTCGCCTTGGTGATCAGCTTCTCCGCCAGCGGGCGCATCCGACGGGCCTTGGCCTCGGTCGTGGTGATGCGGCCGTACTGGAACAGCTCCCGGCACAGACCGGCGAGCAGCAGCGGCTCGTGGTGCGGGCCGCCGCCGAGGCGGGCACCCTTGGTGGGACGCGGCATGGTGACTCCTTGAATCTCCGACTACGGCCGTATCAGGTACCGCAGCGGGCGTACCGGCACTGTTGCCCGTACGGCTTTCCATGACGACGGGGGCGGCTCCGTGGAACCGCCCCCGCGGCCAAATCTCTTAGTACTGCTCGGTCTCCGCGTAACCCGCGTCGTCCAGGTCGTCGGCGCCGAAGGCGTCGGCGGCGGCGGTCGGGTCGAACCCGGGCGGGCTGTCCTTGAGGGCCAGGCCCATGCCGGCCAGCTTCGCCTTGACCTCGTCGATCGACTTCGCACCAAAGTTGCGGATGTCGAGCAGGTCGGCCTCGGAGCGGGCGACGAGCTCACCCACGGTGTGGATGCCCTCGCGCTTGAGGCAGTTGTAGGAGCGGACGGTGAGTTCCAGCTCCTCGATCGGCAGCGCCAGGTCGGCGGCCAGGGCGGCGTCCGTCGGGGACGGGCCCATGTCGATGCCCTCGGCGTCGATGTTCAGCTCGCGGGCGAGGCCGAACAGCTCCACCAGGGTCTTGCCGGCCGAGGCCATGGCGTCGCGCGGACGCATGGCGGGCTTGGTCTCGACGTCGACGATCAGCTTGTCGAAGTCGGTCCGCTGCTCGACACGGGTGGCCTCGACCTTGTAGGTGACCTTCAGCACGGGGCTGTAGATCGAGTCGACCGGGATGCGGCCGATCTCCTGGCCGGAGGCCTTGTTCTGGACGGCGGAGACGTAGCCGCGACCGCGCTCGACGGTCAGCTCCATCTCCAGCTTGCCCTTGCCGTTCAGGGTGGCGAGGACCAGCTCGGGGTTGTGCACCTCGACACCCGCCGGCGGGGCGATGTCGGCGGCGGTCACGACGCCCGGGCCCTGCTTGCGCAGGTACATCACGACCGGCTCGTCGTGCTCCGAGGAGACGACCAGCTGCTTGATGTTGAGGATGAGGTCGGTCACATCCTCCTTGACGCCCGGCACGGTGGTGAACTCGTGCAGGACGCCGTCGATGCGGATGCTGGTGACAGCGGCACCCGGGATCGACGACAGGAGCGTGCGGCGCAGGGAGTTGCCGAGGGTGTAGCCGAAGCCCGGCTCGAGCGGCTCGATCACGAACCGCGAGCGGAACTCGTCGACGACCTCTTCGGTCAGCGAGGGGCGCTGAGCGATAAGCATGGGGGATGTTCCTCCAGTTGTCTTCGGCACCCACTATTTGATGCCGACAGGACCAAGCGTACGGGGTCCCGCAGAAAACGAGACCCCGTACGTGGTTTAAAGCAGGACCAGCGTGCCCGAAGGCGCTGCGTCAGACGCGGCGGCGCTTCGGCGGACGGCAGCCGTTGTGCGGGGTGGGGGTGACGTCCTGGATCGAGCCGACCTCCAGGCCGGTGGCCTGGAGCGAACGGATCGCGGTCTCGCGGCCGGAGCCCGGACCCTTCACGAAGACGTCAACCTTGCGCATGCCGTGCTCCTGCGCGCGACGGGCAGCGGCCTCGGCGGCCATCTGCGCGGCGAACGGGGTGGACTTGCGCGAGCCCTTGAAGCCGACGTGGCCGGCGGAGGCCCAGGAGATCACGTTGCCCGCGGGGTCGGTGATCGAAACGATGGTGTTGTTGAACGTGCTCTTGATGTGCGCGTGGCCGTGAGCGACGTTCTTCTTTTCCTTGCGGCGGATCTTCTTCGCGCCGGCAGCCTGACGACCCTTGGGGGGCATAAGTCTGTTCTCCTACTGAGGTGGTCGGTCCGCTGACCCGCGGGCCGGAGGGATGTCCGGTTACGGGACGGACTACTTCTTGCCCGGCTTCTTCTTGCCGGCGATCGCGCGACGCGGGCCCTTGCGGGTACGCGCGTTGGTGTGGGTGCGCTGGCCGCGGACCGGCAGGCCACGGCGGTGACGCAGACCCTCGTAGCAGCCGATCTCGACCTTGCGGCGGATGTCGGCGGCCACCTCACGGCGGAGGTCACCCTCGACCGTGTAGTTGGCGTCGATGTACTGGCTCAGCTTGACCAGGTCGTCCTCGCTGATGTCGCGAACGCGGACATCCGGGTTGACACCGGTCTCGGCGAGGGTCTGCTGGGCGCGGGTACGGCCGATGCCGTACACGTACGTAAGGGCGATCTCGATCCGCTTCTCACGGGGGAGATCAACGCCGGCGAGGCGTGCCATTCATGGCTCCTGTGGTTCTTCAGAGGTCTTGCGTGCTACCTACTCCGACACCTCACGGTGAGGGAGCCCCGGCCTCTGACCGGGGGAGGCATTCCGTCCGCCTGGACGGATCGGGTAGCCCGCGTATGACGTTTTTCGCGTCGCGCGAAGTACTACGAGAAATGCGGGAGGGAGATCAGCCCTGGCGCTGCTTGTGGCGCAGGTTGTCGCAGATCACCATGACCCGGCCGTGACGGCGGATCACCTTGCACTTGTCGCAGATCTTCTTGACGCTCGGCTTGACCTTCATGTTCAGGTTCTCCGGGTCTAGATCTGACGTTCTTACTTGTAGCGGTAGACGATCCGGCCGCGCGTGAGGTCGTAGGGGCTGAGCTCCACGACGACCCGGTCGTCCGGCAGGATGCGGATGTAGTGCATGCGCATCTTGCCACTGATGTGCGCGAGGACCTTGTGACCGTTCTGCAGCTCGACCTTGAACATCGCGTTCGGAAGAGACTCGATCACGGTGCCCTCGATCTCAATGGCGCCTTGCTTCTTAGCCATGAACTGCGAGATCCACCTTCCGGGACCGGCTACCGTATGCGGAACGCTCGTGCGAACCTGGGTTCACCCCTCCCCCGGAGGGAAGAGGGCGCGCTGAAGCACGCTACGAGTGAGCCGACGGTCCATCCTACGCCAGCGCGTCCCGCGGGCCAAAACGGGGGTACCGGAAGGAGTCCACCGTCACACCGGCCGCGTCAGACCCCGGCGGGGACGGTCAGCGGGTCGACGTGGGCGGTGCAGGCCGAGCAGCGGCGGGCGGCCTGCGGGATCTCGGTCAGGCACTCGGGGCAGGGGCGCGTGAGGGTCTTCGGCTTCTGCGGCAGGTACCGCGCGGTCGCCTTGGTGACCGGCAGCACGACGCAGAAGTACAGCACCGCGGCCGTCATGACGAAGGCGATCAGCACGTTGAGGAACTGCCCGTACGGGAAGGTCACGTGGGCGATCGTCGCGGTGTACGAACTGAAGTCGCCGGCCGCGCCGATCACCACGCCGACCAGCGGGGTGAGGAACGCGGTGACGAAGCCGGTCACCACCGCGGTGAACGCGGCTCCGATGACCACACCGACCGCCATGTCGACGACGTTGCCGCGCATCATGAAGTCGCGGAATCCCTTGAGCACGTGTGCTCTCCTGCTCACTCGTAAGCCAACTGCCACTGCCAGCCGTTAAAAATAGGACAAAAGCCCTGGAGGTCCAAACCTCCAGGGCTCTGATCCCTTGTCAGCGGCGACGGTCGGCCACCGCGGCGACTACGCCAGCGGGTCCGGAGCGGCGGTGACGCCCAGCTTGGCCAGCTCGGCCTTGCCGCCGTCGAAGGCGGTCAGCACCAGCGGGCCCTGCTCGGTGACGGCCACCGAGTGCTCCCAGTGCGAGGCCCAGGTGCCGTCGTTGGTGACGACCGTCCACTCGTCGTCCAGCACCGCGGTGTGCGGGGTGCCCAGCGAGACCATCGGCTCGATCGCCAGCACGGTGCCGGGGACGAGCTTCGGGCCCTTGCCGCGGCCGCGCTCGACGTAGTTCAGCACGTGCGGCTCCATGTGCATCGCGGTGCCGATGCCGTGGCCGCCGTAGCCCTCGGTGATGCCCCACTTGCCCTTGGGCGGCAGCGGCTGGCGGCGGATGAAGCCCTCGATCGCCTTGGAGACGTCCACCAGGCGGTTGCTCTTCTTCATCTGGGCGATGCCGGCCCACATCGAGCCCTCGGTCACCCGGCTGAGCATCTCCACCTCGGGACGGACCTCGCCGACCGCGACGGTGATCGCCGAGTCGCCGTGCCAGCCGTCCAGGATGGCGCCGCAGTCGATCGAGATGATGTCGCCCTCCTGCAGCACCCGCTCGCCGGGGATGCCGTGCACGACCTCGTTGTTCACCGAGGCGCAGATCACGCCCGGGAACCACAGCCCACCGTGGTGGGCGCGGAAGTTCGAGGTGGCGCCGTGGTCGGTGATGACCTTGTCGGCGATGTCGTTGAGCTCCTGGGTGGTCACCCCGGGAGCGACCGCCTCGCGGCAGGCCTTGAGCGCCTCGGCGACGACCAGCCCGGCCGCCCGCATCTTCGCGATCTGCTCGGGGGTCTTGATCTCCACCATCAGGTCACGCCTTCCAAGTCCGGATTACCACTGCCTACCACCGTACGACGTCGAAAACGGCCGGGCCGCCCGCTCCACGGGCGACCCGGCCGTTCCACGCGTACCTCGCCGAGCGAACTCAGCCGTTCTGCTTCAGCGCCTCGATCGCGCGCTGGGTGACCTCGTCCACCTTGCCGAGGGCCGAGATGGTCGCCACCAGGCCCTGCTGGACGTAGTAGTCGATGATCGGCTCGGTCTCCGTGTGGTAGACCTCCAGGCGCGTGCGCACCTTCTCCTCGGTGTCGTCCGAGCGCTGGTACAGCTCGCCGCCGCACTCGTCGCAGACGCCCTCGACCTTCGGCGGGTTGTAGTCCACGTGGAACACGTGGCCCCCGTCGTTGCGGCACAGGCGGCGGCCGGCGATCCGGCGCACGACCTCCTCCTCGGGGACCTCCAGGTCCAGCACGCCGTCCAGCTTGATGCCCTGCTCGACCAGGAACTCGTCGAGCGCCTTGGCCTGACCCAGGTTGCGGGGGAAGCCGTCGAGCAGGAAGCCGTTGGCCGCGTCGGCCTTGAGCATGCGGTCCTTGGCCATCCCGATGGTGACCTCATCCGGCACCAGGCGACCCGCGTCCATGTAGCTCTTGGCCTCGAGCCCCAGCGGGGTGCCCTGACCGATGTTGGCGCGGAACAGGTCTCCGGTGGAGATGTGGGGGATGGACAGGGTCTTGGCGAGCAGGTGCGCCTGAGTACCCTTCCCGGCCCCGGGAGGACCAACGAGGACGATACGCATCAGCGGAGGAACCCTTCGTAATTGCGCTGCTGGAGCTGGCTCTCGATCTGCTTCACAGTTTCGAGTCCGACGCCGACGACGATGAGCACGCTGGTGCCACCGAACGGGAAGTTGGTCTGCTGTCCGAAGGCGACCAGGGCGATCATCGGGATCAACGCGATCAGGCCCAGGTAGAGCGAACCCGGCCACGTGATCCGGGTCAGCACGTAGTTCAGGTACTCGGCCGTCGGCCGGCCGGCCCGGATGCCCGGGATGAAGCCACCATACTTCTTCATATTGTCGGCAACTTCTTCGGGGTTGAAGGAGATGGCGACGTAGAAGAAGGCGAAGAAGACGATCAGCAGGAAGTAGGTGGCCATGTAGATCGGGTGGTCACCCTTGACGAAGTTCTGCTTGATCCACACCGCCCAGCCGGCCTGGCTGTTGGTCAGCTGGACCACCAGGGCCGGGATGTACAGCAGCGACGAGGCGAAGATGACCGGGATGACACCGGCCTGGTTCACCTTGAGCGGGATGTAGGTCGAGGTGCCGCCGAACGCCCGGCGGCCGATCATGCGCTTCGCGTACTGGACCGGGATCCGGCGCTGGGCCTGCTCGACGAAGATGACCAGCATCACAACGATGATGCCGACGGCCACCACGGAGAGGAACTCGACCCAGCCGCCGCCGATGGTGCCGGAGGTCTTGATGGCCCACATCGAGGACGGGAACTGCGCGGCGATCGAGGTGAAGATCAGCAGCGACATGCCGTTGCCGATGCCGCGGTCGGTGATCAGCTCACCCAGCCACATGATGACCGTGGTGCCGGCGGTCATCGTGATGACCATGACGGCGATCCGGAACACCGAGGTGTCCGGCACGATCTGGTTGGCCTGCAGGCAGCCCGAGAACAGCGCGCCGCTGGAGGCCGTCGCGACGATGCCGGTGCCCTGGAGCACGGCGAGCGCGATGGTCAGGTAGCGGGTGTACTGGGTGATCTTCGCCTGGCCGGCCTGGCCTTCCTTCTTCAGCATCTCCAGTCGCGGGATCACGACGGTGAGGAGCTGGAGGATGATGCTCGCCGTGATGTACGGCATGATGCCGAGGGCGAAGATCGTCAGCTGTAGTAGCGCGCCACCGCTGAACAGGTTGACGAGCCCGAAGAGGCCGTTGTTCTTGGTCTCCTTCACGCACTCGTTCACGGCCGTGAAGCTCACGCCCGGGATCGGAATGTGCGAGCCCAGCCGGAACAGCACCATGATGCCCAGCGTGAACAGCAGCTTCTTGCGCAGGTCGGGCGTCTGGAACGCCCGCGCGAACGCACTGAGCACGGTGCCTCCTGCGCCTCCCGCGCGTCGTCGGCGGGAGGGTCGGTCCTGAATGGGGAGTTTGCGGTACGGGCCCCCGTACAGACGGCACAGGCGAGCCTACGCGCAGCCTACAAGGGAACTCCACGGACTCTAACAGTGCGCGGCCACTCGAAAGAAGCGCGTACCGTCCCTCCCCCACTCACGGGGGTACGGGATGCCCGGTTTTGCCACACAAAAGAACGAGCGCCGGTACCGCCGGATTTCGGCCCGGAGGTGAAAGCCGCGGTAAAAGCACGAGCCCCGCACCTCCCGAAGGAGGTGCGGGGCTCGAAGCCGGGTGTCGGCGGGTTCAGCGGGCTCAGACGAGCTCGGTGACCGTACCGCCGGCGGCCTTGATCTTCTCGGCGGCCGAGCCGGAGACGGCGTCGACCGTCACCTGCAGCGCAACCGAGACCTCGCCGGTGCCGAGCACCTTGACGAGGGAGTTCTTGCGAACCGCGCCCTTCGCGACCAGGTCCTCGACCGTGACCTCTCCACCCTGCGGGTAGAGCTCGGCCAGCTTGTCGAGGTTGACGACCTGGAACGTGATCTTGAACGGGTTCTTGAAGCCCTTCAGCTTCGGCAGGCGCATGTGGAGCGGCATCTGGCCACCCTCGAAGCGCTGCGGAACCTGGTAGCGGGCCTTGGTGCCCTTGGTACCACGACCGGCGGTCTTACCCTTGGAGCCCTCACCACGACCCACACGGATCTTGTCGGTCTTGGCACCCGGGGCGGGACGCAGGTTGTGGATCTTGATCGGGTTGTCGCCCATGATCAGTCCACCTCCTCAACCGTCACCAGGTGACGGACCGTGTGGGCCATCCCGCGGATCTCGGGACGGTCCTCCTTCACCACGACGTCGTGCATGCGCTTGAGACCAAGCGAACGCAGGGTGTCACGGTGATTCTGCTTGCTGCCGATGTACGACTTGGTCTGCGTGATCTTCAGGCGAGCCATCAGGCGCTCACCCCAGCAGCACGCGCCCGCAGCAGAGCGGCGGGGGCCACGTCCTCCAGCGGCAGGCCACGACGCGCGGCGATCTCCTCGGGGCGCACGAGGCCCTTCAGAGCAGCCACGGTGGCGTGCACGATGTTGATCGCGTTGTCCGAGCCGAGCGACTTCGACAGGATGTCGTGAATGCCGGCGCACTCCAGGACGGCGCGCACCGGACCACCGGCGATAACACCGGTACCGGGGGCGGCGGGCTTCAGGAGCACGACGCCGGCGGCCTTCTCACCCTGGATCGGGTGCGGGATGGTGCCCTGGATACGGGGGACCTTGAAGAAGTTCTTCTTGGCCTCCTCAACACCCTTGGCGATGGCGGCCGGAACCTCCTTCGCCTTCCCGTAACCGACACCCACGGTGCCATCGCCATCGCCCACCACGACCAGCGCGGTGAAGGAGAAACGACGGCCACCCTTGACAACCTTGGCGACACGGTTGATCGCGACGACGCGCTCGACGTAAGCGGTCTTCTCGACGGCGGGGGCGTTACCCCGGTCGTCACGCTTACGGTCACGCCGCTCGCCACCGGTGCCGCCGCCGGCGCCGCTACCGCGGCGCTGGGGTCCAGCCATTGGAATTACCTCTCTCGATTACGTCCGCCGACAGAGTCGACGAGCGGCTTAGAAGTCGAGCCCGGCCTCGCGAGCCGCGTCCGCCAGGGCGGCGATGCGGCCGGCGTACCGGTTGCCCGCGCGGTCGAAGACGACCGCCTCGATGCCGGCAGCCTTGGCGCGCTCGGCGACCAGGCTCCCGACCTTCTTGGCCAGCTCGGTCTTGTCGCCCTCGGCGCCCTTGATGGACACGTCGAGGGTGGACGCCGACGCCAGGGTGTGACCCTTGGCGTCGTCGATGACCTGGGCGACCATGTGACGGTTCGAGCGCGTCACAACGAGGCGCGGACGCACCTCGGTGCCGACGACGCGCTTGCGAACGCGGATCGCGCGGCGCTTGCGAGCGGCGCTCTTGTAGGCGTTGCCCTTGCCGATCTTGACAGAGACACTCATCGCTTACTTACCACTCTTTCCGACCTTGCGGCGGATGACCTCGCCCGCGTACTTGACGCCCTTGGCCTTGTACGGGTCGGGCTTGCGCAGCTTGCGGATCTTCGCAGCGACCTCGCCGACCTTCTGCTTGTCGATGCCGTCCACGTGGAACTTGGTGGCCGACTCGACGACGAAGGAGATGCCCTCGGGGGCCTCGACCAGGATCGGGTGGCTGTAGCCCAGCTGGAACTCCATGTCGGAGCCCTTCGCCAGAACTCGGTAGCCGACACCGCTGATCTCCAGCGACTTGCGGTAGCCCGCGGTCACGCCGGTGATCATGTTCGCCACCAGCGTGCGGGAAAGACCGTGCAGGGCCTTCGACTGACGCTCGTCGTTGGGGCGGGTGACGAGCAGCGTGCCGTCCTCGCCCTTACCGATCTCGATCGGCGCGGCGACAACGTGGGTGAGGGAGCCCTTCGGGCCCTTCACCGAGACCGCCTGGCCATCGATGGTGACGTCCACGCCAGCGGGGACCTGGATGGGCAGCCGTCCAATGCGCGACATTGCTGTACCTCCGTTTCCCGAATTACCAGACGTAGGCGAGGACTTCTCCGCCTACGCCCTTCTTGGCGGCCTGCTTGTCGGTCAGGAGGCCGGAGGACGTGGAGATGATCGCCACGCCCAGGCCGCCGAGAACCTTCGGCAGGTTGGTGGACTTTGCGTAAACGCGCAGACCCGGCTTGCTGATGCGCTTGATGCCGGCGATGGAGCGCTCACGGTTGGGGCCGAACTTGAGCTCGATGGTCAGCTTCTTGCCGACCTCGCCCTCAGTCGGCTCCTCAACCTTGTAGGAGGAGATGTACCCCTCCTGCTGCAGGATCTGGGCGACGTGCGCCTTGATCTTGCTAGCCGGCATCGCCACGGTGTCGTGGTACGCCGAGTTCGCGTTACGCAGACGCGTGAGCATGTCTGCGATGGGGTCGGTCATGGTCATGATGGCCTCAGGCCTCTCTCGCCGCGGTTTCTCCG
This sequence comes from Streptomyces sp. CBMA123, assembly GCF_014596465.1. Lineage (GTDB taxonomy): Bacteria > Actinomycetota > Actinomycetes > Streptomycetales > Streptomycetaceae > Kitasatospora. The sequence goes on along the minus strand of NZ_MECK01000257.1, from coordinate 32,642 downwards.
CGCCAGGTCCCCCTGCCGCACTCTTTCGAGTGCGTCAGAGGCACAAGCGCAGGGGACCTGCGACGTCGTAAGACTGGGTGCGAGCCCTCCCGTAAGAGGGCCACGGACATCCATGGGGAAGCCGTGGCAGGGGGCCCGACCCCACTACCTTACGGGAATCCGTACGGCAGGCCCAAAACGGGCCGGTGTGGGATCGGGCACCTCTGCTTCGCTGGCTGTGCCTAAAGCTCTGGCCGTCTTCTGGAAGAAGAGGACTACCAGGAGCTCTTGGTCACGCCCGGCAGCTCGCCGCGGTGTGCCATCTCACGGAGGCAGACACGGCACAGGCCGAACTTGCGGTACACCGAGTGCGGACGGCCGCAGCGCTGGCACCGGGTGTAAGCCCGGACGCCGAACTTCGGCTTGCGCTCGGACTTCGCGATGAGGGACTTCTTCGCCATTGGCTCACGCCTCCTTGAACGGGAAGCCCAGAGCGCGCAGGAGCGCCCGGCCCTCGTCGTCGGTCTGAGCGGTGGTCACGACGGTGATGTCCATACCGCGCTGACGGTCGACCTTGTCCTGGTCGATCTCGTGGAACATAACCTGCTCGGTCAGACCGAAGGTGTAGTTGCCACGGCCGTCGAACTGCTTCGGGGAGAGGCCACGGAAGTCACGGATACGCGGCAGGGCCAGCGACACCAGACGGTCCAGGAACTCCCACATGCGGTCACCGCGGAGGGTGACGTGCGTGCCGATCGGCTGGCCCTCGCGCAGCTTGAACTGCGCGATGGACTTACGAGCCTTGGTCACGGCCGGCTTCTGACCGGTGATCGCGGTCAGGTCGCGGATCGCGCCCTCGATCAGCTTGCTGTCACGGGCGGCCTCGCCGACACCCATGTTGACGACGACCTTGACCAGGCCGGGCGTCAGCATGACGTTCTCGTACGAGAACTGCTCCTGCAGCTGACCCTTGATCTCGGAGTTGTAACGCTCCTTGAGACGGGGGGTCACCTTCTCAACAGTCGTCTCAGACATCAGATGTCCTCACCGGTTCGCTTGGCAACGCGGATCTTGTTGCCCTCGTCATCGAAGCGGTAGCCAACGCGGGTGACGACCTTCTTGCCGTCCTTCTCCACGACCAGCTGGACGTTGGAGACGTGCACCGGGGCCTCGACGGTGACAATGCCACCCTGAGTGCCCGGGCCCGGCTTGGTGTGCTTCTTGACCCGGTTCACACCCTCGACCAGGACCTTGTTCTCAGCCGGCATGGCCTGGATGACCTTGCCCTGCTTGCCCTTGTCCTTGCCGGTGATGACCTGAACCAGGTCACCCTTCTTGATCTTCATGCTGTTCGCCATGAGTTAGAGCACCTCCGGCGCAAGCGAGATGATCTTCATGAACTTCTTGTCACGCAGCTCGCGGCCCACCGGGCCGAAGATGCGGGTGCCACGGGGGTCACCATCGGTGTTCTTCAGAACGACCGCGGCGTTCTCGTCGAAGCGGATGTACGAGCCATCCGGACGACGACGCGACTTCACGGTACGGACGACGACGCACTTGACGACGTCACCCTTCTTCACCGAACCGCCGGGGATCGCGTCCTTGACGGTCGCGACGATGACGTCCCCGATACCGGCGTAGCGGCGACCGGAGCCACCGAGAACGCGGATGCAAAGGATTTCCTTCGCGCCCGTGTTGTCGGCGACACGCAGTCGCGACTCCTGCTGGATCACAGCTTTCTCCTGATCGTCAACGAGAGCTGACGGGCCGGCCGCTGCTCACACCAGCGCCCGCGAGGAGCCTGGTGCACATACGGCCGTACCGCATCAACTTCGTTACTTGGCCTTCTCGAGGATCTCGACGACGCGCCAGCGCTTCGTCGCGGACAGCGGGCGGGTCTCCGCGAGGAGGACCCGGTCGCCGATGCCGCAGGCGTTCGCCTCGTCGTGCGCCTTCAGCTTGTTCGTACGGCGGATGACCTTGCCGTACAGAGCGTGCTTGACGCGGTCCTCGACGGCGACGACGACGGTCTTGTCCATCTTGTCGCTGACGACGAGACCCTCACGGGTCTTGCGGAAACCGCGCGTCTCGTTGGTGTTCTCAGTCATCAGGCGCTCTCCACCGTCTCGATGCCCAGCTCGCGCTCGCGCATCAGGGTGTAGATCCGCGCGATGTCCTTACGGACGAGCTTGAGCCGTCCGTGGTTGTCGAGCTGCCCGGTCGCCGCCTGGAAGCGGAGGTTGAACAGCTCCTCCTTGGCCTCACGGAGCTTGGCAACGAGACCCTCGTTGTCCAGCTCGCGGAGGTCAGCAGCCTTGGTGCCGGCCGACATCAGCTCTCACCTGCCTCGCGCCGGATGATCCGGCACTTCATCGGGAGCTTGTGAGCAGCGCGGGTCAGCGCCTCACGAGCCACCTTCTCGTTGGGGTACGACAGCTCGAACATGACCCGACCCGGGTGCACGTTCGCGATCCACCACTCGGGCGAACCCTTACCGGAACCCATGCGGGTCTCGGCCGGCTTCTTGGTGAGCGGACGGTCCGGGTAGATGTTGATCCAGACCTTGCCGCCACGCTTGATGTGACGGGTGACGGCGATACGAGCGGACTCGATCTGCCGGTTCGTCACGTAGGCCGGGGTGACGGCCTGGATGCCGTACTCGCCGAAGGCGAGCTCGGTGCCACCCTTGGCAGCGCCGCGGCGCTTGGGGTGGTGCTGCTTGCGGTGCTTGACCCGACGGGGGATCAGCATTGGGGTCAGGCCTCCGTTCCGGTGTTCTCGGCAGCCGGAGCCTCGGCGACCGGGGCCGCGGAGGCCTCGGCAGCGGCGGGGCGACGGCCACGGCCACCGCGCTCGCCACCACGGCGCTCGCCACCGCGGGCGGGACGACCACCCTCGGGACGGGCCGGGCGGTTACCCGAGCGGGCAGCGGCGTTCTCAGCGCGGACCTCGGCGATGTTCTTGACGTCGCCCTTGTAGATCCAGACCTTCACGCCGATGCGGCCGAAGGTCGTCTTGGCCTCGAAGAAGCCGTAGTCGACGTTCGCGCGCAGGGTGTGCAGCGGCACACGGCCCTCGCGGTAGAACTCCGAACGGCTCATCTCGGCGCCGCCGAGACGACCGGAGCACTGGACCTTGATGCCCTTGGCGCCGGACTTCATGGTGCCCTGCATCGACTTGCGCATGGCACGACGGAAGGAGACGCGCGAGGACAGCTGCTCCGCGACGCCCTGAGCCACGAGCTGGGCGTCCAGCTCGGGGTTCTTGACCTCGAGGATGTTCAGCTGGACCTGCTTGCCGGTCAGCTTCTCCAGGTCGCCGCGGATGCGGTCGGCCTCGGTGCCACGGCGACCGATGACGATGCCGGGGCGAGCGGTGTGGATGTCGACGCGGACGCGGTCGCGGGTGCGCTCGATCTCGACCTTGGAGATGCCGGCGCGCTCCATGCCCTTCGTCATCATGCGACGAATGGCAACGTCTTCCTTGACGTAGTCCTTGTACAGCTTGTCGGCGTACCAGCGGGACTTGAAGTCCGTGCTGATGCCGAGGCGGAACCCGTGCGGGTTAACCTTCTGGCCCATTACCGGGTCCCTTCCTTGCTGCTGACGACCACGGTGATGTGGCTGGTCCGCTTGCGGATCCGGTAGGCACGGCCCTGGGCACGCGGACGGAACCGCTTCAGGGTCGGGCCCTCGTCAACGTACGCCTCGCTGATGACGAGATCGTCCACGTTGTTGTGGTTGTAGTTGTGCACGGCGTTGGCGATGGCGCTGTCAAGCACCTTGCCGACCGGCACGGTGGCGGCCTGCGGAGCGAAACGCAGGACCGCCTGGGCCTCCGTGGCGTTCAGGCCACGGATGAGGTCCACCACGCGGCGGGCCTTCATGGGCGTGACGCGGATGTACCGCGCCTGGGCCCTGGCTTCCATGGTTGTCCCCTTGCTGGTGTAAGTCATTGAGTCGGTAATCTCGCTGGCGACTAGCGACGCTTCGACTTGCGGTCGTCCTTGACGTGACCGCGGAACGTGCGCGTCGGCGCGAACTCGCCGAGCTTGTGGCCGACCATCGACTCGGTGACGAACACCGGGACGTGCTTACGGCCATCGTGCACCGCGATCGTGTGGCCGAGCATGGCCGGGAAGATCACGGAGCGACGGGACCAGGTCTTGATGACGTTCTGGGTACCCGCCTCGTTCTGCGCGTCCACCTTCTTGAGAAGGTGGCCGTCGATGAAGGGGCCCTTCTTGAGACTGCGCGGCATCTGACCTGCTCCTAGCGCTTCTTGTTGGTCTTGCGGCGGCGCACGATGAGAGCGTCCGACGCCTTCTTCGGGCGACGGGTACGACCCTCCTTCTGGCCCCACGGCGAGACCGGGTGGCGGCCACCAGAGGTCTTACCCTCACCACCACCGTGCGGGTGGTCGATCGGGTTCATGGCGACACCACGCACGGTCGGGCGGACGCCCTTCCAGCGCATACGGCCGGCCTTGCCCCAGTTGATGTTCGACTGCTCGGCGTTGCCGACCTCGCCGACGGTCGCGCGGCAGCGCGCGTCGACCAGGCGGATCTCACCGGAGGGCATGCGCAGGTGCGCCATCTTGCCCTCACGCGCCAGCAGCTGGATGCCGGAGCCGGCCGAGCGGGCCAGCTTGGCACCGCCGCCGGGACGCAGCTCCACCGCGTGGATGGTGGTACCGACCGGGATGTTGCGCAGCGGCAGGTTGTTGCCCGGCTTGATGTCGGCGCCAGCGCCGTTCTCGATCCGGTCACCCTGCGCGATGCCGCGCGGCGCGATGATGTAGCGCTTCTCGCCGTCCAGGTAGTGCAGGAGCGCGATGCGCGCGGTGCGGTTCGGGTCGTACTCGATGTGAGCGACCTTGGCCGGCACGCCGTCCTTGTCGTGACGACGGAAGTCGATCACGCGGTAGGCGCGCTTGTGTCCGCCACCCTGGTGGCGAGCGGTGATACGACCGGCGTTGTTACGGCCGCCCTTGCTGTGCAGGGGGCGAACCAGCGACTTCTCCGGCGTGGACCGCGTGATCTCTACGAAGTCGGCCACGCTGGAGCCGCGACGGCCCGGCGTAGTCGGCTTGTACTTGCGGATGCCCATTTGGCTCTCTCGTCCTCGTCCTTATCGACGATCCGAGTCTCCGTTAGGAGACCGGACCCCCGAAGATGTCGATGCGGTTGCCCTCGGCCAGCGTCACGATGGCGCGCTTGGTGTCCTTGCGCTTGCCAAAGCCCGTCTTGGAGCGCTTGCGCTTGCCCTGACGGTTGAGCGTGTTGACCGACTCGACCTTGACCGAGAAGACCGCCTCGACGGCCTGCTTGATCTGGGTCTTGTTGGCGCCCGGCGACACGATGAACGTGTACTTGTTCTCGTCGAGGAGCGAGTAGCTCTTCTCCGAGATGACCGGCTTCACCAGGACGTCACGGGGGTCCGTGAACGTCTTGCTCGTGATCTCTGCAGCCATCAGGCGGCGCTCCCTTCGAGCTCGCCCTCAGCAGCCACGGCCTTGGCGGACGCGGCCGGACCGGCCACGAAACGCTCGAAGGCGGCCTGGGTGAAGACCACATCGTCGGAGACGAGCACGTCGTAGGTGTTCAGCTGACCGGCGTCCAGGATGTGGACGTTCGGCAGGTTGCGGGCGCTCTTCAGACCCAGCTCGTCGGCACGCTCGACGACGAGGAGGATGTTCTTGCGCTCGGTGATCTTGCCGAACAGACCCTTGGCGGCCTTGGTCGACGGCGCCTCGGTCGCGATCACGTCGGTGACGACGTGAATGCGGTTGTGGCGGGCCCGGTCGGTGAGCGCACCGCGCAGGGCGGCGGCGATCATCTTCTTCGGGGTCCGCTGCGAGTAGTCACGCGGCACGGGACCGTGCACGACGCCACCGCCGGCGAACTGCGGCGCACGGGTCGAGCCCTGACGGGCGCGGCCGGTGCCCTTCTGGCGGTACGGCTTCTTGCCGCCACCGCGGACCTCGCCACGAGTCTTGGTCTTGTGGGTGCCCTGACGGGCCGCAGCGAGCTGCGCCACGACGACCTGGTGCATCAGCGGAACGCTGACCTTCGCGTCGAAGATCTCGGCCGGCAGCTCGAGGCTGCCGGTCTTGTCGCCCGAGGGCGACAGGATGTCAATGGTGCTCATATCCTCACAGCCCCTTCGCCGCGGTGCGGACGAGGACGAGGCCGCCGTTCGGGCCCGGGATTGCGCCCTTGATCAGGAGCAGCCCCTTCTCCGCGTCAACGGCATGGATGGTCAGGTTCTGGGTGGTCACACGCTCGTGGCCCATCCGGCCGGCCATCCTCACGCCCTTGAACACGCGACCCGGGGTGGCGCAGCCACCGATCGAGCCGGGCGAGCGGTGCTTGCGCTGCACACCGTGACCGGCGCCGAGGCCCCGGAAGTTGTGGCGCTTCATGACACCGGCGAAGCCCTTGCCCTTGGAGGTGCCGGTCACGTCGACCTTGACACCTGCCTCGAACAGCTCCGCGGTGATCTCCTGGCCGAGGGTGTACTCGGACGCGTCCGAGGTACGGAGCTCGACCAGGTGACGGCGCGGGGTGACACCGGCCTTGGCGAAGTGGCCCGCGAGGGGCTTGTTCACCTTGCGGGGGTCGATCTCGCCGAAGCCGAGCTGGACGGCGCTGTAGCCGGCCGCGCTGTCGGCGGTGTGGACCTGGGTCACGACATTGGGCCCAGCCTTGACGACGGTCACCGGGACAACCCGGTTGTTCTCGTCCCAGACCTGGGTCATGCCGAGCTTCTCGCCCAGGATGCCCTTAATCTGCTTAGCCATCTTCGGTGCGCCTCTCAGAGCTTGATCTCGATGTCGACGCCCGCCGGCAGGTCGAGACGCATGAGCGAGTCAACCGTCTTCGGCGTGGGGTCGAGGATGTCGATCAGACGCTTGTGAGTACGCATCTCGAAGTGCTCGCGCGAGTCCTTGTACTTGTGCGGCGAGCGGATGACGCAGTACACGTTCTTCTCAGTGGGCAGCGGCACCGGGCCCGCGACCTGCGCACCAGTACGGATCACCGTCTCGACGATCTTCTTCGCCGAAGAGTCGATGACCTCGTGGTCGTAGGCCTTGAGCCGGATGCGGATCTTCTGTCCCGCCATGGCTACTCAGTAGTCCTTTGTCCTTATTTGCCACACGACTGCCCCTCCGACCCCCGCGCTCGGGCGTGTCGCCTTCGCGCTTGCAAAAAACCGGCGAAGTACTTCGTCGGTTTCGAACTTTCGGGGTGGGGGGAGCCGGGTCGAGGCCCCGCACACGCTTCCCGGAAGATTCCCGTACTTTCGCCCCGCAGCTGCCGTGGCGTAGAACTCACGCTTGACGGCCATCACGGGAACGACGAGTACATGGGACTCGCTTCCAGTCCTCCCGGCGGGAGGCGCGCAGCATCGGCACTCAACCGAGCAACTTGGACATACTGCCACATGGAGCAGCCCGGATGCCAATCGGGGCCGGTGAGGCGTACCTCACCGGCCCCGACCGTCGCTCGTGCGGGTTACTTCTTCTCCCCGGTCACCCAGGGGGCCTGCCGGCCGCAGACCGTGGGCCAGTCCTCGGTGGTCACGTTGGCGCACCAGATGAAGCGCGTGTCGGGGTTCGGCTTCCAGTCCTTGGTGATGATGTCCGCGCACTTCGCCACCGGCGAGTACTTCGGGCAGGTGCCGTCCTTCTTCTTGATCGTGTGGGCCCGCCAGGCGTCCAGGCCCATGCTGTTGGTGGACTCCGGCTGCGGCATGTAGCGGTCCACCGACCAGGAGGCCCCCATGGTCGCGAACAGCGCCAGGGCGCAGATCAGGCCGGCCGTCAGCTGCTTGACCACCCGGTGCGGGATCACCGGCCCCGCGGAGGGAGCGCGGCCGCTGGAACGGAACAGCCGCCCCAGCCAGCCGACACCGCGCTCCAGGCTGGTCATCAGCCCGACGACCGCGAGGATCAGCAGGCAGTACATGATGATCCAGGTGGTCCGCGGGTACAGCTGGATCATCTGGGAGTGCGCCATGTGCGAGGCGAACCAGAACCGCATCAACCAGGCGCCGGCCAGCACCGCAGCGGCGAGCCGGACCATCAGGTTGCGCAGGCCCAGGCCCACCCCGATGCCGACGGCGGCGATCAGCATGACCGCGAATCCGGTCTGGCCGACCAGCTCACCCGCCTGCGGCCAGTTGTGATAGGTCGACGTGCCGTTGCGGTCGGACATCCAGCCCAGCACGTAGGCCGGGTCGACGTAGGTGGCGATGTAGGCGTAGCGGTCCGGGGTGTCCGCGCCCTGCCTGACGATGTTGTAGAGCAGCGGCGAGCCGATCGCCCCGGCGGTGGCCAGCACGACCGCCAGGAACAGCAGGGCGCGGCGGGTGGCCCGCCGGCCGGCGCGCCAGGGGAAGAGGAACAGGCTCAGCAGGAAGACGCCCGGCGCCGCCCAGAGGTACCAGCCCGAGTACCAGAGGAACAGGATCCCGAACACGGCGCCGAACCCGAGGCCGCGCAGCCACAGCGACCGGGTCGACAGCTCTTCCGCCCGGCGCAGCTCGCGGAGGCAGGCCGCCAGCAACGGCAGCAGGACGATCATCGTGACGTGGCTGTACGGGCGGATCGGGTCGAGGAAGACGAGCGCCGACGGCACCGCGATGGCCAGCGCCCAGAACGGCCTCAGCATCAGCCGCCAGGCCAGGTAGCTCATCGGCCCCACCAGCGCGCTGCAGACGATCTGAAGGTCGTGCAGGGCGAAGCCGGCGCCGCCGACCCCGCCGTAGTGAAGCTCGGACCAGAGCGCCATCGCCGCCGGGAACAGCGGCGGGTAGACCCCGGAGATCCCCTTGCCGTGCATCATCGACGTCGCCATGTCGACCAGGACGCTCGGGTCGCCCTCCTGTCCGCCGAGCGGCCAGGGGGTGCCGCGCAGCGCGACCACGACGCCGCCGGCCACCACGCCGGTGGCCAGGCCGGCCAGGGCGGCACAGACCAGCCGCTGGACGATGCCGTGCCGGCGCAGCCCGCCGCGGTAGGCGGTGTACACCAGGACGGCGAGGATCGGCAGCCCGATCATGGCCGCGTACTGCTGGATCTTGGCCAGGCCGCTGACCTGACCGATCCGGTTCAGCGGGTTCACGCTGATGTGGCGGCAGAGCAGCGTGAAGCCGAGCGCCGCCACCACGCTGACCAGGATCTCTCCGGCCACCAGGACCCGGCGCTGCTCGAACCAGCGGTAAGTGGCCGCCTGGCCGACGGAACGGGCGCTGCCGTCGCCATCTGGTCTCGCATCCGGTCCGCTGAGCCGGTCGGTTGCCAGATCGGTCATGTCGCTTCACTTCCGTAGGACTGCGGACTCCACAGGGCTGTTCCGGGCACCCGGCGCCTTGGAGACACTACCTCGCTCCGGTGAGCCCCAACGGGCGTGCCGCCCAAGGAATCCGCGCTCCCCCGACCCCCGTCGGAGTTCATTCCAACGGTTTGATCACAGTCGACTGCCGCCTCCACCGGATATCCGCACATGTGTCCGATCCGGGGGAAAGCGGCATCCGTGCCCCTGGCAGAATCGGTCGAGCAGTTGAGCGACCGGTCCCGGACGCTCGGCACCGTCCGCCCACCGTCCACGCCCGGCTCCGAAGGACCACCCAGTGACCAGCCTCCAGACCGCGGCTCCTCCGGCCGACCACATACGAGGTCCCGTACGGCGCCAGGGCTCGCGCGGACCGGTCCGCAACGGCTTCCTGCTCTGGGTCCTCGAAGGCCTGGTCGCACTGGCCGCGAGCCTGCTGATGACCGGCCTCGCACGGTTCGTCCACCTCGACCCGATGTCCCGGATCGGCCAGGTCAGCGGCCTGGCCGCACTGCAGCTCCAGCTGGTGCTGCTGCTCGGCCTCGTCCTGGTGGTCTGCCTCCCGGCGATGCGCCGCTGGCCGCAGACCCCGCTGCGGTTCGCGGCGGCAGCCGTCGCCGGGCTCGCCTCCGGCGTCGTCGCGGCCGGCGTCTCGCTCGCCCTGCGCGACACCTTCTGGCCGCTGTACGCCCAGGGCGGCGACTCCGGCACGCTCCAGGCGTGGGCCGGAGCCCTCATGCACGGCAGGCCCCTCGACGGCGCCTACCCGCCGATGTTCCCGCACCTGGTCGCCTGGACCGCCGAGGCCTTCACCGGGGGCGACGTCGGCTACGCGATGAAGCTGCTCTCCCTGCTCTTCACCGGGCTGCTCGGCCCGGTCGCCTACCTGGCGTGGCGGCTGCTGCTGCCGCCGCTGTGGGCGCTGGGCATCGGTGTCACCGCGTCGCTGCCGATGATGCAGCCCTACAAGCCGTACACCACCCTGGTCCTGGTGGCGCTGGTGCCGGTCCTCGGCAAGCTCGTCCAGCTGCTCCAGCACTCCAAGGAACTCCCCCGCCGCCGCGCCGCGGCTCAGGGCGCCGGCCTCGGCCTGGCCGTCGGCCTGATGTTCATCCTCTACTCCGGCTGGTTCGTCTGGTCGGCGCTCGGCGTGATCGTGCTGGCCGCGATCCTCCTCGTCCGGGTCTGGAAGGACGGCGGGACCCGGGCGCTGGCCACGGCCGGGACCACCCTCGCGGCGACCACCGTGGTCTTCCTCGCGGTGGCCGGCAGCTACCTGGTGCGGATGCTCGGCTCGGCCGGATCCACCGTCGACCGGTACTGCTACTTCGACACCTACGTCGAACCGACGTACTTCGCGATGTGGCGGGACGACCTCCCCGGCACGGACGCCTGGAGCACCTGGCCGATCCCCGGTGAGCTGGGCGGGGTCGGACTGTTCTCCGTCGTCCTGCTCGCCGGCCTCGGCTTCGCCCTGGCGCTCGGCATCAACCGCGCCTCCGTCCTGGTGACCGCCGCCTGCGCGGCCAGCGCCCTGCTCATGCGGTACTGGTACGCCTCCCACATGGAGCGCGACCAGGCCGTCATGCTCTACCCCCGCACCAGCGCCCAGCTGCTGTACTGCACGCTCGTGCTCGTCGGCCTCGCCTGCTACCTGGCCGCCCAGCGGTTCGGCGCCCGGCGCGACGCGGCCGCCGAGATCGCGCCGGTCCGCGTGCTCCCCCGGTTGACCCCGCGCGCGGTCGCCACGGGCGCGCTCTGCGCCCTCGGCCTGCTGTACGGGATGGCCGGCTCCGCCACCGCCGACCGCTTCATGCCCACCACGCAGACCGACACCGGCCACCTCGCCCTGGCCTCGCAGACGACCGAGAGCCTCAACGGGCACTGCTCCGCGTACGCGCCGAACAACAAGTGCTCCAAGCCGGGCGACCTGTCCGGACGGCTCGTCCAGGGCCCGGACCAGGGCACGCTGGGCTGCTCCCCGAACAGCCCGTTCCCCACCCGCCCGAAGGCCTCCGGCGCGCTCCGGAGCGTGCTGACGACCCTGTCGGCGGGCTGACCCGCCGCGCAACGGAAGGAGCCCGGTCCCCTGCTGAGCAGGGGACCGGGCTCCTTCACGTGAGCGCGGGGCCGCGCGTCAGTGCCGCTGCCCCGCGGTGAACGCGTGCTTGGCCAGTACCTTGACGCCGGCCGTCTGACCGCGACGCAGCGCGCCGGGGAGCATCGTGAGCGCGTGGAAGCGGGAGGCGCTGCGGACCCGGGCCGCGCGGGCGGCCTTCGGCCAGCCACGGCTGTCCATGCGCTCGGCCACCGCGTTGAAGTAGCGTTCCGCCTCGGTGAAACGGGTGCCCGAGAAAGCCTGCACCGATGACTCGCTGACCGCGTGGCGGCGGTACTGGAAGACGACCGTGGTGTTGTCGATCATCATCGACTCGCCCCGCTCCAGCAGGTCGACCACCAGGGCCAGGTCCTGGATCACCGAGTACTCGTCGCGGAAGCTGACCGCACGCAGAGCGTCGCCGCGCCAGCAGATCGACGGGAAGTACAGCCAATTGCCGCGCAGCACGCTGGCCGCGAGTTCCTCGCCGCCCATCAGGCGCCGGCCGCTGACGTTCGGGGCGTACAGCTTGCCCTTCACGTTGTCGGCCAGGCCCGAGCTGACCACGCCGTCCCCGTCGATGACCTCGACGCCCGGCTGGACCATGCCCAGGCCGGGGTTGGCCGCCAGAATCGACCGGACGGTCTCCAGGTAGTGCGGGTGCAGCAGGTCGTCGCAACCCATGATCACCACGTGGTCCGCAGTCGACAGCTCCACGCACTTCTGGAAGTTCTTGGTGATCCCCAGGTTCTGCTCGTTGCGCAGGTAGCTGACCCGGTCGTCGCCGAGTTCGGCGAACCAGCCCGGGACGTCCGGCTCCTTGCCGTCGTCGATGACGGTCATCCGGAAGTCCGGGTCGGTCTGTCCCAGGATGCTGCGCACCGCGGCCTGCATCAACGCCACGTCGCCGTAGTACGGCAGCATGAACTCGAAGGTGGCCATGGGGCTCAGGCTCCGTCGCTCTTCACCGGGGCGGAGACCGGCAGGTCCAGGTCGAAGCGCTCCCCGTTCAGCCGGGCACCCTCGTTGATCGCGACGGTGCGGGCCAGATCGGTGATCTTCTTCTCCAGCGAGCGGAACCGCAGGAAGGTGTTCAAGGTCAGGAAGCCCATGGCCAGGACCATGACGTACAGCACCAGGTCGGTGCCGCGGCCGACGCCGAACTTGTGGGCCACCCAGGTGACATCGCTCGGACGCAGGATCGCGTAGATGTTCGCGATCACGAAGACGGAGAACGCGATGCGCTTCCACGCCCGGGTGTTGGCCGCGTCCCAGCGCCGGATGAACATGAACGCGAGGGTGACCGCACCCACGATCAGCACCAGCTGGATCCAGAAGTAGTTCATCGGCGGCCACGCTCCCGAAGCGAGATGTCGAAGATGATGTTGACGCCGTTGATCAGGGACTGACCCTTGGCGCGTGAGTAGTCGGTGTAGAGGATGTCCACCGGGAGTTCGGCCACCCGGAGGTCGGCGCCGGCCAGGAAGCCGACGATCTCCGAGGCGTGGGCCATGCCGTTCATGGTGATCCGGATCCGGCTCGCGGCCTCACGGTTGAGCACGCGCAGGCCGTTGTGCGAGTCGGTGAGCTTGAGCTTGCGCGCCGTTGGGCTGACCGTCGCGGCGGTCCTCAGCACCACGCGCTTGATCCACGGCACCTGGCCGTTCTGCTCGATGAAGCGCGAACCGAGGACCACGTCCGCCTCGCCCGTGCGGAGCAGGGCGACCATCTTCTCGACGTCGGCCGTCTGGTGCTGGCCGTCCGCGTCGAAGGTGGCGAAGTACTTGGCCCCCGGCTGGGCGAGCGCGTAGGCGAGGCCGGTCTGCAGCGCGGCGCCTTGACCGAGGTTGACCGGGTGCCGCACCAGGTGGGCGCCCGTCGTCATGATGTGCTTGGCGGAGTCGTCCGCACTGCCGTCATCGACCACAACGATGTTCGGGAACGTCTTGCGCGCTCCCTCCACAACGTCAGCGATCACCTGACCTTCGTTGTAGGCCGGGATCACCAGCCAGACGTCGTCGTACTGGGACACGGGGGCTCCATGTTCGGGGTGTCTCCCGCGCTCGTGCGCGGCAATCTGTATGTTGCGGGGCGGTGCGGTCATTCGCCGACCACCCCGGCAGTCGCGGAGGGTGCGGCCTGCTCCGATGTGCTCCGCACGGTGTCGGTCGCCGTCGAACCGGGGAAGCTGCGCCTGAGCGCAGCCAGCATACCGAGCACCGTGACCACCGATCCTGCCGTGTAGGCCACGACCACGCGGGTGGCCACGTCGCCGGGCAGGAAGGTGACGCCGGCGAGGAACGCGGTGCCGACCGCCCAACAGAGCAACTGCAGGTTGTGACGCTTGAATACCATCAGCGCCTGACCGAGCACCATCGCGAACATGTACGCCACGGTGCCGGCGGACATCCAGAAGAAGTCCAGGCAGCCGAGCACCGGCTTGGCGCTGAAGAGCACCTGGATCAGCCAGGGGCCGAGTGCCACCGCCGGGATCCCGCCGAGCACGCCGAGGCCGCCGACCACGAGGCCGATCCGGCGGAGCATACCGGTGAAGGCCGCACGGTCGCCGACCGCGATCGCCGAGGACAGCCCGCTCAGCAACGAGGCCTGGAGCGATCCGAACACGAACAGCGGGACTCGGGCCAGCACCAGCGCGTTGAGCAGCGCGGCGATCAGGGCGGAGTTCGAGGGAGCGAGCAGCTTGGTGCTCACCACGGCGGCGTTCACCACGACCTGGGAGAGCAGGGTCGAGCAGATCAGCAGGCCGAGCCCGGAGCAGAGCTCCGACCACGGCACCCGTGGGCCGGGCCGGACGGCCCGGAACAGCGGCGGCAGGGTCAGCAGGGTGGCCGCGACCGGTGCGACGGCCAGGATCAGGCTGAAGGCCAGCGCCGAGTGCACCCCGCCGACCGCGGCGCCCGCGGCGAGCCCGATCCGCAGGCCGCCGTCGATGCCCAGCTGAGTGCCGTACGCGCCGAACCGGCCGAGGCCGGCCAGCACACCGCGGGTGAGGTAGCAGACCGCCATGCCGAGGAAGGCGCCGCCCAGTGCCAGCACCAGCGAGCGGTCCCCGTGGAACATGGCGTCGGCGATCGGCCGGGCTCCGATCCCGAGCGCCAGCAGCACGGTGGCGAGGATCCCGGCGGTCAGCAGGGTGGCGCGGCGCAGCACCGGGGCGGCACCGTGCCCGAGCGCGGCGCGGGCCGCGACGATCCGGGTCAGCTCCTGCTCGATCGGGAAGAAGACGCCGATGCCGACGGACATCACGATGGTCCACAGCAGGGACACGTTCGCCATGTCGTCGACCGAGAGGCTGTGGCCCGCCACACCGAGGTGGATGTACGAAGCCGCGCCCAGCACGACAGTGCCGCCCGCCACCGCCAGGGTTCCCGGCGGCAGCGCGGCGGCTACCTTGGCCAGCGGATTCCTCACTGCAGTCTGTCGCTCTCGATCGCCCGAGCCGTGGCAGCCAACTCGGTGAACACGGGGGTACCGAGCGCCTCGGCGAGTTGCTCGCGCCAGTCCGGCTGCGGGTTGAGGCCCGCCGCGGCCCACCGGTCGTGGCCCAGCACGCTGAACGCGGGCCGGGCGGCGGGCGTGACGTACGCCGCGGAGGTGGTCGGACGGATCCGCTCCGGGGCGAGGCCGCTCAGCCGGTAGGCCTCGCGCGCCAGTCCGCACCAGGTCGTCCGGCCGGCCGCGGTGCCGTGGTAGACCCCGGCCGGGGCGCGCCCGGCGAGCGCGGCGGTGCCGAGCTCCACGAGCTGCCGGGCCAGGGCCAGCGACCAGGTCGGCTGGCCCTGCTGGTCGTCGACGACATCCAGCGTCTCGCGCTGGGCGGCGAGCCGCAGCATGGTGGCGACGAAGTTCTTGCCGTGCTCGCCGTACAGCCAGGCGGTGCGCACCACGTAGCCGTGCTGCGGGAGCAGCTCCGCCACGGCCTGCTCGCCGACCAGCTTGCCGCGACCGTACGCGTTGACCGGGCCGGTCGGCGCGGTCTCGGCGTACGGCTCGGTGGCGTCCCCGGGCAGCACGTAGTCGGTCGACACCTGGAGCATCCGGGCGCCGGTCTTGGCGCAGGCGGCGGCGAGGTGGCGCACACCGGTGCCGTTGACGGCGGTGGCGGCCTCCTCCTCGGTCTCGGCCGCGTCGACCGCGGTCCAGGCTGCGCAGTTCACCACGATGTCGTGGCCCTCCACAGCGGCCAGCACGGCCTCCGCGTCGGTGATGTCGAGGTCGGCGCGGCCGAGGGCGGTCACTTCGGCCGTCGGGTCACCGGCGAGGACCGTCAGCAGGTCCTGGCCGAGCATGCCGGCGGCGCCGGTGACGAGCCAGCGGACCCGGCCCGAGGAGGTGTCGCTCACTTCTGCAGCGCCGCCTTCTGCTTCAGCGGCTCCCACCAGGCGCGGTTCTCGCGGTACCAGGCGATGGTCGCGGCGAGGCCGTCCTCGAAGCGGACCTGCGGCTCGTAGCCGAGCTCCTCGCGGATCTTGCTGATGTCGATCGAGTAGCGCAGGTCGTGGCCCTTGCGGTCGGCGACGTGCTCGACCATCTCCCAGCCGACACCGGCGGCCTCCAGCAGCAGGCCGGTGAGCTCCTTGTTGGTCGCCTCGGTGCCGCCGCCGATGTTGTAGACCTCGCCGGCGCGGCCGCCGCGCATGACCAGCTCGATGCCCCGGCAGTGGTCCGAGACGTGCAGCCAGTCGCGGACGTTGCCGCCGTCGCCGTACAGCGGGACCTTCTTGCCGTCGATCAGGTTGGTGGTGAAGAGCGGGATGACCTTCTCGGGGAACTGGTAGTGCCCGTAGTTGTTGGAGCAGCGCGTCACCACGACGTCCATGCCGTGGGTGCGGTGGTAGGCCAGCGCGAGCAGGTCGGAGGAGGCCTTGGAGGCCGAGTACGGGGAGTTCGGCTCCAGCGGCCAGGTCTCGGTCCAGGAGCCCTCGTTGATGGAGCCGTACACCTCGTCGGTGGAGATGTGGACGAAGCGGCCCACGCCGTGCTTGCGGGCGGCGTCCAGCAGGACCTGGGTGCCGACGACGTTGGTCAGCACGAACGGGCCGGCACCAGCGATCGACCGGTCCACGTGGGACTCGGCGGCGAAGTGCACCACGACGTCGTGGCCGGGCATCACGGCGTCGACGGCGTCGACGTCGCAGATGTCCCCCCGGACGAAGGAGTAGCCGCTGTGACCCGCCACCGGTGCCAGGTTGGCCTCGACGCCCGAGTAGGTGAGCTTGTCGAAGACGGTGATCTGGTCAGTGGAGTCGGCGCCGAGAAGCTGGCGAACGAATTCAGAACCGATGAAGCCGGCACCGCCGGTCACGAGGATGCGCATAATACGCCGTAGTCTACCGGCGCGCCGGAGACCCGCCGACCCGGGCCTCACCCGCCCCTTCGGACTCGAATAGGGTGCACTCCATGCGTGGAATCCTTCTGGCCGGCGGCACCGGCTCGCGGCTCTGGCCGCTGACCCGAGCGGTGTCGAAGCAGCTCCTCCCGGTCTTCGACAAGCCGATGATCTACTACCCCCTCTCGACCCTGGTGATGGCGGGGATCAGCGAGATCCTGATCATCACGACCCCGAACGACCGGGACCAGTTCGAGCGCCTGCTGGGCGACGGCTCCCAGCTCGGCCTCCGCCTGGAGTACGCCGTCCAGGAGCGCCCCGAGGGCATCGCCCAGGCGTTCCTGCTGGCCGCCGACTTCATCGGCGACGAGCCGGTGGCGCTGATCCTCGGCGACAACATCTTCCACGGCAGCGGCCTGGGCACCCGGCTCTCGGAGCACACCGACGCCAAGGGCGGCCGGGTCTTCGCCTATCCCGTGGCGGACCCGACGGCGTACGGCGTGGTCGAGTTCGACGAGGACGGCCAGGTCATCTCGATCGAGGAGAAGCCGACCGAGCCCAAGTCCCGGTACGCCGTCCCCGGCCTGTACTTCTACGACAACCGGGTGGTCGAGATCGCCCGCGGCCTGAAGCCGAGCGCCCGCGGCGAGCTGGAGATCACCGCCGTCAACGAGGCGTACCTCACCTCCGGCGACCTCCACGTGACCATCCTCGACCGCGGCACCGCCTGGCTGGACACCGGCACCTTCGTCTCGATGGTGCAGGCGTCGGAGTTCGTCCGGGTCATCGAGGAGCGCCAGGGCTTCAAGATCGGCTGCATCGAGGAGGCGGTCTGGCGGGCCGGCCTGATCGACGACGCGCAGCTGCGCGAGCTCGCCGAGCGGCTGCTGAAGAGCGGCTACGGCCAGTACCTGGTGGCGCTGCTGGACGAGGCGGCGGGCCGGTGAAGTTCCGTGAGCTCTCCATCGAGGGCGCCTTCGAGATCACCCCGCAGGTGCACGGCGACCCGCGCGGCCACTTCACCGAGTGGTACCGCTTCGACCTGCTCGCCGAGGTGGTCGGCCACCCGCTGAACCTGGCGCAGGCCAACCTGTCGCTCTCCGCGAAGGACGTCGTGCGCGGCATCCACTTCGCCGACGTCCCGCCCGGCCAGGCCAAGTACGTGGCCTGCACCCGCGGCGCGGTGCTGGACGTCATCGTGGACCTGCGGGTCGGCTCGCCGACCTTCGGCCGCTGGGAGGGCGTGCGCCTGGACGACACCGAGCGCAAGGCCGTCTACATCGCCGAGGGCCTCGGTCACGGCTTCTGCGCGCTCACCGACGACGCCACGCTGACCTACCTCTGCTCGGCGACGTACAACCCGACCGGCGAGCACGGCGTGCACCCGCTGGACCCGGACCTCGGCATCGAGTGGCCCGCCGACGCTCCGCAGCTCTCCGCCCGCGACGCGGCGGCGCCCTCCCTCAAGGAGGCCATCGCCTCCGGCCTGCTCCCGACCTACGAGGCCTGCAAGGCCTACACGGACTCGCTCGACGTGCGGTAACGGCGACCCGGGACCGACCGGAGGGGGCGCGTGCATCGGCACGCGCCCCCTCCTTCGCATGCGGTACCGGCGCGGCGCGCCGGTCCGGCCCCGCTCAGCGGTTCCGGAACACCCACAGCTTGAGCAGGACGAACCGCGCCAGCGTGGCCAGCCCGTTCGCCACGACGAGCCCGGCCACCTCGACCATCCGGGAGGCGTGCGGCACCGCCAGGTCGAGCAGTGCCAGCGCACCGCTGCTGAGGCCGAGCCCGATCAGGAACGCCACCGCGCCCTGCAGTTGGTCGCGGACCATGCCCTTCGAGCCGACGACCCCGAAGGTGAAGCGGCGGTTGGCCGCCGTATTGGCCACCGCGCTGACCGCCAGCGCGATCAGGTTCGCCGCCTGCGGGTTGGTGAACCACCGCGCGGCGACGAACAGCCCCAGGTAGAAGAGGGTGCTCAGGACGCCGATGACCAGGAAGGACGGCAGTTGCCGCCGGGTCTTCGGGGCGGGCTCGGCAGACTCCTCGGTCAAGGTCACCGGCCCGGGTCCCGCTCGTGGTCCTCCGCCGAGTCGTACCCGATGAAGTAGGCCGGGCGGTCTTGCACCGCCGAGTAGATCCGGCCGACGTACTCCCCCAGCAGCCCGACGCAGATCAGCTGCACACCGCCGAGGAACAGCATCCCGATGAACAGCGAGGACCAGCCCGGCACCGTCGACCCGAGCGCGTACGAGACGGTGGCGTGGATCGCGAGCCCGATGCAGACCACGAAGCTCACCAGGCCGAGGTAGGTGGCCAGCCGGAGCGGGGCGGCGGAGAAGTTGGTGATGCTGTCCAGCGCGAGCCGCACCATCTTGGCCAGCGGGTAGTGGGTGGCGCCCGCCACCCGTTCCTCGCGGACGTAGACCACCTCGCCGCTGGGGAAGCCCAGCCACGGCACCAGGAGCCGGTAGACCGGCTGGTGCTCGGGCAGCGCCTTGAGCGCATCCACCGCCGCCCGGCTGAGCAGGCGGTAGTCGCCGGCCTGGTTGGGCATCCGCTTGCCGACGAGCTTGCGCATCAGCCAGTAGTACGCGCCGGCCGTGCGCCGCTTGAAGGAGCTGTCGCTGCCGCGGTCCCCGCGCACGCCGTAGACGATGTCGAGCTGCTCGTCCCGGGCGAGCGCGAGCATCTCCGGGATCTTCTCCGGCGGGTCCTGCAGGTCCGCGTCGATGCTCACCACGTAGTCGCCGAACGCCCGGTCCAGGCCCGCCTTGAGCGCGGCCTGGTGGCCGGAGTTGCGGGAGAAGCGGATGGTCCGGAACTGGGGCCAGTCCTGCCGGATCTTCTGCATCAGCACCGGAGTGGCATCGGTACTGCCGTCGTCGACGCCGACCACCTCGTAGTCGACCCCGAGCCCGTCGAGGATCGGCCGCAGCCGCTCGACGGTCAGCGGAAGCGCGTCCTGCTCGTTGTAGATCGGCATGACGACCGACAACTGAGGCGCTGTCGACATGAATTGGTCCCGCTTTCCGCTGTGGGGCTGGATCGTGGCGACAATAGCAGCCGGTTGTGAGCCCCCGATGAGTCCGATGAGTGCGGGGTGAGATCGGTTCGACGGCGCCGGAGGCCGGAGAACGGACGGGGCACCGCCCGGCTCGGACGGTGCCCCCACCTGCAGTCACTCCGGCACCGCCGGGTCCCTGATCAGTCCCCGGGGAAACTCCGGTTCCACGGCTCGGTCCAGTTGTTGCCCGGCTTCTCGACCACGGTGACCCGCGGCTGGAAGCCGGTCAGCTCCTTGCGCAGCCGCTCGCCGGTGGCCCGGTCGGCGACCACCACGGTCATCGGCTGGCCGAGCTTCTCCGCGGCCGTCTTCACGTGGGCCAGCGCCGCCTCGTGCTCCGCGTCCTTGCGCGGCTCGGCGCCGATGTTCACCCAGTGGGTCTCGTAGAGCGCCCGCATGTCACCGCCGCGCCCGCGCAGCAGGGCCGCCACCCAGGTGGACTTCAGGTTCTTGTAGTCGTCGTTGGAGTACAGCACCATCATCGGCTCGTGGATGCCGTCGAGGTCCCCCAGGACGGTGGCGCCGCCCCGCGGGCCGATGTCGCTCCAGGAGTCGCCCCGGCTCCAGGCCATCAGGGAGTTCTGGTGCCAGGCCGTGGGAGCCGCCTTGAAGGACTCCATCCCCCACTGCACCCCGGCGAACAGGCTGAGCGCGGTCGCCACCGAGATCACCGAGAGCACGCCGTCACCGATCCGGCGCCGCAGCACCGGGACCCGGGTGGGCGGGGTGGCCCGCAGGAGCGGCCCGATCGCGCCGATCGAGACCAGCGCGACCACCACGCCGGTGCCGGCCAGCTTCTCGAAGTAGTACGAGACGTGCCCGATGGTGTGCATCTGCCACCAGGCGAAGCCGCAGATCACCGCGCCCGTGCCGATCACCACCGCCAGGTGCGCCTGCCCGGTGCCGGTGCGCCGGTTGGCGGGCACGGCCGCGGCCAGCAGGGCCAGCAGCAGGCCGCCGACCAGGATCGTCCGGTCGGCCCCGACACTGGGCCCGCCCAGGTTGGACGTGCTGGCGACGTCCAGGTCGGAGAGCACCGAAACCACGCTCGGCAGGGCGGCCAGGCCCAGCGTGAGGACCCCGGCGAGGGCGTACAGCAGCCAGCGCGAGCGGCGCAGGCGCCGCCGGTGGACCAACAGTGCGGCCACCACGCCGACCCCGGCGACGGCGCCGAACAGGTTGTAGACGTAGGTGACGGTGATCAGACCGGCCGCGGCGAGCACCAGGAAGTCCGGCGTCCGCAGTGCGGGGCGGACCAGGAAGGCGGTCAGCAGGGCCACCATCAGCAGGCCGATGACCGTCGAGTCGAAGCCGTGCGTCACCAGGTCGGTGTAGTTGCTGGAGAACACCAGGGCCGCGACCGTCCCGCACACCGCCGCGGTGCGCCAGCCGCGCAGCCGCGGGCCACCGATCCAGCGGGCCGCCCAGACCAGCGCCACGCCGAGCAGCGCGTAGGCGGCCAGGACGTAGAGCAGGTAGCGGTTCATGGTGTCCAGCGGCGACCCCAGGTCCGCCGAGGAGCGGAACAGCGAGTCGATCCAGGCCAGCAGGAAGTGCGAACCCTGCGGGTACACCCCCTCGCCGGACATCATGTACGCCTTGGCGGCCTCCTGGTGCAGGAAGTTGTAGCCGCCGACGTGCTCGATGCCGACGAAGTAGGAGAAGTGGTTGAGCCGGTCCTCGGAGGTGGTGAGGAACTCCAGCCGCCAGCCCGGCCCCTTGCCGACCAACGGCTTGTGCAGGTAGTGCCACATCACGTAGCCGGTGCCGACGACCATCAGGTCCGAGGGCCGGAAGCGCATCGGCAGCCTCGGCGCCCGGCGGCTCAGCCAGCCGGTCAGGGCCACCACGGAGAACAGCACGCCGGAGGTCGGGATGGGGTCGATCCCCCACGGCCAGAGCGAGAACAGCAGACCGAACACCAGCACGCCGCCGGCGATGACCAGGGCGGCCGCCACCAGCCGGTCGAGCAGCCCTCCGCCGACCCGGAGGATCGCGGCGACCGCCAGCACCAGCAGCGGCAGGACCAGGAAGCCGAGGCCGACCGAGATCAGCGCGGTGGGCACCAGCCAGGACGCGAGCAGCGCGCCGGCCAGGAACGGCAGGCTGCGGGCCGGTCTGCCCGCTGGGCGCGGCGGAGATCCGGGGCTGCCACCCGGCGCGGCCTCCTCGGGCGAGGCGGTGGCCGCCATGGTGCGGAGAGTGTCCATCGAGAGCCCGAAATCCCATCCCCTACAGGGGGCGCGCTCCCGCGCCCGGCTTCGCTCCGGCGTACGCCGCGAGCATAGTTGACGACTTTTCTGCACAACGAAGGAGGGCTTGGTGAAGATCCGGGGATCTTCACCAAGCCCTCCTCCTCGACCGAAGGTCAGACGTCGGGGACGTCAGAGCATCAAATTACTTGATGATCTTGGTGACCTGGCCGGCGCCGACGGTGCGACCACCCTCACGGATGGCGAACTTCAGGCCCTCCTCCATGGCGATCGGCTGGATCAGCGCGACGGTCATGGCGGTGTTGTCGCCCGGCATGACCATCTCGGTGCCCTCGGGGAGGGTCACGACGCCGGTCACGTCCGTGGTACGGAAGTAGAACTGCGGGCGGTAGTTGTTGAAGAACGGGGTGTGACGGCCACCCTCGTCCTTCGACAGGATGTAGGACTGGGCCTCGAAGTCGGTGTGCGGGGTAACCGAACCCGGCTTGATGATGACCTGGCCGCGCTCGACGTCCTCGCGCTTGATGCCACGGAGCAGCAGACCGACGTTCTCACCGGCCTGGCCCTCGTCGAGCAGCTTGCGGAACATCTCGATGCCGGTGACCGTGGTGGTGGTCTTGGTCTCCTTGATGCCGATGATGTCGACAGTCTCGTTGACCTTGAGGATGCCACGCTCGATACGACCGGTGACGACGGTGCCACGACCGGTGATCGTGAAGACGTCCTCGATCGGCATCAGGAACGGCTGGTCCACGGCGCGGGCCGGGGTCGGGATGCTCTCGTCGACGGCGTGCATCAGGCCGAGGAGCTTCTCGCCCCACTCCTTGTCGCCCTCCAGCGCCTTCAGCGCGGAGACGCGGACGACCGGCAGGTCGTCGCCCGGGAACTCGTACTCGGAGAGGAGCTCACGGACCTCGAGCTCGACGAGCTCCAGGATCTCCTCGTCGTCCACCATGTCGGCCTTGTTCAGGGCGACGACGATGTAGGGGACGCCGACCTGGCGGGCCAGGAGGACGTGCTCCTTGGTCTGCGGCATCGGGCCGTCGGTGGCGGCGACGACGAGGATCGCACCGTCCATCTGGGCCGCACCGGTGATCATGTTCTTGATGTAGTCCGCGTGACCCGGGCAGTCGACGTGGGCGTAGTGACGCGCCTCGGTCTGGTACTCGACGTGCGCGATCGAGATGGTGATACCGCGCTGCCGCTCCTCCGGCGCCTTGTCGATCTGGTCGAACGGCGTGAAGGGGTTGATCTCCGGGTACGCGTCGTGCAGCACCTTGGTGATGGCCGCGGTAAGGGTCGTCTTACCGTGGTCAATGTGACCGATGGTGCCGATGTTGACGTGGGGCTTCGTCCGCTCGAACTTCGCCTTCGCCACTGCAGTCCTCCTGAGGACAGATCCTGTACGCCGTGCTGACGTCAGTTGGTCTTGTATCGGGCTTGGTCCGCGGTGCCGGAGCACCTCGTACCGTCCCGCGGGTGGGGGCCGGAGGCCCGGGAGGATCCGCCTGGATCCTCCCGGTTCGCCTCCTCATAGCCTAAGGGGTCGGAATCAGCCCGAATGTCGGACTGGTTCCGGACCGGCGGAGCCGGACCTACTCGCCCTTGGACTTAGCGATGATCTCCTCGGCCACGGCCTTGGGGACCTCGGCGTACGAGTCGAACTGCATCGAGTAGCTGGCGCGGCCAGAGGTCTTGCTGCGCAGGTCACCGACGTAGCCGAACATCTCGGAGAGGGGCACCAGCGCCGCGACGACGCGGGCACCGTGACGCTCGTCCATGGACCGGATCTGGCCACGGCGAGAGTTGATGTCACCGATCACGTCGCCCATGTAGTCCTCGGGCGTGGTGACCTCGACGGCCATCATCGGCTCGAGGAGAACCGGCTTGGCCTTCCTCGCGCCTTCCTTGAAGGCCATCGAACCGGCGATCTTGAACGCGAGCTCGGAGGAGTCGACGTCGTGCGACTGGCCGTCGAGCAGGCTCACGCGGACACCCTGGAGCGGGTAGCCGGCGAGGATGCCGAACTCCATGGCCTCCTGGCAACCGGCGTCGACCGACGGGATGTACTCCCGCGGCACGCGGCCACCGGTGACCTTGTTGACGAACTCGTAGCCCTCGGCCTGCTCGAGCGGCTCGATCGCGATCTGCACCTTGGCGAACTGACCGGAACCACCGGTCTGCTTCTTGTGGGTGTAGTCGATGCGCTCGACGGCCTGACGGATCGTCTCGCGGTACGCGACCTGCGGCTTGCCGACGTTGGCCTCGACCTTGAACTCACGCTTCATACGGTCGACCAGCACCTCGAGGTGCAGCTCGCCCATACCCGCGATGATGGTCTGGCCGGTCTCCTCGTCCGTGTTGACCTGGAAGGACGGGTCCTCCTCGGCGAGACGCTGGATGGCAACACCCAGCTTCTCCTGGTCACCCTTGGACTTGGGCTCGATCGCGACGCGGATGACCGGGGCCGGGAAGTCCATGGACTCCAGGATGACCGGGTTCTTCTCGTCGGACAGCGTCTCACCGGTGGTGGTCTGCTTCAGGCCCATGACGGCGACGATGTCGCCGGCGCCCACCGACTCGATCTCCTCACGCTTGTTCGCGTGCATGCGGTAGATCTTGCCGATGCGCTCCTTCTTGCCCTTCACGGCGTTCAGCACCGAGGTGCCGGACTCCAGGCGGCCGGAGTAGATCCGGACGAAGGTGAGCTTGCCCAGGTGCGGGTCGGACATGATCTTGAACGCCAGCGCGGCCAGCGGCTCGTCGTCCGAAGCCTTGCGGGAGATCTTGGTCTCCGGGTCGTTCGGCTTCGTGCCCTCGACGGACTCGATGTCCAGCGGCGACGGCAGGTACTTGACGACCGCGTCGAGCAGGGGCTGAACGCCCTTGTTCTTGAAGGCGGTACCACAGAAGATCGGGGTGAAGTCCGAGTTCAGGGTGCCCTTGCGGATCGCGTCCTGCAGCAGCTCGACCGGGATCTCCTCGCCCTCCAGGGCGAGCTCCATGATCTCGTCGCTGACGTTCGAGACGGTGTCGATCAGCTGCTCGCGGTACTCGTCCGCCTGCGCCTGCAGCTCGGCCGGGATGTCGACGATGTCGTACATCTCGCCCTTGGCGGCCTCGGTGGACCAGACCAGCGCCTTCATGCGGACCAGGTCGACGACGCCCTGGAAGTCCGCCTCGGCACCGATCGGCAGCTGCATCACCAGCGGGGTGGCGCCGAGGCGCTCCACGATGGTGTCGACGCAGAAGAAGAAGTTCGCGCCCGTGCGGTCCAGCTTGTTGATGAAGCAGATGCGCGGGACGCCGTAGCGGTCAGCCTGCCGCCACACGGTCTCGGACTGGGGCTCGACACCGGCGACACCGTCGAACACCGTGACGGCACCGTCGAGGACACGCAGCGAGCGCTCCACCTCGACGGTGAAGTCGACGTGGCCCGGGGTGTCGATGATGTTGATGGTGTTGTCGACGCCGTCGACCGTCCAGTGACAGGTCGTCGCGGCCGACGTGATCGTGATGCCGCGCTCCTGCTCCTGCTCCATCCAGTCCATGGTGGCAGCGCCATCGTGGACCTCACCGATCTTGTACGAGACACCGGTGTAGAACAGGATCCGCTCGGTGGTGGTGGTCTTGCCCGCGTCGATGTGCGCCATGATCCCGATGTTGCGGACCCTGGCGAGGTCAAGGGAGGTTGCAGCCATGGTGGCTCGTTCTCTCTCTGTCTAGTGACGGGGTACGGACTACCAGCGGTAGTGCGCGAAGGCCTTGTTGGACTCGGCCATCTTGTGGGTGTCCTCGCGACGCTTCACGGAAGCGCCCAGGCCGTTGCTGGCGTCGAGGATCTCGTTCATCAGGCGCTCGGTCATGGTCTTCTCGCGACGGGCGCGGGAGTAACCGACCATCCAGCGCAGCGCCAGGGTGCTGGCGCGGCCCGGACGGACCTCGACCGGAACCTGGTAGGTCGCGCCACCGACACGGCGGGACTTGACCTCGAGGGCCGGCTTGACGTTCTCCAGCGCGCGCTTCAGCGCGACGACCGGGTCCGCGCCGGTCTTCTCACGAACGCCCTCGAGGGCGCCGTAGACGATCCGCTCGGCGGTGGAGCGCTTGCCGTGCAGCAGGATCTTGTTGACCAGCTGGGTGACGACCGGGGAGCCGTAGACCGGGTCGATGATGACCGGGCGCTTCGGGGCGGGGCCCTTACGAGGCATTCTTACTTCTCCTTCTTGGCGCCGTAGCGGCTGCGAGCCTGCTTGCGGTTCTTGACACCCTGGGTGTCAAGCGAACCGCGGATGATCTTGTAGCGGACACCAGGAAGGTCCTTCACACGACCACCGCGCACCAGCACGATGGAGTGCTCCTGCAGGTTGTGGCCCTCGCCCGGGATGTAAGCGGTGACCTCGATCCCGCTGGTGAGGCGCACACGGGCGACCTTGCGAAGCGCCGAGTTCGGCTTCTTCGGGGTGGTCGTGTACACACGCGTGCAGACCCCACGGCGCTGCGGGGAGCCCTTCAGCGCGGGAGTCTTGTTCTTCTCGACCTTGTCCTGCCGGCCCTTTCGGACCAGCTGCTGGATCGTAGGCACCGTTTCTCCGTTTTCTGTGTGCCAAGGCTTGGTGGAACTAACCTGCGGTGTCTCCCTTGCACCCGACCCCGTGGTCGACCCACGCGGTCGGGTGTGTTGGGCGTTTTCCGACACGGAATCCCATGGCTGATGTACAGCGACGGCGCTCAACGCGCGGCGCGCCTGAAGGCGCTCCGGCTCGGCGCGGCGGCCGGTGTGCATGCACGCACAAGGACCCGGGGACACCCCAGGCACAAGGTCAGAGCGTACCTAGCGCATGGGGCGCGGTCAAAACAAATGCAACGCCGCAGGTCGTGACGCTCCCCACCGGACAGGCGGTGGAAATCGATGCGAGGCGGAGCCATTACCACAACCGGGCACCGCCCGCACCGCCAAACACTACGCCTCGCCCAGAGCCCCGGCGAGCCGGGCGCGGCCCTCCCCGGCGCGGCCCTCGGGGCCTCCCGGCGGCGGCGACACCGCGGCTGCCCGGTTGTCCGACACCGCGGTGAACAGCCCCAGCGCCAGCGCGGCCACCGTGTACACCGCGAGCCAGAGCACCCAGCCACCGGGCGGCGACCAGTGGGCCGGGCTGATCAGCAGCGGCCCTTCGGTGCCGACCGTGTTGCGGCGCAGCGCCCAGAGGAAGGCGGCGGCATTGACCAGGGCGAGCGAGAAGCCGGAGAGCACCAGCAGCCGCCGCCAGGCGAAGCCGCCCCACGGCAGCCGCTCGTGGCAGAGCGCGGCACACATGATCGGCAGCCCCACGGCGAACGGCAGCAGGTAGCGGCCCTGCCAGATCATGCCCAGCTGGCGCGCCTGGACGGCCTGGGCCGCTATCGGGATCACGACGATCCCGACCAGCACCCCCACGACGGCCAGGGTGTCGCGGAACCGGGCGTAGCACAGTGCGAGCAGCGCCAGGGCGATCACCACGGAGCACCACACCAGCAGCGTCGCGGCCGGCGGCTGCGCGTCCAACCAGCCGAAGTAGCCGACCATTTGCTTCATGTACAGCAGGCCGTTGTCGAACGTTGCCCGGGCCGCGACCCGTGGGGTCAGGTCGCTCGGGGTGTTGATGACCGAGTTGTCCGGATGGCTCGACGCCCAGAGGAGCGCCGACCCGGCCGCCACCACCGCCGCGGCGCCCCAGAACCAGGTGGACCGCCGGCGCGCCACCGCACGCACCGCGCCCTTCTTGGCCAGCAGCAGCGCGAAGAACAGCGCCCCGCCGAACCAGATCAGGCCCAGCGGCCGGATGTCGATCAGCACCAGCGCGCCCACGCCCAGCCGGGCCAGCCGACGGTTCAGCAGGTAGGGGTCCGGGCTCATCAGCATCGGCAGCCCGGCGCTCCAGACCAGGATGCCCGCGGCGATCTCCGGACCGCTCGGGTTGACCACACCGAACATGAACAGCGCCATCGGGGTGGCTGCGGTGGTCACGCCGAGCAGGGTGAACGAACGCCGTCGCCACTCCGCCGCGGAGACCACCGCGCTCGCCACCAGCGCGGAGCAGATCAGCGCCGACATCAGGCGCATCAGGGAGAAGGCCGCCTCGCCGTGGACGAACAGGCTGGGCCAGCCCACCGCGAAGTAGTACGCCGGGTGGTAGCGGCCCGCCGCGGTGGTCACCAGGGTCGTCCCGGGTGTGTCCTTCAACACCGGGGCGCAGGAGGCCGACTGCTGGGGCTGGCCGACGTAACAGGCGTTGACGTCCTTCAGTGCCTGGTAGATGGGCGGGAGCTCGACGCCGGACTCGGCGAACCGCCCCTCGATGGAGGCCACCATGTGGGGGACCATGACCTCGCGGCCCTCGAGCTGACCGCGGGCGACGGCCGCCGCCCGGATGAGGTGCGCGTGCTCGTCCGGTGACGCACCGGTCGGCGTGGCGAGCGACCAGGACGCACTCAGGGCGAAGAGGATCGCGAACGCGACGGCCCACAGGCGCCTCGGCGAGGCGACGAGCCGGTCGGCAAGACCCTTGACTGCGGTGATCATCATCTGGAGTGGGCCTTCGGGTCAGCTCGGTTCGTCGGACGGGGCACGTCACCTGATCATGCCCTGTCGGCTTCTGCGCGGTCACATCGACGGTGCGGACGCGGCAGGCACTCCCCCGCCGGTCGATGGTGGGTGGACATCGACGGCGGGACCGGATCGAGCCGGTGACGGGGAGCGAACACCGTACCCACGGCGGCGGTCCGCGGACCGGGCGGGTCCCGGGGTTCGAGGACGGACCCTAGGCGAAGGCCAGCAGGATCATCAGGAACCAGAACGAGCTGCCCAGGTAGCCGAGCACCAGCCCGAGGACGGCCGCCCAGTCCCCGTCCATGTTGCGCTCCCGGATCTGCGCGCGGGCGATGTGGCCGGTCACCACCGCGGGCACCGCCATGACGAAGGTCAGGCTGCACACCAGGGAGACCACCGCCAGCACGCTGGTCGGCCGGGCCTGCGGCAACGGCGGCGGCGGCGCCAGGAACGTCGCCGGGACCGGCTGCGCGGCCTGGACCGGCGCCGGCATCGGCCCGGACGGCAGATCGGCCACCAACACGGCCAGCTCGCCGTAGGTGACCGCCCGGGCCGCGGCCTCGTGGCGCTGCCCGTACTCCTCTGCGGACAGCCGGCCCTCGGCGAACCCGGCCTTCAGCACGTCCACCGTCCGGTCCCGGTCCGCATGGCTCGCCCGCATCGCCGCCTGCGGGGACGGCGCGGGCTGCCAGCCGCCGACCCCCGGCCCCTGGCCGTACCGATCGGCGGGACGGGACTCGCCCCACGGTTGAACGGACATCCGCCACCTCCCGGCGCCACGGCACCCCCGCGCTCACTGTTCCTCATAGTGCAGGACGAACAACGGAACTGAGTAGTTGCCGAATCGGACCGGCAGCTGCCGGAGGCCGGCCGCCGGGCGCGCCACCCGTTCGGCGGACACGCTCAGGGGATGCTCAAAGCGGGCGACAGCCCGTACGGGCGGTGACACGCTGGGCTCCGGAGCAATCGCCCGAGCATCCGTACGTCCGCCCACGACCACAGACAGAAGGCCGCCATGGCGTCAGCACCGTCGCCCTCCGAACCGACCCCGACCGGCCGCACCGGACCGGACGCCCCGTCCGCCGTCAGCATCCAAGGACTGTGGAAGCACTTCGGCGGCCAGGCCGCCGTCGCCGGGCTCAGCCTGGAACTGCCCGCCGGGGGGTTCATCGGCCTGGTCGGGCCGAACGGCGCGGGCAAGACCACCACGCTGTCCATGATCACCGGCCTGCTCCGGCCCGACCAGGGCACCGTGCTGGTGCACGGCACCGACGTGTGGGCCGACCCGGTCACGGTCAAGGCCCGGATCGGCATCCTGCCCGAGGGCCTGCGGATGTTCGAGCGGCTCAGCGGGCGCGAACTGCTCCAGTACACCGGCCGGCTGCGCGGCCTGCCCGCCACCGAGGTGGACCGCCGCGCCGAGGAACTGCTGGCCGTCCTGGACCTCGGCCGGGACGCCGACAAGCTGGTCGCCGACTACTCCACCGGCATGCGCAAGAAGATCGGCCTGGCCGCCGCGCTGCTGCACAACCCCGACGTGCTGTTCCTGGACGAGCCCTTCGAGGGCGTCGACCCGGTCTCCGCCCAGACCATCCGCGGCGTGCTCAAGCGGTACGCGGCGGCCGGCTCCACGGTGGTCTTCTCCAGCCACGTGATGGAACTGGTCGAGCAGCTCTGCGACTGGGTGGCCGTGATCAACGCGGGCCGGGTGATCGCCCAGGGCCCGCTGGACTCCGTCCGCGGCGCCCGCAGCCTGCACGAGGCCTTCCTGGAGCTGATCGGCGTCCGCGAGGACGACGGCCAGGCCCTCGGCTGGCTCGGCGGCGGGAGCGCCCGGTGACGACCGCCGCGGTGCCCGACGGGCGGACGGTGGTCCGCGGCCTGGTGGCCCTCAAGCTGCGACTGCTGCGCAACGGGCTGCGCCGCAGCCCCGGCCGGACCGCCGTGTACGTCATCGGCGGCGTCCTCGGCCTGGCCCTCGCGGCCGGCCTGGCCTTCGGCATGGCGATGCTGAACGGGCGCTACGCCGGCTCCGGGAACACCGGGGTGATGCTGCTCGGCGTGGTCACCCTGGGCTGGGCCGCACTGCCGCTGTTCCTGTTCTCCAGCGACGAGAGCTCCGACCCGACCAGGCTCACCATGCTGCCGCTGCGGCCCGGCCCGCTGCTGCGCGGCTCCCTGCTGGCCGCGCTGATCGGGCCCGGCCCGCTGATCAGCCTGGTGCTGGTGACCGGCGCGGTGCTGTCCGGCGCGAACGGCGGCGCCTCGGCCGCCACCGCGGTGGTCGCCGTGCCGCTCGCGCTGCTCTGCCTGGTCACACTGTCCCGGGCGGTCGCGGCCGGGAACGCCCGGATGCTCTCCAGCCGGCGCGGCAAGGACTTCGCGATCTTCGGCGGACTGGCCTTCGCCCTGCTCGTCCAGGCCGCCAACGTCGGCTCGCAGAGCATCTTCGGCCGTCAGCACGACAAGGACCTCGACCTCAGCCCGCTCAAGCCGATCGCCGCGGTGCTGCGCTGGATCCCGCCGATCAGCGCGGCGGACGCCCCCCGCAGCGTCGGCGAGGGCGAGTACGCCGTGGCGCTGCTCCAGCTGGCCGCGGCCGCCGTGCTGCTCGTCCTGCTGCTGCGCTGGTGGCGCGCCAGCCTGCAGCAGCTGATGGTGACCGCCGACTCCTCCACCCTGGAGGTGGCCCGCGGGGTGCAGAACACCCCCGGCTGGCGCTTCCTGCCCCAGGGCCGCACCGGCGCGGTGATGCAGCGCCACCTGCGGTACGCCTGGCGCGAGCCCCGGGCCAAGGCCGCGCTGTTCACCAGCGTCGGGATGACCCTGGTGATCTGCCTGCTGTCGGTGGTCCAGGGCTGGTCCAGCGTCTACCTGCTGGCGATGACCGGGAGCTTCCTCGGGCTGCAGATGCTCAACCTGTTCGGCATGGACGGCTCGGCGTTCTGGATGGTCGCCGCCACCCTGCGCACCCCGGCCGACGCCCGGGACGAGCTGCGCGGCCGGGCGTACGCGGTGCTGTCGTACGCCGTCCCGGTCGCGCTGGTGCTCGGGCTGGTGCTGGCCGCCGCCACCGGCGACTGGGCCGGGCTGCCGTCCGCGATCGGCCTGGCGCTGGCGGTGCTCGGCTGCGGCATCGCGCTCGGCTCGGTGTTCAGCGTGCTCGCGCCGTACACCATGCCGGCCGACAGCAACCCGATGCGCAACGCCGCCCCCGGGCAGGGCGGGCTGATCCTGCTCAACCAGTTCGGCTCGATGCTCGGCGTCGCGGTGCTCGCCCTGCCGGTCGGCGGCTACCTGCTGTGGGCGCTGACCTCGGACGGACCGACCTGGCCGCTGCTGCCGCTCGGCCCGCTCTACGGCGCCCTGGTCGCCACCCTCGGCATCCGGCTGGCGGCCGCCAAGCTGCTGGACCGTGTGCCGGAGATCATGGCCAAGGCCATCGAGCGGTAGACGTTTCGCCTCGCCCCCTCCGGCATCATGGGCCGGAGGGGCCGGGCCGTCGAGCAGAGCCCGGGCCGTCGAGGAGAGCAGGGACACACCGTGGGCAAGCGCGCGCAGCAGGGCGACGGGAACGCCGGGCCGCTGCTGGAGCAGGCGGTGCGCTCGGTGCTCACCGCCCCCGACGACGCACTGGACCTCGCCCTGGACACCGGGGCCTCGCTGCTGGCCGCCTCGGCCGGGCAGTGGCCGGCCGTCAGCCGGGCGCTGCTCGGCTACGCGGACACCGCGGTGGGCCGCTGCTGGTCCGCCGGATGGCGCCCGGCCGACCTGGTGCGGGTGGTGCGGCGCGGGCTGAAGCCCGTCCACCTGGCACTCGCGGTGGACCTGATCGCCGCCGAGGGCCGCCGCCACCCCGACGCGGGCCTGGACCGGCGCTGGCAGGAGCAGCTGCGCGAACTGGAGGCCGAGGTCTGGTGGCCGGCCGACGAGCAGTACCTCGGCGCCTTCGCCCACCGGCACCGGCTGGACCGCTTCGCGCTCGCCGCCGCCCTCCTGGAGCTGC
>NZ_MECK01000256.1 GCF_014596465.1 Streptomyces sp. CBMA123 | reverse complement strand
TGCTGCCGCGCTCGGTGGACCAGGTGGCCGCGCTGCTGGCCGTCCTGCGGCTGGGCGCCGTCCTGGTGCCGATCGACCCGGTGCAGGGCGCGGAGCGCTGCCGGCTGATCGCCGCGGACGCCGCACCGGCCGTGCTGCTCACCGCCCCGGGCACGGACCTGATGGGCATCACGCTGCCGACCGTCCACACCGGCGGGGAATCCGGGGCGCCGGCCGTCGAACTGCCGCCGCTGCCCGTCCCCTCGGCGCGGGCCGCCGCGTACCTGCTGTACACCTCCGGCTCCACCGGCCGGCCCAAGGGCGTGCTGATGCACACCCTCGGCCTGGCCTCGTTCCTGACCTGGAACCTCGCGGGCCACCCGGCCGCCCGCACCCTGCAGTACGCCTCCTGCGGGTTCGACGTCAGCGTCCAGGAGGTGCTGACCACCCTGGCCGGCGGCGGCACCCTGCTGCTGATCGAGGAGGAGACCCGCTACGACATCACCGCGCTGGCCGCCGTCGTCCGGGCCACCCGGGCCGAGCGGCTGCACCTGCCGTACACCCCGCTGGCCGCGCTGGTCGAGGCCCTCGGCGAGGAACCGGTGCCCCACCTGCGCGAACTGGTCCAGGGCGGCGAGCAGTTGCTGCTCACCCCCGCACTGCGGGCCTTCCTGGCCCGCAACCCCGGCTGCCGGCTGCTGAACCACTACGGCCCCACCGAGACCCACGGGGTCACGGTCGGCGAGGCCGGGCCGGACGGACCGGACCACGTGGCGATCGGCCGCCCCGTCCCGGGCAACCGGATCGTGCTGCTGGACCCCGCCGGGCGCCCGACCCCGGCCGGCGCGGTCGGTGAGATCCACGTGCTCGGCGTCCAGGTCGGGCTCGGCTACCACGGCCGGCCGCAGGAGACCGCCGCCGTCTTCACCGACACCCCGGAAGGCCGCCGCTACCGCACCGGCGACCTCGGCCGCTGGCGCCCGGACGGCACCCTGGAGTACCTCGGCCGGGCCGACCGCCAGGTCAAGGTGCGCGGCTACCGGGTCGAACCGGGCGAGGTCGAGACCGTGCTGCGGACCGTGCCCGGCGTGCGCGGCGCGGCCGTGACGGCACGCCGTACCCCGACGGGCACCACGCTCGCCGGGTACGTGCAGTGCGCGGCCGCCGACCTGCCCCGGGTCCGCGACCAGCTGGCCGACCTGCTGCCCGAGCACATGGTGCCGGGGCTCTGGGCCGCGGTCGAGGCGCTGCCGTTCACCACGAACGGCAAGCTCGACGCCGATGCCCTGCCACAGCCGCTGCCGCTGGGCGCCGGCCTGGCCGCCGTCGCCCCGGCCACCGAGCTGGAACGCACCGTGCAACGGCTGTGGGAGGAGGAACTCGGCCGCCCCGCGGGCGTGGAGACCTCCTTCTTCGACCTCGGCGGCCACTCGCTGGCCGCCACCCGGCTGCTGAACCGGGTCCGCGAGGCGACCGGGCTGCGGATCGGCGTGCTGGACTTCTTCCGCCGCCCCACCATCCGGGCGATGGCCGCCCACCGCCCGGCCGCCGACCACCGTCCGGCCCCCGCCTACGAGGAGGGCACCCTGTGACCGCCGCCGCGCCCACGGCCGACCAGGCCTGGGACCGGCTGGTCCGGCTGCTCGGCGAACGTGACATCGTGCTGCGCACCACCGGCGACCGGCTCGGCTACCTGGCCCCGCCCGGCGCGCTGGACGAGGAGGTGGCCGGCCTCGTCCGAGCCCACCGGGCACGGCTGCTGGCCGTCCTGACCGACTCCGGCACGGCGCTCGGCGCCGCGCCGGCCGGGCTGGCGCAACGCCGCCTGCACCGGACCCACGGCCGCTCCGCCGACCCGGCGGTGTGGAACATCAGCCAGCGCATCACCCTGCGCGGCCCGCTGGACCCCGAGCGGCTGGCCGCCGCGCTGACGGCGCTGACCGACCGCCACGAGAGCCTGCGGACCCGCTACCGGGACACCGACCTCGGCCTGCTCCAGCAGGTCATGCCGAACACCCCGGTCGACCTGCCGCTCGACGACCTGCGGGCGCTCGCCCCCGCCGCCCGGGACGCGGCGCTCGCCGAGGCCGCCCGGGCGGAGGGCGCCCTGGCCTTCGACCTGGACGGCGCCCGGCTGCTGCGCGCCCGGCTGCTGCGCTCGGCCGATGACACCTGGGTCCTGCTGCTGACGCTCCACCACATCGTGATCGACGGCTGGTCACTGGCCACCCTGCTGGCCGACCTGGGCACGCTGTACCGCGCGGACGGCCGGCGGCTGCCGGCCCCCGGCCGGATGACCGACCACGCCTGCTGGGAGCGGACCGTGGTCACCCCGGCCGCCGTCGCCGAGGCCCTCGACCACTGGACCGAGGTCCTCGGCGGCACCACGCTGACCGTCGAACTGCCCACCGCCCGGCCGCGCCCCGAGCAGCGCTCCGGGCGCGGCGGCACGGCCGGCCTCCGCGTCCCGGCGGCACTGGCCGACGCGGTGCACCGCTACGCCGCCGGACGCTCCACCACCGCCTCGGCCGTGTTCCTGGCCGGCTACGCCCGGCTGCTGGGCGAGCTGACCGGGGCGGCGGAGACCCTGGTGGTGCTCTCCCACGCCAACCGCACCCGGCCGGTCGACGAGCAGGTCG
The DNA here is from genome assembly GCF_014596465.1 of Streptomyces sp. CBMA123. Lineage (GTDB taxonomy): Bacteria > Actinomycetota > Actinomycetes > Streptomycetales > Streptomycetaceae > Kitasatospora. Next base: position 419 of record NZ_MECK01000256.1, on the reverse strand, counting down.
TCGGCCTGCTCACCTTCGGCCTGCCGATCCGGCTGCCCACCCGCCTCCCGGGCGGCTTCGGGGCGCTGGTGGACGCGGCCGGGCGGGCGATCGCCACCGCCCTGGACCACGCCACGGTGCCGTTCGGCCAGCTGGTCGAACAGCTGCGCGAGCGCGGCGTCCGGCTGCCGGAGTCGTACCCGCAGGTGCTGCTCACCGTGCAGAGCACCCCGACCATCGCCCTCGACCTCCCCGGCCTCACCGCCGAGATCGAGGACGTGCCGGGCCCCTCGAACCGCTCCGACCTCCTGCTGCTCCTCGCCCCGGACGCGGACGGCTACGAGGGCCTGGCCGAGTACGACGCCGACCTGTTCGACCCGGAGACGGTGCGGTCCTGGCTGGAGACCCTGGTGGCCGGCCTGGACCGGGAGCTGACCGAC
>NZ_MECK01000255.1 GCF_014596465.1 Streptomyces sp. CBMA123 | reverse complement strand
GAGCCGGAGCCGGAGCCCGAACCGCCGCCGTACGAGCCGCCGCGCGAACCCGAACCGGAGCCCGAGCCACCGCCGTACGAACCGCCACGCGAACCCGAGCCGGAGCCCGAGCCGCCACCGTACGAACCGCCGCCGTACGAGCCGCCGCGCGAGCCGGAGCCCGAGCCCGAACCCGAGCCGCCCCGACCGCCGCCGCTGCCGCCGTAGGAGCCGCCCCGACCCCCGCCCTGTCCGCCGCGACCGCTGCCGCTGCCGCCGCCGCTGCCGTTCCTGCCGTTGCCACTGCTACGCATCAAAGTGTCCGTACGTCGTTCCGTCTGGGATGTGCGGTCGTTTCGGCCGACCTCACCTCCCCCTACCGACCAGGCGTTGCCCGATCGGCCTCGCCGCTGCCGTCCGCGGCCTGCGCGACAGCGGCGGCGACCGCCTCCGCGATCATCGTGCCCTCCAGGGACTCCGCTTCCACGTCGTCGACCTCGGGCAGGAAGGGAGCGAGCTCCGGCAGCTCATCCAAGCCGCGGAGCCCCATCCGTTCCAGGAAGTAGTTCGTCGTCCGATACAGGATCGCACCTGTTTCGGGCTCGGATCCGGCCTCTTCCACCAGTCCTCGCTGTACCAGGGTACGCATCACGCCGTCACAGTTCACACCACGGACGGCGGAGACCCGCGATCTGGACACCGGCTGCCGGTAGGCGACCACCGCCAGGGTCTCCAGCGCGGCCTGGGTCAGCCGGGCCTGCTGGCCGTCCAGCAGGAAGCGGTCGACGGCCCCGGCACAGGTGTCCCGGCTGTAGAACCGCCAGCCGCCGGCCACCTGCCGCAGGTCGAAACCGCGTCCTTGGGCGGCGTACTCGGCGGCCAGCTCGCGCAGCGCTCCGGCCACCTCGGCCCGGGGCCGCTCCAGCACTCCGGCCAGCCGGTCCTCCCCGACCGGCTCGTCGACGACCATCAGGATCGCCTCCAGCTCGGCCTTCAGACCCGGCCCGACGGGCTCCTGCGCACCGGAAGTCGACGGGGCCGACTTCTGGTGCACCACCCGGGGCTCGCCGTCCGCCGGCTCCGCCACGAGCCCCGGCACCGCCGCAGGCTCCGGCACCGCCACGGGCCCCCGCGCCGCCACGGGCCCCGGCCCCGTCGGCTGGTCCGGCAGCAGCTCGAAGGCCGGTTCCAGCCATTCCTCGGCCCGCGGCCGCCCCGGCAGCCCGAGCGGGCGGCGCACCGGCCGCCCGCCGTCGTTCCCGCCACTCATCGCCGCCCGTCCTCCTCCTGGGATCGCTCCGCCTCGCCGGCGGGCCGGTCGAACTCGTCCGTCACCTCGACCGCGCCCCGGCCCTCCTCGGCCACCCAGCGCACCCGCAGCTCGCCGAGCGCCTCCGGCTGCTCGAAGGCCAGCGCCCGCTCCCGGTACAGCTCCAGCAGCGCCAGGAAGCGGGCGACCACCACCATGGTGTCCGGCGCGTCCGCGACCAGCTGCTGGAAGGAGGCCTCGCCGAGGCCGGTGAGCAGCCCGGCCACCAGCGCGGCCTGCTCGCGCACGCTCACCGGCGGGGTGTGGATGTGGTCCACGTACACCACGGGCTTCGGCTTGGGCTCCATGGCCTTGGCCGCCAGCTGGGCGAGCCGCTCCGGCCCGATGGTGATGACCACCTCGGGCAGCAGCGCCGCGTGCCGGGGCTCCAGCCCGACGGTCCGGGGCCGTCGCAGCAGCTCGGCCGCCCAGCGCTCGCCGAACAGCGCCGCCGCCCGCTTGTACGCCCGGTACTGCAACAGCCGGGCGAACAGCAGGTCGCGCGCCTCCAGCAGGGCGAGGTCCGCCTCGTCCTCGACCTCGGCCACCGGCAGCAGCCGGGCGGCCTTGAGGTCGAGCAGGGTGGCGGCCACCACCAGGAACTCGGTCGCCGCGTCCAGGTCCCAGTCCGGGCCCATCGCCCGGATGTGCGCCAGGAACTCGTCCGTCACGGTGGCCAGTGCCACCTCGGTGACGTCCAGCTTGTGCTTGGCGATCAGGCCGAGCAGCAGGTCGAAGGGGCCCTCGAAGTTGTCCAGCCGTACCCGGAAGCCGCCCCGGGACTCCTCCTCGGTGGCGTTCGCGGCGCTGGCGGCTGGTTCGACGGTGCTCGGCATGACGGTCCATCTTCGCCCGACCGCACCGGCCGCCCCGCCCGGGAGCGGCCGACACGCCGCCCACGGCCCTCGGGCCCGGCCCCGGCACGCCCCTGCGGGCGCCCTACCGGCCGCGCAGCCGCCGGACCAGGATCGAGGCCTCGCCGCGCTGCTCCAGGTCCGCCAGGACGACCGCGATGGCCTCCCGGACTATCCGCCCGCGGTCCACGGCCAGGCCGTGCTCGCCGCGCAGCACCAGCCGGGCGTGCTCCAGGTCCATGAGCTCCTCGGCGGAGACGTACACGGTGATCTTCTCGTCGTGCCGCTCGCGACCGCTCGGGCGGCGCGGCGCGCGGCCGCGCGGCCGGGACGGGCCTGGCCAAGCGACTCGCCGGGCTGGGTGAGAGCGAGGGCCGGCGCCTGGCGCTGGACCTCGTGCGGACGGAGGTCGCCGCCGTGCTCGGCCACGCCTCCGCCGAGGCCATCGCGCCCGAGCGCGCGTTCCAGGAGCTCGGCTTCGACTCCCTCGCCGCGACCGACCTGCGCAACCGCCTCAACAAGCGCACCGGCCTGCGCCTGCCCGCCACGCTCGCCTTCGACTTCCCCAACGCGCGGGCCGTCGCGGAGCACCTCCTCGACCTGGCCGGCGCGGGCACGGAGGCGACGCCGAGGACCGGCACCGACGTCCGTCCGCACACCTCCGACGAGCCGATCGCGATCGTCGGCATGGCCTGCCGCTACCCCGGCGGCGCGGCCACGCCCGAGGAGCTGTGGCGGCTGCTGGTGGACGGCGTCGACACCGTCACCGGACTGCCGACCGACCGCGGCTGGGACATCGAGCACCTCTACGACCCTGAGCCCGGCAAGGAGGGCCACAGCTACACCCGCCACGGCAGCTTCCTCCACGACGCCGGCGACTTCGACCCCGGCTTCTTCGGGATCTCCCCGCGCGAGGCCCTCTACATGGACCCGCAGCAGCGGCTCCTGCTGGAGACCTCGTGGGAGGCCGTGGAGCGGGCGGGCATCGACCCGCTGTCCCTGCGCGGCAGCCGGACGGGCGTCTTCGCGGGCGTCATGTACCACGACTACGCGCTCAACACGAACCCCTCGGGCACCAGCGGTGGCAGCGTCGTCTCCGGCCGGGTGTCCTACACGCTGGGCCTGGAGGGCCCGGCGGTGACCGTGGACACCGCGTGCTCGTCGTCCCTCGTCGCCCTGCACCTGGCGGTCCAGGCGCTGCGCAGCGGTGAGTGCTCGCTGGCCCTGGCGGGCGGCGCGACGGTGATGTCCACGCCGGGCATGTTCATCGAGTTCTCGCGGCAGCGGGGGCTGTCGGCGGACGGCCGCTGCAAGGCGTTCGCGGGCGCGGCGGACGGTGTGGGCTGGTCGGAGGGCGTCGGGGTGCTGCTCGTGGAGCGGCTCTCCGACGCGGAGCGGCTCGGTCACCGGGTGCTTGCGGTGATCCGCGGCACCGCCGTCAACCAGGACGGCGCGAGCAACGGCTTCTCGGCGCCGAACGGTCCGTCGCAGCAGCGGGTGATCCGCCAGGCGCTGGCGAGCGCCGGGCTGTCCCCGGCGGACGTCGACGCCGTCGAGGCCCACGGCACGGGCACCACGTTGGGCGACCCGATCGAGGCGCAGGCGGTCCTGGCGACCTACGGCCAGGACCGTGAACTCCCGCTCCTGCTGGGCTCGATCAAGTCGAACATCGGGCACGCGCAGGCCGCTGCCGGTGTGGCCGGCGTGATCAAGATGGTGCTGGCGATGCAGCACGGGGTGCTTCCGCGGTCGCTGCACATCGACCGGCCCTCGCCGCACGTCGAGTGGTCGGAGGGTGCGGTCGAGCTGCTGGCCGATGCCAGGGACTGGCCGGCGACCGGCCGTCCGCGCCGGGCGGGTGTGTCCGCCTTCGGGATCAGCGGGACCAACGCGCACGTGATCGTCGAGCAGGGGCCCGAAGCGGTGGCCGAACCCGCCGATGGTGGAAGGGACCTGGGCACGCTGCCGTGGCTGCTCGCCGCGGCGACGCCGGAGGCCCTGCGGGTGCAGGCCGAGCGGCTCGCGGCCTTCGTCGGCGCGCGCCCGGAGCTCGACGCCCTGGACGTCGCCCACTCGCTGGTCGCGACGCGGCCGGCACTGGAGCACCGCGCGGCGCTGCTCGGCGCGGACCGGGCGGAGCTGCTGGTCGGACTGGACGCGCTGAGCCGGGGTGAACTCGTCCCCGGCGCGACCGTCTCGTCCGCCCGGGCGGGTGGGGCGACGGCGTTCCTGTTCTCCGGGCAGGGCTCGCAACGGCTCGGGATGGGCCGGGAGTTGTACGAACGCTTCCCGGTGTTCGCGCGGGCCTTCGACGAGGTGTGCGCGGCGCTGGAGGTTCCGGTTCGGGACGTCGTGTGGGGTGCGGACGCGGAGCTGTTGAACCGGACGGAGTACGCCCAGGCCGGGTTGTTCGCGGTCGAGGTGGCGCTCTACCGGCTGGTCGAATCGCTGGGTGTGCGGCCGGAGTTCGTGGCCGGGCACTCGATCGGTGAGGTCGCGGCCGCGCATGTCGCCGGGGTGTTCTCGCTGGCGGACGCCTGCGCGCTGGTGGCCGCTCGCGGTCGGCTGATGCAGGCGCTGCCGGCGGGTGGCGCGATGCTGGCGGTGCAGGCGACGGAGGACGAAGTCCTGCCGTTGCTGGGTGAGTTCGTGTCGATCGCGGCCGTCAACGGCCCGACCTCCGTGGTCGTCTCCGGCACGGAGGAGGCCGTCTCGGAGATCGCGGCGCACTTCGCCGACCGCCGGACCACGCGGCTGCGGGTCTCGCACGCGTTCCACTCCCCGCTGATGGACCCGATGCTGGCGGACTTCCGTACCGTTCTCGACGGGCTGACGTACCATGCGCCGTCGATTCCCGTCGTCTCCAACCTCACCGGCGCACTGGCCGAAGGCCTCCAGGAGCCCGAGTACTGGGTGCGCCACGCCCGCGAGGCCGTCCGCTTCGCCGACGGCATCCGCACGCTGGAGGCCGCGGGCGTCCGCCGCTACCTCGAACTCGGCCCCGACGCCGTCCTGTCCGGCCTGGTGCGGGGCGTCCTGGACGACCCGACGGGCACCGGCACGTGCGTCGTGCCCGCCCTGCACACGGACCGGGGCGAGCAGGCGAGCCTGGTCGGCGCGCTCGGCCGGCTGCACACGGCCGGGGCCGAGGTGGACTGGTCCGTCCTCTTCGCCGGCACCGGCGCCCGGACGGTGGACCTGCCCACCTACGCGTTCCAGCACCGTCGGTTCTGGCTCGACGCGACGACCCCGACCGGGGACCTGGGCGCGGTCGGCGTGGGCGCCTTCGCGCACCCGCTGCTCGGCGCCGCCGTCGACCTGTCCCACACGGACGGGTTCCTCCTCACCGGCCGGGTGTCGCTGGAGTCCCACCCGTGGCTGGCCGACCACCAGGTCCTGGACACCGTCCTCGTCCCGGGCGCGGCACTGGTCGAACTGGCCCTGCGGGCCGCGACCGAGGCCGGGTGCGAGTTGCTGGAGGAACTGACGCTGGCCGCACCGCTGGTGCTGCCCGAGCACGGCGCCGTCCAACTGCACGTACGGGTCGGTGGCCCGGACGCCTCGGAGCGGCGCGCGGTCACCGTCCACTCCCGCCTGGACGGGGACCCGGACGCCGGGTGGGTGCAGCACGCGGCCGGTTCGCTGGCCGTCGGCGAAGCGGTGGAGGCCGAGTCCTTCGACGTGTGGCCGCCGGTCGGTGCGGAGGCGTTGCCGGTGGAGGGTGCGTACGAGCGGATGGCGGAGGCCGGCTTCGGCTACGGTCCGGTCTTCCAGGGCCTGCGCGCGGCCTGGCGGCGCGGCGACGAGCTGTTCGCCGAGGTCGCGCTGCCGGAGGGCGTGGCGGCCGACGGCTTCGGTGTGCACCCGGCGCTGCTCGACGCCGCCATGCACGCCGCGATCCTGGCCGGCGGCGGCGAGCGCGAGACCATGATCCCGTTCGCGTGGACCGGCGTGAGGCTGTCCGCCGTCGGTGCCTCGGCGGTGCGGGTGCGGATCCTCCGGCTCGACGGGGGTGGGCTGCGGCTCCACCTCGCCGATCCGGCGGGCGGGCCGGTGCTGGCCGTGGCGTCGATGGTGGGGAGGGCGGTGTCGGCGGAGCAGCTGGGTTCGGTCGACCCGCTGTACGGCATCGAGTGGGCGGAGCTGTCCAACTCGGCTGCCGCAGAGGACTCCTGGGCGCACTGGGACGCCCTGCCCGCCGAGGGCCCGGTCCCCGGGACCGTGGTCCTGGACTGTGGCGCCTTCGTGAGCCCCGAGGACGTTCCGAGCGGTGTTCGCGTGAACGTCGACGCGGTGTTGGCGGTCCTTCAGGTGTGGTTGGTGGAGGAGCGGTTCGCGGCGTCGCGTCTGGTGGTGGTGACGCGGGGTGCGGTGGCGGTGGGTGCGGGTGAGCCGGTGGATCTGGCGCAGGCTCCGGTGTGGGGTCTGGTGCGGGCCGCGCAGGCGGAGAACCCGGGGCGCTTCGGGCTGCTGGACACGGACGGGGAGGTGGTCGTCACCGCGGAGCCGGAGTCGGCCGTGCGCGGCGGGGCCGTTCACGTGCCGCGGCTGGGCCGTCTTCCGTTGCCGGAGGGTCCGGTCCCGGTCGGCGCGGAGGACACGGTGCTGATCACCGGTGGTACGGGTGGCCTGGGGGCCGTCGTGGCGCGGTACCTGGTGGCCGAGTGTGGTGTGCGGAGTCTGGTGTTGACGAGCCGTCGCGGCCTGGAGGCTCCTGGCGCGACGGAGCTGGTGGCGGAGCTGTCCGCCGTCGGCGCGGCCGTCGACGTCCGCGCCTGTGACATGGCGGACCGCGACGCGGTCGCTGCTCTGGTCGATGTGATCCCGGGGCTGTCGGCCGTGGTCCACGCCGCGGGCGTGGGTGACAACGGTCTGGTGGGTGCGCTCACGCCTGAGCGGATGGACGCTGTGCTGGCCCCGAAGGCCGACGGCGCGTGGTTCCTGCATGAGCTGACGAGCCACCTGGATCTGGCCGCCTTCGTGATGTTCTCCTCGGCCGGTGGCCTGGTCCTGACCGCCGGGCAGGGCAACTACGCGGCCGCGAACGTCTTCCTCGACGCCCTCGCCGTCCACCGCCGCGCCGCCGGCCTGCCCGCCACCTCGATGGCCTACGGCATGTGGGACGTCGGCGCCGGCCTGGGCGAGCACCTCTTGGAGCTGAACCGCAATCGCATGGCAGCGCAGGGCGTCCCGCTGCTCACTCGTGAGGCCGGCCTGGCGCTGTTCGCCACCGCGCTGCGCAGCGAGCACGCCGCCGTCGTCCCGATCCGGGTCGACGCGGCCGCCCTGCGGGCCCGCACCGACGAGGTCCCCGCGCTCCTGCGCGCCCTC